>CAZVTD010000254.1:0-3674 GCA_964629945.1 uncultured Planctomycetota bacterium | reverse complement strand
CCGCCGACGCGAACCTGGCCGGCTACGACCTCCTCATCGTCGGTAAGCAGGCCATCACACTCGACGGCCCCGCTCCTGATATCTCCAGACTCCGCGACGGACTCCGCGTCATCATGTTCGAGCAGACCGCTGACGTCCTCGAAAAACGCTTCGGCTTCCGGGTCGAAGAATACGGCCTCCGCGATACCTTCTCCCGCGTCCCGGACCATCCACTCCTCGCCGGACTCTCCTCCGACAACCTCCGCGATTGGCGCGGACAGGCCACACTCATCCCGCCCAGACTCACCGATTCCACCATCCGCTCGCGCACCGGTGAGCGTCTCAAAAAATGGTGTGGCATCGAAGTCACACGGGCCTATCGCTGCGGCAACTGGGGTTCCGTCGCCTCCGTCCTCATCGAAAAACCCGCCAATGGCGACTTCCTCCCGCTCATCGACGGCGGCTACTCCCTCCAGTTCTCTCCCCTCATGCTCTATCGCGAAGGCGCCGGAATGATGGTCCTCTGCCAGATGGACGTCACCGGCCGGACCGAACAGGACCCCGCCGCCGGACGTCTCGTCGCCAACATCCTCAAATACGTCGCCGACTGGAAGAGCGCACCGCAGCGCACCGTCCTCTACGCCGGTGACCCCGCCGGAAAGTCCCACCTCGAAAAAACCGGCCTCACCGTGCTCCCCTATGCCGGCGGACAGCCCAAACCCGACCAGGTCCTCGTTGTCGCCGCTGGCTCAGCCCAGGTCCTCAAGGAGAACGCCGACGCCCTGAAAGCCTGGACAAAAGCAGGCGGACACCTCTTCGCACTCGGCCTGCAGCCCGCCGAAATCGACGCCCTGTTCCCCGGAAAGATCACGACCGTCGACAAGGAGCACATCTGCACCGTCTTCACCCCGCAGTCCGCCGCCTCACTCCTCGCGGGCGTCGGTTCCGCCGACCTCATGAACCGCGACCCCAGGAACATGCCCCTCATCTCCAAAGGGGCCACTGTCCTCGGTGATGGCGTCCTCGCTGTCCTCCCCGACGCGAACGTCGTCTTCTCTCAGATGGCCCCCTGGCAGTTCGACTACCTCAAGATGAACCGCGCACTCCCGGCCACCAATCAGAAGCGCACCTTCCGCCGGACAAGCAGCCTCGTCTCGCGCGTCCTCGGCAACATGAACGTCGCCGCCGCAACCCCGCTCCTCCAGCGTTTCTCCTCGCCCGTACAAGCCGGACAGCCCGACCGCTGGCTCGATGGCTTCTATCTCGACAAGCCCGAGGAGTTCGACGACCCCTACCGTTACTTCGGATGGTGATTCAACCGTCAGCAGACCCGCACAATCCAATGAGCCGGTGCACGCCTGTGCGCCGGCTCATGCCTTCCCCCATTCCATTTGTGCCTGCGTGATGATCCCGTCGGTTCCCCGCCCATGCTCAGGCGACGCCAACACCCGACGGTTACTTCTGTAAATGCAGAGGCAGCGGCGTTGTTCCCACCCTCTTCGTAACGGGTGACCCGACGGCTTCTCCGCCCTGGTACAAACACTCGACCACTTCCCCCTCCTCGCCCTCCGACATCACACAGTGGACGCCATCCTGCGGTTGGCCGTCCCGGAACGTGCACACGTCCAGGATGCAACCCTGTTGACCGTGTCGTGGAAAGGTGCCCGACCAGGGCTCGCCGTTCCGGTACGTCCCCTCGATGACGGTTTCGGGCCGCCTCTCATCACGAAACCTCCACAGCCCCTTCGGCACAACACGCGAAGGACCGTTCTCCAACCCTATTTCCTCCATGTCGCCCTCGGCGATAATGACCATGTCACCTCCCCTGGGCCCCAAGGTCACCCGAGTCCCGTCTTCAATTTGGGAGTACACGCCGCTCCCCGCATACAGCCGCGCCGGACCGCGCACCTTGCCCTCTCGGTACGTGCGCACCCAATACCGGCACTCCTCTGTCGAAGGATGCTCGAACGTCAGCGCGGTGCCCTCCCAAGGCTGCCCGTTCTTCCACGTCCCCTCGGCCAGAACCTCTTCGGGCCGACCATACTCCTGGACCCACACCTTCGCCGACCCGTCCTTCACGCCTTCCCGGTAGGTATCCATCACCAACAGGTCCCAACCGTAATGCTCATACCATTCGTAACCGCTCTTATGATACACCCCGCTCCAGATCTTCCCGTCCCGGTAAATGCAGTCCGTCAGCAGTTTCCCGTCTTCGTCCCATCTCCTGAAGCGCCCATGATGCACGCCCTGCTTGTCGGTGTACTCCTGCAGCGGATTCCCGTTCGACCACCAGTCCCGGCACAATCCGTCCGTGAGACCGGACGTGTAGTGCCACTCCATCTCCTTGACCCCGCGGCCATTCCAGATGACACAGAGCCCGTCGAGCTTCCCTTCCTTGTAGTCCTCTGTTCGCTTCTGGTGAAAGCTCCTGAATTGCCACGTCCCGTGCTTCTGGCCGTCCTTGATCCAGCCGTCGGCCGCCAGCGTCCCGAACAGGCTGTAAGCCCTCCACCGTCCCGTGTAATCCGACGCCGGTTCAGGCTGTTTCAGATTGACGCAGGTTTGGTACATGTAGATCAGACGGCACCACTGCGGGTTCCCGAACATCAGCAACAGCCACACACCCAGCACCACCAGGGGAAACCAGCTCTTGCGCACGATCGGATGACAGAACCACCCCCGACGCGATTCCATCGCACATGCCGCCGAGGCATCTTGCAGCGGCTCCGGAGCACCCCGCTTGAAGATCCTTCGGACCAGTCGTCGCGAACGCCCGGCGATGAGCGGAGACACCAGCGCCAGCAGCATCGCCAGGTCCACCGCAAGGGCACCGAAAAACCGTATCCGCAGCCTGGTTTCCGGAACGAATGGTTCGCCACCGCCATACGTGGGGAAGATGGTCCTGGCCCACTGCCCCGCCGCCAGCAGCCGCAGGTTGATGAGCACGATGGCGGATAACATGAGATAGTGAAGACCGGCGATAATCCGATTCCGGCTCGACAGATACGCCCCCGTCACCACCAGGACCACCGCCGCGGGGACGGCCAGCATCACGAAGTCTTCCCATTCACTGGTCACGAAAACGGTTGCCAGTTGAGAGAAGCCGCCCATCGGGAATCCCCCTCCAGCCGCAATCGCTTCCCGCTTCCTGCTCTGCCGCTTTTCGGTTTCCGGTGTCCGTCCTGCGGCGCCCGATGCCCTCCCCCTCTACTTCGCCATCCGCAGAACCAGCGAAAACGCGATATTCTGCCAGCCGTTCTCCACACGGAACAGCAGACGGTTCACCCCCTTGTTGAAGTGCACCTTTCGCCACACCTCATCCACGTCCCACGCCTTCAGACGCTTCGAGCTGATCCACACCGGCACCCCGTTGATCTTCAGGATCCCCCGGTCGTCCGTCCCCAGCGCGATGATCACGTCGCATGCCTCGTCGAAATACAGTTCCGTGTACGCATACCAGATCCCATACTCCTCCGCGTCCGCCGGAATCACCTGCGCGTTCTCGCTCTGAACGAACTTCCACCGGATCGCCCGCCCGCTCTTCCCAAGATACGACGCGTCCAGATCAATAATACTGTCGGGCGGAAACTCCCGGTCGATGTTCACCCGGTTCGGGTTCGGGAATGGCCCCAGCGTATACCACGTGTCCACGTACATCCATTCCGCCGGCTCCCCGTTCGCCTTGATCTTCCGCG
>CAZVTD010000253.1:0-3682 GCA_964629945.1 uncultured Planctomycetota bacterium | reverse complement strand
CTCATCTCCCTCACCATCGACCCCGAGCTGATGAAGCCCGAGGAGCGCGAAACCCTTCAGGAACTCATGATTTCCGCCGCCAACGAGGCGGCAAAAAAAGCCCGCGAGCTGGCCAAGGCCGAGATGGCCAAACTCACCGGAGGACTCGATATCCCCGGCATGCTCGGCATTTCGTAACCCGTTGACGCAATTCGCGTTGTGTGTTGAAGGAAGCAGGGTTTTCCTCATCCGCGGCTTCACCGAAAGCCGATACTAGACGAAATGGAAGCGCCCGTGAGCGGATACAGCAAAGCGATGGAGACGTTGATGCAGAACTTGGGACGATTGCCCGGAATTGGGGCCAAGACCGCCGAGAGGCTCGCATATCACGTGATGCGAATGCCCAAGGCCGAGGTTCTTGCCCTCGCCCAGTCCGTCCGCGACGTCGCCGAGAAGCTCGGAAGCTGTTCCCGCTGTTTCAATATCTCCGAAACCGACCCCTGTCCCATCTGTGCCGACGCCTCCCGACAGGCCGATCTCGTCTGCGTCGTCGAGCAGCCCAAGGACCTCGTCGTCATCGAGCGCACCGGACAATACCGAGGCCTCTATCATGTCCTCGGTGGACACATCGCCCCACTCGACGGCATGGAGCCCGAGCACCTCACCATCGACGCTCTCGTCACGCGGATTACCCGCGACGGCATCAAAGAGGTCATCCTCGCCCTCAACCCCACCATGGAAGGCGACACCACCGCACACTACATCACCCGGAAGCTTTCCGGGCTGCCCGTCCAGGTCACCCAGATCGCCCGCGGCATCCCCAGCGGCAGCCCCCTCGAATATGCCAGCAAAACGATTCTGACCGACGCCCTTGCCGGACGTCGTCGTGTGGAATAGGTCTCTGGTCCAAGAGGACGCCCGATGAAGATGGAACAGACGTTTGGTCTGCGGATGGAGCAGCGCATGAAGCTCGCTCCGCAGATCATCCAATCCATCGAGATCCTCCAGTTGCCCCTCCTGGCTCTCGAAGAGCGCCTGCTCACCGAGATGACCGAAAACCCCGTTCTCGAGGTCGAGCAGCCCGAACCGGAAACCTCCGAAACCGAGACCGGACCCGAGCCCGCCCAGCCCGACGAAACGCCGCGTGCCGCGGATGAGCCCACGTCACTGGCCGACCTCGACGAGGATTGGCGCGAATACTTCACCCGCGCCTCCGCCTCCCGAAGCATCCAGCACGTCGAGCGCGACAAAAAGCTCGACGCCATGCAGAACACCGCCGCCCGGGGCGTCAGTCTCCAGGAACACCTCATGAACCAGATCTCTCTCCTGGAATCCGACGAACGACGACGTCACATCGCCGAAAACATCATCTTCAACCTCGACAACAACGGCTACCTCCAATACCCCCTCCAGGACATTATCGCCTCCATGAACAACGGGACCACCCCGGACGAAGCCGCCGACATCCTCCGCGTCATACAGTCCCTCGAACCCCCGGGCATCGCCGCACGCGACCTCCAGGAATGCCTCCTCCTCCAGGTGGACGACGAGGTCCCCAACGCCGAGCTCGTCCGGCTCCTCATCCGCGAGCACCTCGACGACATCCGCGCCAACCGCTTCCCCAAAATCGCCAAGGACACCGGACACACCCTCGAAGAGACCAAGCGCGCCGTCGAGCTCGTCCTCTCACTCAACCCCAAGCCCGGAACCATCTTCGATACCTCCGAGCCCAACTACATCCTCCCCGACGTCATCGTCGAGGAAAACAACGGCATCTACGAGGTCCGACTCGAAGAAACGCGTCTCCCGCACCTCGTCATCAGCCCCTTCTACCGTCGGCTCCTCCGAAACGACTCCGGATCTCCCGAAACACGCGACTACATCCGCAAAAAAATCCAGGCCGCCCGCTGGCTCATCGACTCCATACAGCAGAGACACCACACCCTCCTCAGGGTCGCCCGAGCCATGGTCGCACACCAGCATGACTTCTTCGCCAAGGGCGTCGAAGCGCTCAAACCCCTCCGCATGCAGGAAATCGCTCGCGAGGTCGGCATCCACGTCTCCACCGTCAGCCGCGCCATCGCCGACAAATACATGCAGACCCCCCAGGGTATCTTCGAAATGAAATTCTTCTTCACCGGCGGAACCGCCGGCGGCGACGGCAGCCTGGCCTCCTGGAACTCCATCAAGCAGCGTATCCGGCAGACCATCGACGACGAAAACAAGCGCCATCCCCTCTCCGACGAGGAACTCGCCGAAACACTCACCTCCTCGGGCGTCGAAGTCTCCCGACGGACCGTCACCAAATACCGGAAAGCCATGGGCATTCCGTCTTCACGAAAACGACGGATGTACTGAGAACCGTTATCTTTCTGCTGGTTGCTCGACTACGCTCGGACACAACCATGTCCGCACAACCGATCCATTCCGAACCGCACACGACGTTCCTCAACGACCTCAACACCCTCCGTCGGCGTCTCCTTCGACGCGACCTCCTCGCGCGCCTCCTCCTCCTCGCCTGGCTCTACCCGCTGGCCCTGGTCCTCCCCGCATTGCTCGTCCTCACCCTCACCGCGTGGAACCCCATCCCCTGGACCCTCGCCTTCTATCCCCTCGTCCTCGCCCTCACTGTGCTCCTCTCTGGATTCTTCGGACCCTCCCTCGAAAGCGCCGCCCGTCGCCTCGACCAAACCCTCCACCTCAAACAGCGTCTGGCCACCGCCCTCGAACTTCACCGTCAGGACCCGCCCAGACGTCTCGCACCTCTCGTCCTGGACGAAGCCGCTCGCGACGCCCGCGATGCCCTCCAGCGTCCCCTCCCCCGTCCGTCCCTCGCCGCCCCGCTCTCGGCCGCCACCCTCTGCCTCCTCCTGCTCCTCTCGCTCACCTTCGTCCCGCCTCGCTGGCTCCCCCAACTCCTCAAAACCAGACACGACCACCGGCTCCTCACCCAGGCCGGCCAGACCCTCTCCGGTGTCGCCCGGCGTCTTCACACCGCCGGTCCCGACCTCCCGGGCTCACAGACCACTGCCATTCGTCTCGAAATCGAAGACCTCGCCGGAAGGCTCGCCCGAACCGCACTCACCCCCGACCAGGCCCAGCAGGAACTGGACCGTCTGAGCGAGCGTTTCCGACAGCTCAACGCCTCCAGCACGCGCCCGGACCTCGACCGCACCCTGCGTAACCTCGACCCCGCCGGCGTCCTCGACAAACTCCTCGCCGATCTCCGACGCGACGACTCCGACGCCGCACGAAGTCACGTCCTCGACCTCGCCGAAGCCTATCGCACCGGCGCGCTCTCCGACGACCAGCTCCGACAGCTCAGCACCGCACTCTCCCAGGTCGCCTCCGACACCAAACTCCCCGGACTCGCCGACGCTGCACGAAACCTCGATCAGGCCATCGCTTCATCCGACCCGAAACATTTCGAACAAACCCTCAGCGAGCTCGTCGCCAGACTCGCCGAAGCCTCAAAGGAAGCCCACGATCAGGAAAATCTCGCCCGCGACGTCGCCAACGATCTCGCCAACGTCGCCGCGCTCCTCGAAGGACAGCCTAGCGGACTGTCCACCTCCGCCCGCGCCGCACACGACCTCATGCCCGCATCGCCCGATTCCCGAACCACCTCCGACACGTCCCCCTTCTCTTCCGCCTTCGGCGTCGGAACCGAAAAACCGACCGAACTCTCCCGCCCCCTCCTCGC
>CAZVTD010000252.1:0-3697 GCA_964629945.1 uncultured Planctomycetota bacterium | reverse complement strand
CTGCGTCGGCTGAAGGCGAACGACGCTGCCGAGGTGGAGATGGGCGGGCGGAAGACGATCGTGGCGCGGACGGGATACACGGGGGAGAAGGGGGGGTGCGAGATCATGATGCATCCGCGCGAGCTGGAGTGGTTCTGGGGTGCGGCGCTCGAAGCGGGCCAGGAGAGAGGGGTGATTGCGGCGGGGCTGGGGGCGCGGGACTCGACCCGGCTGGAGGCGGGACTGCCGCTGTTCGGTCACGAGCTGGAAGGGACGCTGGGGATTTCGCTGACGGAGGCGGGGTATGGGTATGTGCCTCGTTTTCACGTGCCTTTCTTCGTCGGGCGTCAGGCGTACATGGTGCGGACGAGCCGGTCGAAACGGCGTCTTGTGCGTTTGCAGGGACAGGGCCAGAAGTCGCTGAGATCGGGTCATGTGATCGTGGACGGCGAGGGGAGGGCGGTGGGCGAGGTGACGAGCTTCGCGTACGTGCATCCGGACATGAGCTTCATCGTGCTGGCGTGCGTGGAAGAAGGGTTCCGTCCGGAACCGGGTGAGCGGGTGAGAGGGGTTCGCCTCGCATCGGCCAAGTACGCCGGACAGGCGGACGAGCGGAGCACGGTAGAGTTGACGGCACTGACGCGGTTCCCGGATGATCAGGAGCGGGCAGGATGGTCGAAAAGCTACGAGTGAGAGGCCGGTTCGGCATCGGTTCGACCGTGTCATTTCAGAGATGATTCAACGCCACGCCTGGGATGCGTTCCCCGGCGTGGTGTTCTATCGAACACAAAAAGTGTGTGATAAAACCAGGACTTGCCTAACACATGGAAACGGCGCGAGTGTGGCGGGATTACGCCGCGTCGGGCAGGTGATGGTTTGCATTATTATGGTGGGTTTTCTTTTTTGAGGAGTCATAAGGCGATGACATCCCGGATCTTTCTGACGGCGGTGTTGGTGATGGTGACGGGTTTTTGGGTCCAGGTTCAGGCGCAAGAGGCGACGACGTCGACGGCGGCTGAGGGCGTGGAGAAGCCTGCCGAAGGCAACACGTCCAAGGAGGCGGGGACGCCCGAGGTGGTGTCGGCGCCGTCCGAGGGTGGGACCGTGGTTCCTGGGACGACCGAGGACAAGGAATTGACGATGGGGGAGGCGTTCCTGCGGAAGCTGAAGCAGGGCGGGTGGACGATGGTGTTCCTGGCGGCGTGCTCGGTGTTCGGTCTGGCGTTCACGATCGAACGGCTGGTGGGGTTGCGACGCAGGGTGTTTGCTCCTGAGGGGCTGGCGGAGAAGGCGGACGAGCTGTGGCGAGCCGGGCGATACGACGAGGTGGGCAAGCTGGCGCAGACGAAGCCTTGCACGCTTTCGCGGATGCTGGCGGCGGTGGCGCGCCACCGTCATTCGAGCATGACGGACGTGTTGATGATTGCGGGTGACGTTGCGGCGCGGGACCTGAAGACGCACATGAGGCGGACGTATCCTCTGGCGGTGGTGGCGACGCTTTCGCCGATGCTGGGACTGCTGGGGACGGTGATCGGGATGATCGGTGCGTTCGACAAGGTGGCGGCGGCGGGGAGCCTTGGAGACGCGTCGATGCTGGGAGCGGACATTTCGAAGGCGCTGATTACGACGGGCGCGGGGCTGGTGATCGCGGTGCCTGCACTGGCGATGTATCACTACTTCCGGAGCCGGGTGAGCCTGTTCGGGAGCATCCTGGAAGAGGAGGGGAGTGACCTGATCATGAGCTGGTATCTGGAAGACGGCGCCAAGACGTCGAAGAAGGCGTGAGGAGGAAACCATGCGAATCAAGGAAATCGACGAAGAGACCCCAGAGGTTCAGATGGCGCCTCTGATCGACTGCGTGTTCCTGCTGCTGATCTTCTTCCTTGTGGCAACGACGCTGAAGAAGATCGAGAAGGAACTGCCGCTGGACCTTCCGGAATCGGCGGCGGCGTTCAAGACGCCGACGACCGGTGAGACGGTGGTGGTGTCGATCGACCGGGAAGGGAACCTTTACCTGGGGTCGCAGCCGGCGGGGGTGGGATACCTTCAGCAGAAGTTCCATGAGGTTGCACAGGAGGACCCGGGCCGGCGGATTCGGATCGACGGTGACCAGAACGCTCCGTTTCGGTCGGTGGTCAAGGTGCTGGATCTCTGCAATTTCGAGGGATTGAGGAATGTCCGGATCAAATCCAAGAGTGAACCCGCCGTCAAGTAACCCGTTGTGGTCGGGACGTCAGCGAGGCCGGGGCCGATGGTATGCGGTGTCTCTGGCGCTGCACCTTGTGGCGCTGGTGGTGCTGCTGTATTTCACACCGATCCGGAAGATTCTGACGGAACCGATCGAGCCGACGCATGAGAACCCGACGCTGTCGGCGAGCCAGCTTGAAGACCTGACCGATACGATCGAGATGAAGGCTTCGGACGCGCTGCGTCAGAACGTGGAGACGCTGGACATCATCCTGGGACAGATTTATGAGCTCCAGTCGGAGGTGGGTGAGGAGTTCGTGAAGTTCGACGCGGAACGGACGCAAACGGCGGCCGAGGACGCTCTGCAGGAGATGAAGTCGGCGGTCGAAAAGATGGAAGAGGCGGAGAAGCTGCTGAAGGAGCACGCGGCGACGGAAGAGGTGGACCGAGCGCAGGCGCTGGCGGAACAGGCACAGGAGCGCGCGCAGAACAAGCTGGCGCAGGTCCCGTATGACGTGACGCCGGCGCAGACGGAACACGCGAAGGCGCAGGAGACGCACCTTGCGGCGAAGGAGGCGTTCAACGAACGGCTGAAGCTTCAGGATTTGGAGACGCTTCGCCAGAGCCGCGTGGACGCGAGCAAGGCGACGCTCGAAAAACGCAAGGAGGCGCTGGAGGCGACGAAGGCGAAGCCGAACATCCGAGAGCCGCAGATCAAGCAGGCAGAGAAGGGCGTGACGGACGAAGAGGAGCGACTGGCGACACTGGAAAAGGAACTCAAGGAGAGTCGAACGGCCCGCGCGGCGGACGAGCCGAAGGCGTCGCAAGCACAGCAGAAGGCTGTGGAGGCTCAGAAGCAGGCGATCGCGAAGCTGGAGAAGGTGATCGAGCGTCAGCCGAAGACGGTGGCGGGTTCGGCGACGGTTGCGAGCAAGCGGCCGGAGTCGCCCCGGACGGAGACGATGGACGCGCCGGCGCTGTATGACACGGCGAAGGCGACCGAGGACAAGGTGGCGGAGGTGTTCAAAGAGGTCCGTGCGATGGACCTTGCGATGGTGCGGGACATGAAGCTGGAGGACGCGCGGGATGACATCGACGTGGTCCGTCCGCAGCGGCCGAAGCTGAACGCGGAACTTCTGCGGGAGGCGGTCCGGACGGAGACACAGTTCGAGGCGGCGAAAGAGGAGTTGAAGACGGCGCTGCGCGAAACGGCGTCGATGGTGGACCTTGCGAGCCGGATGCTGGAGATGGCGCAGCAGTCGGTGGAGGGGATGAAGTTCGGGGCGGAGGCGGCGGCGCTGCCGGAGGGGGGACAGCCCGATCTTCAGTTGAAGATCGAGGAACTGGCGATGGAGGACGTGTCGGGGAAGTATTCGGATCTTTCGGAAGCGATGAAGGAAATGGCGGCGGCACAGGGTGGCGGGGGAGGCGACGCCGTAGCCATGGGGGCACCGCCATAGAAGAGCGTGGATTTCGAGGAGATGACGGCGGAGGAGAAGGAGGCGGCGGCGCTTGCGCAGCTTCGACTTCA
>CAZVTD010000251.1:0-3721 GCA_964629945.1 uncultured Planctomycetota bacterium | reverse complement strand
ACTCGCGAAGAAGTCGCCTCTAGGCGAGCACGGGGTTGCGAGTTGGGGAGTGGGGAACGGCAAATGCGAATGGCATGCGAAGGAAACGCGAATCACAACGGCTAAAGGGAGGCAAACAGCGAAGAAGAAGCCACAAGGCCAACACGGAGATGAGGGAGCGGGGACGAGCTATTTTTTCGGTTTGGGGTTCCAGCCTCCGAGACGGGCCATGAGGACCCAGTAGGCCCTGGCGAGCTGGATTTTTCCGGTGGGGGTGGTGACGTGGATCTTGTCCTCGGTGTATTCGGGACAGAGGAGCTTGTAGCCATTCAGGATGAAGGGCTTGCCTTCGGGATCGTGTGACATGATGTCGGCGAGATCGTAGAGGATCTTGCCGTTTTCGCGGCAGTACTGTCTGACGGCGTCGTTGAACTCGGCGGTCCTCTTCTGTCGGGCTTCGTCGGCGGGATGGTATTTGCCGAGGACGGAAATGGTACACCAGATGAAACGCTTGTCGGGGAACTTCTTTTCGCAGGCGAGCATGGCGTCACGATAGCGGGGCCAATCGGGAAGTCCGGAGGTCCACTTTTCGCCATAGTAGAGGTAGTAGCCGTAGACGTCGTAAAGGTCTTTGGTGTGCTCGACGAACCCGCCCGGGAGGTCGGAGGTGACGTCGTCGAGGAGGAAGTCGTCGATGACGGCTTCGGCGCCGGGGTGTCCGTGCCCGAGGAACTTCATGTTGGTGCGGTCGTAGCGCGCGTTCTGCTCCTGAAGGAGATTGAGCCCCCCGTCACGGTTGTAGCCGAGGTGCTGGAGGATCGAGCAGTGACGCATGACGGAACGGATTTTCGCAGCAGCAGCAATGGCGTCGTCGGGCACGGCGTCCACGGCGGTGCTGGTGTGGTCGATGATGATGGCTTCGGCGGCCAACGTGACGGGGGCGAGAAGCAGCACGGCGACAACCACCGAGAGAGACATCCGAGTCATTGATCTTCCTCCGGGCTTTTGTGCAGGTGACGACGCGCCGGCTGTCCCGCACCTAACCTATGACGCACAGCATTACCCTTCGTTACTCCTGATGATCGGTCACCGGACGGTGATAATAGAACCGTCCCGGCCCGCCGTCCAAGACAACCTCACTGGCCAGTCCCGATGTCGTGAAATATACCCCTACCCTGTCCTTCTTGTTTCCCAGAATCACCCACCAATTCGTCTTGAGTCCCATATCCCGCGAAGGCGACCCGAGAAGCTGTGTTACCTGCGCTTTTGTCCAATCCGGCTTGATCTGCCAGAGCACTCGCAGACAGTATTCCTGCTCCTCCGGCACCATGCGTGACAACTGAGCGTCTACTCCCCCACCCATTCCTCGTACTGACCACCACCCCACAAAGACTACCACGACGCCCGTCAAGATCGCCACTACAATTGACTGTTTGTGTCGCAAGATGCTCTCTCCGAAAAAGAGCCTCGAATATTTCCGGGGCTCTCCTGAATAACTGTCCGTGTCTGTGTTCTTACTTGCGGACGAGTCGTGCGTTGCCCCAGGTGACGTGGTCGCCGGCGTCGGTATTCTCGCCGAAGTCCACGAGGAGCGAGAGGCGTTTGATGGTGGAGACGTCGAGCTTGATTTTTCGTGCGCCTGACTTTCCGGTGAGACGCAGGGCTTCGGTGAGGGGTTTTCCGTCGCCATAGACGACGGCCACGCAGTCGCCGGCGCCAGCGGTTTCGGCGTCGATGCCGAGGTCGGTGAGGAAGACACGGTATTTTCCGGCGAGGTCGTAGTCGAGCTGGCAGCGTGCGTGCATGCCGATGCCTTTGGGGTATTTGATTCCCGCGATGGTGAGTTCGCGTCCCCAGACGCTGCGGTCGCGCTGCCAGTTCCAGACGCGGTCGAAGTAGGGGGTTTCCTTGATGTAGGCGGGCTCGAGGTCGGAGAGGAACACGCGCTTGGTGTTCAGCATCTCGATGCTTGAAACGGTTTTGCGGGTCACGTCGAACTTTGCGGCGGCGGCCGTCACGGACAGTTTATCGCCAGCGCCCTTCAACGCGCCCACGAGGACGGTCCCGTCGGTCAGGGTGAGGCGGGCACAGGTTTCGGCGGGTGCGGTCCAGGGCTTGAGGGTCTGCGAGAAGGTGAGGCCGGACAGGGTTCCGGCGGCGAGGGTGAGCTTGCCCACTTTGCAGTTGAAGACGACGGATTCCGGTCCGATGGATTCGACGACGCCTCCGGTCGAGTCGCCATTGGTCATGTAGACGGTGTCGGTCTGACCGAGTCTGGCCAGGAGGCTGGCGAGCTCGTCGTCGGCTTGTTCGGGGCTGCGTCCGGCGCGCGGGGGAAGGTAGACGCGCGCATCCTCCAGGGGGACGTCCATGCGTCCGAGGGAGGGATGTTCCCAGCGGATCTTTCCGTCCGTCGTGGCGGTGCATCGTCCGGGGAGTTTCGAGCCATCCGCGCAGATCAGCCAGGCGGAGGCGGCGGAGGCGGACTTGTCGGTCGCGGCCAGCTCCACGCGCTCGATCTCGTCGGCGGGGGCTTTGGAGGTCCGTCCTTCGTCGATGCGCCAGGAGACTTCGCCGGCGGTGTCGACGGAGAGGAGTGTCCCCGAGAACGTCTGTCCGTCCACGAGGGAGAGTGTGTCCGTCCACGCGGGGATGGAGGTCATCGTCATGAACAGTGTCGCCAGGAGCAGCCGCTTCATGCGCTATTTTCCTTCGGCCAGGATCTTGTAGTAGATTTCGAGGAAGCGTCTGTACCGCTCGGGCATGTCGGACTTGAGTGCGGCGGTGACCTCTTCCTGTACGGCGGGCGGGAGGTTACCCCAAGCCACCCCGGCGGCGGGATTGACGCCCGGGACGCCGGCGGGTTCGGAAGAACCCCGTGGAGAAGCCGGGGTGGAGGTGGCGGGGGTGCGTCCCCGGCTGGGTTTCGACGCGCCTCCTGACTGTTTGCCGCTGCTCTGCTGGGAGGTCTGACGCGATTTTCCCTGGCCCTGTCCGGAGGATTTCTGCGCCTCGTCCTCGGCTTTTTTGATGATGCGGTCGAGTGCGTCGGTGACGGCGGCCTGTGCGAGCTGGGTCTGCCAGTCGCTGCCCCGTTCCTTGAGGATTTCGGCGATGGAGGCGATCTGTTCGGCAATGCGCATGGCGTCGTCGCCGAGGATGAGGTTCATGGCGTCGTAGAGCGCGGTCTGTTCGAGGGGGTTGTCGCTGCCCAAGAGGAGTTCCTGGAGCGCGGGCATCGCGGTCTGGTTTTTGAGGAGTCCGAGTCCGCGGATCAGCGAGAGCCGCAGGACGAGGTCTTTGGAGCGCTTGAGTTCGTCGAGCAGCACGGGCATCACCGAGGGATCACCGATCTTTCCCATGGCGATGGCGGCTCGGCCCGCCAGGAGGGGGTCTTTTCCCCCGAGCAGCTCTTTCAGTTTGTCGAGGCTTTTGGGGTCGCCATTGTTCCCGAGGGCGTCCAGTGCGTGACGGACGACTTCGGGATCGTCGGAACGCAGGAGGTCAATGAGGACGGGGGTGACGTCCGCTTTGCGTGCGAAGCCGACGAGGTCGATGGTGTGGAGTCGGGCTTCGCCGGTTTCTTTGGGGATGCGCTGGAGGAGCGCATCGGCGCGATCCTTCACCTGGGCATTGAGGGTGAGGGCCAGCTCCGCCTGGAGCTCGAAGCTTGCGGTGGTGCGGTATTCATCGAGGAGGGTCTGGAGCTCCTCGTCGGTGAGGACCTTGACGGGTTCCTGAA
>CAZVTD010000250.1:0-3729 GCA_964629945.1 uncultured Planctomycetota bacterium | reverse complement strand
CCCCCCTCCACTTCATCATTCGAGCAGTGTCCCCGCACGATGACGAGGTTCGTGTACCCCCGCACGTGCTCCGCCAGTCCTTTCAACTCGTCCTTCAGTCCCTCGCTCAACGCGCTGCTGCCCTTCTCGAACGGACTGCTGAACCCCATCGTGATCATCATCCCTTCGCTCACCGTTCGGCACAGGTATTCCGTCCCCTGGATGCTCACCGTTTCCGCCCCGCCCAGGTTTTCCGGGTTTCCCGTCTCCGACATCACCTTCCGGTAATACTCGTCGAACGTGTTCGACGTCGGATATCCCCCCGGACCTTCCGAGCCCGTCTCCTGCCACGTCCCGAACGCGCTCCGGATCGACTCCAGCGCACGCTTGAACTTCTCCGTCTTCACCTCCGACATCGCCACCAGCATGATGAAAAAGCACAGCAGAAGACCCATCATGTCGCCGTAGGTCACCATC
Source organism: uncultured Planctomycetota bacterium (assembly GCA_964629945.1). Taxonomy (GTDB): domain Bacteria; phylum Planctomycetota; class DG-23; order DATKVD01; family CAZVTD01; genus CAZVTD01. The sequence continues at coordinate 3,273 of CAZVTD010000250.1, read as the reverse complement.
CACCCGGGCGCCGCGTCTTTCCGTTCCTCAGGCTCTGCCGTCATGGGTCTCATGTTCGTCCTCACGCCGCCTGTCGGCGGTTCACGGCCTTCCGTTCCAGCTCAGGCGGAAGGAACGTCCTCAGCTTCTGCTCCACGATCCGCGGGTTGTCACCCGACTGGATCGACAGGATCCCCCGGATGATGATCTGCTTCATCAAAATCTCCTCCCGGCTGCGCGTCCCCAGCTTGTCCGCGATCGGAAGGAAGATCAGGTTCGCCGCCACCGCACCGTAGAACGTCGTCGTCAGCGCCACCGCCATCCCCGTCCCGATCTGACCGACGTTGTCCATGTGCTGGAGCATGATGATCAGCCCGATCAGCGTCCCGATCATCCCGAACGCCGGCGCATACTTCCCCAGACAATCGAACATCGCCTTGCCCACACGGTGCCGTTCCGACAGCGCCTCCAGCTCGCTCGTCATGATCTGTTCGGTCACGTTCGGGTCCGTCCCGTCCACCGCCATCTGGATCCCCTTCACGATGAACTTGTCCTCCATCTCTTCCGTCATCGTGTCCAGCGCAAGGATCCCGTCCCGACGCGCGATCTCGGCATACCCCACCAGCTTCCGAATCAATTCCTCCGGGTCCTGTCGGCGCGACGTGCACGCCTTCCGAACCACCTTTCCCATCCCCAGCACCCGCCTCAGAGGCATGCTCACCAGCAGCGCCGAAAACGCCCCCCCGATCACGATCCCCAGCGACGTATAATCCTTGAACACGGACATCGTCTCGCCTTGGCCCAGGATCGACAACACGATGATCGCCACGCCCGCTGTCAGACCCACGATCGTCGCAAAATCCATCTCAATCCCTTTCCGCTTCACGACCACTTCTTCGCTTTTCCTGCCGTTTCTGTCGTTGTCGCTGTCTACCCACGCCGTGCTGCCTTTTGCGCCTTTGCGTTGAATTGCCGTTTCTAATGCGGGCACACCCGCAGTTTCCGTCCGAACTCGATCACCCGTTTCACCACCTCTTCGGTCGATTCCTTCACCATCAGCCGGTCTCCGCTGGTCAGCGTCACCAGCGTGTCGGGCGTCTGTTCCACGTACTTGATCAGTTCCGCGTTCACCACCACCGTCCGGTCGTTGAGCCGCGTCAGTATGATCATTCTTCTCCCTCCCTCAGCTTGCCGTGCCTGCCGCCGGGTTCCCCAGCAGCCTCATGATCTGTCCCGCGCGTCCCGTCGATTCCGTCAGCCCCTTCTGCTTGTCCATCGCCAGGATCGCCTCCAGAATCGCCGCTCGGCCGTCCCGTCGGATCACCCCCATCACCTTCACCGTCGTCCCCAGGTCATAGCCGTAGAGCATCTCCGCCGCCTTCGTCGCGTCCATCTCTTCCAGCGTCTCCTTCAGCTTCCGCAGCCCCTCCGACGCCAGCGACGTCTCCCACGCCGACTTGGCCGCCTCGAACCGCTTCTTCTCATCCGCCAGTTTCCGCGCCTGTCCTTCCATCTCCGCCACGGCCCGGCGCGCGTCCTGTCGCACCCCTTCCAGCTCCAGCCGCGTCCGTTCCGCCTCCAGTTGCAGCGTCCTCAATTGCTCCTCCTGCGCCTCCCTCGCCCGCCTCACCGTCGCCAGGATCTCTTCCTCCCTCGGAAGCGCCAGCTCGGGCGTCTTCGCACCCGCCGCCTCTTCCACCGTCTCCGTCTTCCCCTTCAGGACCGCGACCACCCCATCCACCTTCTCCCCGTTCAGCCAGCCCGTCGCCCATCCCGCCAGAACCAGCACCACGATCACCGCAAAGCATGCCGCGAAGATCACCGTCACCAGCCCCACCACCTTCGCCGCGCTCGCTCGTCTCGTGCTCATTGCCAACCTCCCGGCCCGAAGGACCGCCTCGGCCTCGCCCCGACGCTTGTGCTATTCTGCTGTCCTCGCGCGAAGCGCACCCACCTCATCCATCTCTTTCTGCTCTTCCACCCCGGCCTCATGCGCGTGCGCACTCGCGCGTTGCGTCCTCAGCAGTTCCAGCGCGCGTCGTTCCTTGCGTGCCTCCACGTATTCCCCGCGCACCCGTTCCCACTCCGCCTCCGCCTCTCGCAGTCTCCGTTCCATCCCTCCCAGCATCCCCCTCAGCGATCCCAGGTGCATCTGCTGCTGTCTCAGGGCCGCCAGGTCCAGCTTCCGAACTCCCAGCCTCCTCATCTCCTCGGTCGCCTCATCCACCTGCTTCTGAAGTCGGCGCACTTCCTGCCGTCTCGCCTCCAGCGCCTCCGTTGCTCGTGCCAGCGTCAATTGCCGCTGTTGTTCCACCTCTTCGCGGTAATGCAGCACATTTTCGAGCCGGAACGCGAATCGCTTCATCTCGTCTCACCTGCCTTGCCGTCCTCGTCCCCGGCGGCGTTGGTCTGGCACTTCGCCACCAGCGCGCTCAGTGCCGCCCTCGCCTCCTCCACGTCCGTTCCCATCTCCACCGGCTGTCTCAGAAACGCCCGAATCTCCCCCATCATCGCCCGTGCCGTGTCCACTTCCGCGCTGCTCCCGCTCACGTACGCCCCGATGTTGATCAGGTCTTCCACCTCGTTGTACGCCGCCAGCAGCCCCTTCAGATACTGCGCTTCTTCCTGCTGCTTCGGACCCGCCACGTCCTTCATCACCCGGCTGATGCTCGACAGCACGTCCACCGCCGGATACTGTCCCCGCTGTGCCAGTTTCCGCGACAGCCAGATGTGTCCGTCCAGGATGCCCCTCGCCGTATCGCCCACCGGCTCGTTGATGTCGTCCGCGTCCACCAGCACCGCGTAGAACCCCGTGATCGATCCCCGCGACGCGCGTCCCGCGCGCTCCAGCAGCCGCGCCATGTGTCCGAACACCGAAGGCGGATATCCCTTCGTCGCCGGCGGCTCTCCCGCCGCCAGCCCGATCTCCCGGTGAGCCCACGCCAGGCGCGTCAGCGAATCCATCATGAACACCACGTCCTGGCCCTGCTCCCGGAAGAACTCCGCCACCGCGCACGCCAGCATCGCCGCCCGAACCCGAAGCAGCGGCGACTGGTCGCTCGTCGCCACCACCACCACCGACCGCCTCAATCCTTCCGCCCCCAGGTCCGCCTCCAGGAACTCCCTCACCTCGCGTCCGCGCTCCCCCACCAGCGCAATCACGTTCACCGCCGCCGACGTATACCGCGCGATCATCCCGATCAGCGTGCTTTTCCCCCCCCCGCGGCCCGAGAAGATCCCCATCCTCTGACCCGTCCCCCCCGTCGCCAGCGCGTCCACCACGCGGATTCCCGT
>CAZVTD010000249.1:0-3758 GCA_964629945.1 uncultured Planctomycetota bacterium | reverse complement strand
TCACCCCACCACGAACCGTCCCGATGGATTTCCCGTCGATATACACTTTCGTCCCGGGAGAGGCCGAACCCACACTGATCCCGGCTCCGCCACCCCCGAACAGGCCACCCGACGTGCAGGACACCTGAGAGAATACCAAAACGGTCAGCAACGTCACGGCCAGCATGCAATGGACTTTTTTCACCGTGTCCCCCTGTTCGTATCTGGCACAATCGTTCGGTCTCGGGGCCCATACCACACCCCGTCCATATCCATGGCTCAGCGCGAATTATAGAACCTCCACACGGACCGGTCAATGCCGTTTTAACAACATCCCTGCCACATCCCGGATGCCCTTCTCAACAAAGGGACGAAAAAAGTCTCAAAAGCGAGCCCCAAAATCCCGAAATACATTGTGCTAGCCTTGAAAACTCAAACGACGACCCCGAAAGGGATCGCCAAAATCGAGGCGGCGGAAGTCTGAAGAGAGAACTCTTGACAATCTGGATCGCCCTAAGTCCTTATGCAGGAATCTGTTAGATCTCCAAGGACTTCGAGGGCGCCTTGTCGGGCAGACTCTGCAGGTCTGCAAGTCGAAGGCACGGTCGGCATATTCCAGCTCTCAGGGAGTCTGGAAAACCGGCGGTGCCTTTTTTTTTGGACATTGAGCCGGAGGTGGATGCGGCGTGGACAACACCGGAACTCCTTGCAGGAGAGTGACGTGAGCAATGACAAGAAGCGGATTCTTTTCGTGGACGACGAGGCCAGCTTCCTCAACGGTCTCCGTCGTGTCCTCCACAAACAGCAGGCCGTCTGGGACATGAACTTCGTCGGAAGTGCCGACGCCGCCATCGAGGAACTGCACAAGCAGTCCTATGACGCGGTCATCTCGGACATCCGGATGCCCGGAAAGGACGGCTTCGCCCTCCTCAAGGAACTCAGGCAGTCGGAGCGGACCCGCGACATTCCCGTCGTCATGCTGACTGCGGGACGCGAAGACGACCTCAAGTGTCTTGCTCTGAACCTGGGCGCCACAGATCTCATCGACAAGCCCGTCCATCGCGACGACCTCCTTGCACGAATCCGAAGCGTCCTGCGTCTAAAGTCCTATCAGGATCAGTTGCGTGACCTGAACAAGGACCTCGAACACAAGGTCATCGAGCGCACCAACCAGCTCCAGAACTCCCAATTGGAGTTCATCTGGCGACTGGCCAAGATCGGCGAATACAGGGACGAACAGACCGGACGACACGTTATCCGCGTCGCAACCTACGCACGCGAGCTCGCCAAACAGATGCAGCTCCCCGAGGACTTCGTCGAGATGATCTACATGACCGCCCCCCTGCACGACATCGGAAAGATCGGTGTCCCGGACAGCATCCTCCTCAAACGCGGCGAACTCACACCCGAAGAGTTCAAAATCATGCAGCAGCACTGCGAGATGGGACACACCATCCTCACCGGCGACCTGTGGAACACCATCTCCACCATGGAATGGCCCGGACCCCATGATCCCGCCCGGAAGATCACCGGAAATCGTCTCCTCGACATGGCAGGCTCCATCGCCATCGCTCATCACGAACGCTGGGACGGACAGGGATACCCCAAGGGACTCAAAGGCGAGGAAATCCCTCTCGAAGCACGGATCGTCGCTTTGGCCGACGTCTATGACGCCCTCACCTCCGATCGTCCATACAAGCAGGCACTCTCCGCGGCAAAAACCGAAGAGGTCATCGAAGGCGGACCCGGAAGCCACTTCGACCCACGCGTCTATGCGGCGTTCGAACACTTGAGGGAAGTCTTCCGGGCCATTCGCACCCGTCTTTCGGACCCGGTCTATGCCGTGCCGGGACACAGACGACCGTAACCAGAGAGATCGCAATGGACCTCGACAACGAAAAACAGCGCGTAACTCTGAAAGCCGTCTATTACGGACCGGCCCTCAGTGGAAAGACCACCAACATCCTTCGGCTCCATGATCGTCTGGCCACGGATCGTCGCGGCGACCTCGTCATGCTGGACACCTATCAGGACCGCACGCTGTTCTTCGATCTCCTCCCCTTCTTCATCGAAGCCCCCAGCGGACTGGGCATCAAGATCAAGACCTGCACCGTCCCAGGACAGGTCCGCTATGACGCGACCCGAAAAGCCGTCCTGTCGCGTGCCGACGGAATCGTCTTCGTGGCCGATTCCCAGGTCAGCGAACAGCGCAACAATGCCGAAAGCTTCAGAAATCTGGAGATCAACTGCCGGGCCCTGGGCATGGACCTGACGAAAATCCCGCTCATCGTGCAATACAACAAGCGCGACCTGACCCACATCGTCTCCGAACAGGAGGTGAAGGATCGCTGGAGCAGCACCGGGATCCCCATCCATTTCGCCTCGGCCTTGCAGGGCGTGAATGTCGTCGAGGTCTTCCTGATCCTGATGGGAATGATGTACGACGTGTGCGATGCGGAAATGAAGCTCGCCCAGACGCACGGCCTGAGCCGTGAAAGCTTCCTCAATGAATTGGGATTCCGGAATGACTGAAACCCCGACCCTGATCAGTCTGACAGAAGACATGCATGCCGAGCTCGACATGCTGGCCGATGCGTCGGGCGGACGGATCACCATCTCCGACCGGACCGGAAGCATCCTCTATCGTTCCACCCGCGAAACCCCGGAAGACACCCCCGCGACCAGCCGCCCCTTCCGGATCGAAGGGGAACCCGTCGGAACCATCGACGTCCGGTCGGCACGTCCGGAAACCACCGTCGCCCTGGTGAACGCCATCCTGAACGACAGCTACCGTCGGGGACTGGTCGCCAGCACATACCGCGAAACCCTCTCCGACAACTACGAAGAACTCATGGAGCGCAACCGTCAACTCTCCGAACTGGCCAGTTCCCTCGAAGTGAAAGTCGAGGAACGGACCCGGGAGCTTGCCGACACCCAGATGCAGTTGGTCCGTGAGGAGAAAGTCGCGGCCATCGGACGACTCGCAGCCGGCGTCGCCCACGAACTCAACACTCCCCTCGCCTGCATTCGAAGCAATCTGCACGCCTTGGCCGAAGGACGCTGCCCCACCGAAGAGAGAAACGAGATCATCCAGGAGAGTGTCGAGATGACGGACCGCGCCGCGCAGATCGTTCGCGATCTCCGAGACTTCGCTCACGTGGACGATGTCGGAAGCACCGAGGTCGACGTCAACCAGGAAATCGAACATTGCCTGGCTCGCCTGGAGATAGGACGTGGACTCGAGATCTTGAGGGAGTATGGCCAGATCCCACGGATCGTCGTGGACGGCCGGCATCTCAACGTCGCGATCCTGCACCTCCTGGAGAACGCGTGCGATGCCATGACCACCGGCGGAATTCTGCGAATCGAAACCTCGGCCGATCCGGAACGCGTGACCGTGCGTATTCATGATACCGGTCCCGGGATCCCGCCCGGGATCATCGGACGCGTCTTTGACCCCTTCTTCACCACCAAGGAGGTCGGACGCGGAAAGGGATTGGGACTTACCGTGGCTCGTAACGTCGCACGAAGCCTGGGGGGAGATGTGATCCTGACGTGTGGCGAATCGGGCGGAACCGTGGCATCGCTGAGTATTGCCATCAGAAATGTGGAGAAAAAACCGTGACGATGGCCAATCTGTTCCTCGAAAAAACCGCCGTGGAGACTCCGGAAGCGTCGAAACCGGACGTCCCCCGGACACATACTCTCCTCATGGTGGACGACGCGCCAAAGGTGCTCTCGTCGCTTCAGCGCGTGTTCCGCCAGGAATCATACCGGCT
>CAZVTD010000248.1:0-3769 GCA_964629945.1 uncultured Planctomycetota bacterium | reverse complement strand
CCAACCACAGTTTCGAGAACAATCAGGGCCGGCGTTCTCGCCGGCCCTCGAATGACACCACCTTCCCCGGATGCCGTGTTTCAGTGACCTCTACCCTCACCCGCGTTGCCCAGGACCTTCACCATCTCGTCGTCTCCCGTCCTCTTGGCCCAGTCCACGGGGGTTTCCCCATCTTTGTTCCGCGCCTTGGGGTCCGCCCCCTTGGCCAACAGATACTTGGCCAATTCCGCCTCTCCATGCCTGGCCACGTAGTGCAGTGCCGTGTTGCCTTCCGGGGTTGCCAGGTTCACGTCCGCCCCCTTCTCCGACAGAAGCTTCACCATCTCATCATGGCCTGTGGATGCCGCGTGCAGGAGTGCGCTCATCCCGTTGTCTATTCGCGCATCCACCTCAGCACCATTCTCCAGAAGGAACTTCGCCGTCTCCACGTGACGATTGCGTACCGCCACGTACAGCGGGTTCTGGCCGCCCGGATCCCGAGCGTTCACGTCCGCTCCCCACTCCACCAGCAGTTTGACGGCTTCCGTCTGACCCCGCCATGAGGGCAGAAACATCGCCGTCTGACCATACGCACTGACGGCCTTGACCAACCCGGGATCTTTGCCCAGAAGTTCCTTCATCCGAGCCACATCCCCTTCACCCGCTGCCGTGAACAGGTCCATCTCCACGCCCCCGACTTCCTTCAGTATCTTGATGACGTCCGACCGGGCTTCGTTGGCTGCCTGCAGCATCGGTGTCACACCCGCGTTGTTCGGCGTGTTCGCGTTCGCCCCGGACACCAGCAGTCTCTTCAGACTCTCCAGGTTGCCCCTGTCCGCCGCGAAGAACACCGCCGTTTCTCCGTTTTTCGCCCTCAGTTCCGCGTCTGCCCCGGCCTCCAGCAGAAGCTTCACGATCCCGTCGTGTCCGTGATACGCTGCCCCGTGCAGAGGCGTCTCACCCCACGCGGTCGTCTGCACGTTCAGGTCGGCCCTCGCCTCCACCAGCAGTTTCGCCAGTTCCTCGTGTCCCAGGTCCGCCGCGATATAGAGAGGCGTATTTCCCTTCCTCGATTTCGCGTCGTAGTCTGCACCCGCCTTCAACAGCACCTGTGCCGTCCCAACCTTCCCGGTCCACGCCGCCACGTGCAGAGGCGTATCGAGGTCCTGATCCCGCGCCTTCATCAGGTCCTTGTTCCCGCGCAGAAGCTCTTCCAGCTTGTCCGTCATCCCCAGCCCCGCCGCCACGAACACGTCCACCTCTGCCCCCTGACTCACCAGATACTCCGCAACCTTCGACTTCGATTCCTTGACGGCCGCCCGCAGCGCCTTGATTCGTCCACCGTTCACGTCCGCCCCGGCCTCCACCAGCATCTTCACCCCTTCCAGATTGCCATGATACGCCGCCACACCGAGAACACTCATCCCGTTGTCGCCTTCCGCGTTGATGTCCGCACCTTTCTCGATCAGCAATCTTGCCGTCCTCCAGGTCCGGTTCTTCATCGTTACCATCAGGGGCGTCTCTCCCCTTCGGCTTGGTGCCTCTATGTCTGCCCCAAGACGGATCAGCGCCGCCGCCGTATCCTCCTGGTTCATCTCCGCGCAATGCAGAAGTGCCGTGTACCCGCGTCGATCATCCTGGTCCCGTTGTTCCGTGTCGGCTCCCGACGAGATCAGAGCCTCCACCACGCTTGTCTCGCCCTCGCGCGCCGCCCACAGAAGTGCCGTCATGCCCGCTTCGTCATACCCCTGAATCAACTTGGGATCGGCCTGGATCAGTGCCTTGACGGTCTTCAGATCTCCTCGTCTGGCCGCCTGTTGCAACTCCCCCGCCCACCCCTCCATCGTCATGATCATCATCAGAACCACCACTCCCGCCCATCGTGTCCCCACCGTCCAGCCGCGCCTCTTCATCGACATCCTCCGGATCCTTTTCCTTGCATGAGCCATGACTGTATTCTCCGATACCCCTCATGTCCAACGCTTTCTTCGTCCTCACCACTGGCTCTTGGTCTGCTGTTGTCGTGCCCAGACCGTCCATCGTCGAAACCTCATGCAGAAGCTCAACATCGACAACATCGCCGAATTGACCAAATACGCTGTCCGCGAAGGACTTACGTCGCTCGAATCCTGATCCCGCACCTCCGCCCAACCCCCTCAGCCGTCGGCTGACTCCATATCAGCCTTTTGCCCGCCGTTTCTCAGAAACTGCCCAATTGCACACCCCACCCCGCCCGGCTATCGTTCAAGCCGATGCTCGTAACACACCGATTCGCGCAATATGAATGGGAGATTCACGATGACCGAACCGAACCGGACCAATACTGTCCCGGATAAGACCGTCAGGTTCTGTTTCGTCTGTGGCGCACGCATGAACGAAACCTGGCGTGCCAACGAACCCGGGGGAGCCTACGTCTGGTACGAATGTTCGCGCGAAAGCTGCGACCAGACCTATCTCGTTCGCGAGCACACCCACGACGGTCCGGTCTTTAACGAGTTGACCTGCAAGGCCTGAGACGCTCAAAACGTCGCGCTTTCCTTGCGTTCTCAATCCTTTGCGTCGCACCGACGGAACGGGGAAACCTCATGAAAATCGCCATCTTCTCTTGGGAAAGTCTTCACTCCGTCACCGTCGGAGGCGTCGCCGTCCACGTCTCCGAACTCGCCCGAAACCTCGCCGCCGACAACCGCGAAGTCCACCTCTTCACCCGTCGGGGCCCCAACCAGCCTGCCGAAGAACTCGTCCAGGGCGTCCATCTCCATCGCTGCGACTACCCGGGCTCCGCCGATTTCATCCAGGACACCGATCGCATGTGCGATGCCTTCTTCGATCGCTTCAACCGCGTCCAGAAAGCCACCGGTCCCTTCGACGTACTCCACGCACACGATTGGCTCACCGCGCGCGTCCTCACCCGCGCACGACAGACCCATCCCCCCAACGACCGACGCCACATCTTCACCATCCATTCCACCGAATACGGACGCTGTGGCAACGCCCACTACGAAGGCGCCTCCCGAGCCATTCGCGACCGCGAGTGGGAGGGAACCTACCACGCCGATCGCGTCATCGCTGTCTCCAGACACCTCCTCGACGAAGTCCGCTCCATCTATCGCGTCCCCGAGGACAAAATGCACGTCATCTACAATGGCGTCGATGTCGCACGCTTCGACCAACCCGTCGATCCCGCCCTCATCAAGCGCCGCTGCGACGTCGCCCCCATGGACCCCACCGTCCTCTTCTGCGGACGCATCGTCTGGCAGAAAGGCCCCGATCTCCTCCTCGAAGCCATCCCGCACCTCCTCCGCTTCCACCCCAGCGCCAAGTTCATCTTCGCCGGCGATGGCGAAATGCGCTGGGCACTCCAGGACCGCGCCCGATACTTCGGCATCGAACACGCCACGCGCTTCCTCGGCTTCCGGAACGCCGCCGAACTCGCCGATCTCTACCGCGCCGTGGATCTCGTCTGCATCCCCTCACGAAACGAACCCTTCGGAATCGTCCTCCTCGAAGCCTGGGCCGCCTCCAAACCCGTCGTCGCCTCCGTTACCGGCGGCCCCGCCGAACTCATCACCCATGGCGTCAATGGCCTCCACATCGATGACAATCCCGACGCCGTCGGCTGGGGCATCGGCACCCTCTTCGCAGACTTCGAAAACGCACGTCGCATGGGACGCAGTGGCCGGCGCACCCTCCTCCAGGGCTTCGACTGGAACACCGTCGCCCGACGCGTCGCCGGAATCTATGGCCCGGAACACGCCCCCGCATCCCTCGTCCTCCCCAAGCCCGCCCC
>CAZVTD010000247.1:0-3794 GCA_964629945.1 uncultured Planctomycetota bacterium | reverse complement strand
GACGGACGATCGCGGTGTGGGGGACGGGACTGGGGCGGGTGTATCCGGAGGAAAACGCGGGTCTGGCGGAGCGGATTGCGGCGCACGGGGCGATTCTGAGCGAGTTTCCAATGGATTACCCGGTGCTGGCAGGGAACTTTCCGAGACGAAACCGGATCGTAAGCGGGCTGTCGATGGGGGTGATCGTGGTGGAGGGGAGCGTGCGGAGCGGGGCGATGATCACGGCGGGACTGGCCGCCGAGCAGGGACGCGAGGTGTTCGCGGTGCCTGGACCGATCGACGGTCCGAAGTCGAAGGGGCCCCATAAGCTGATCCGCGACGGGGCGCGGCTGGTGGAGGGGATCGACGACGTGCTGGATGAACTGGGTCCGCTGCCGATGAGCGTGGAGACGGAAGGGGCGGGAGCGGTTCAGCACGGGCAGGCGCTGCGGTTGAACGGTCGGGAACAGGCGGTGTATGCGGCGCTGGACAGCACGCCCAGGGGAGTGGATGATCTGGTGGCGTTGACGGGATTGAGTGCGCAGGAACTGGCGAGCACGTTGACGGTGCTTGAACTGAAGCAGATGGTGTGTAAGCTTGTGGGCAATCGATTCGTTCTGAAGCGGTGAGACGACGAGAGGCGGGACCGGACTGAAGGGGCAACATGATGACGGATAAAGGCAGGATCCTGGTGGTCGAGGACGACGAGTTCGTGTGCAACTCGCTGAAGTGGCTGCTGATGGACGAGGGGTACGCGGTGGAGGTGACGACGGACGGTCGACAGGCGCTGGAGGTTCTGTCGAAGGATTCGTTCGACCTGGTGATCACGGACCTGATGATGCCCGAGGTGAGCGGGCTGGAGGTTCTGAAGGAGGCGAAGTCGCGATCGGCGGAGACGTCGGTGATCGTGTTGACGGGGTATGGGACGGTGGAGGCGGCGGTGTCGGCGATGGAGCAGGGGGCGTTCGACTTTCTGACGAAGCCTTGCGACGACCTGGAGATGAAGTTCAAGATCGTGAATGCGCTGGAGACGAAGCGTCTGAAGGATCGCGTGCGAGAGCTGACGGAGCGAGGTGCGCGTGACGCGGAACGGCTGGCCAACGTGGAGAAGACGCTGAAGGGGCTTTGCGAACGGATCGAGAGCGAGGCGGGGGGTGAGGCGGGAGAGAAGCTTTCGGCGGCGCTGGAGGGGTTGAAGCATGTGCGTGCACTGCTGGAAGAGGGACAGGACGGGACATCGTGCGGCTGTGAGAACTGAGGGGACCATGGAGCCGGGCACGGAATCGGTTGAGGCGCGTTACGAGCGGGTGTTGAAGGAACGGAACCTGTACGCTCGGACCCTGGCGGACGCGAACCGTCTGTACGAACAGAAGCTGCGGGAACTGAGCGCGCTGCAACGCGTGAGCCGGATCCTTCGGAACATCCAGAGCGTGAAGCAGGTGTGCGTGGGGATCGTGGACACGATGGTGGAGGAGGTGGGGGCGGAGAACTGCTCGCTGATGCTTCTGGACCGCATGCGGGGGCGATTGACGATCCGCGCGGCGCGGGGTCGTGCAGAAGAGTCGGCGCGGTATTTCGACGCGGAATCGGCGCCGGTGAGTTTTCCGCTGGGGGAAGGGATTGCGGGACGGGTTGCGGAGACGGGCGAGCCGATGCTGATTCCGGACGTGGGGACGGATGAGCGGTTCAAGCCCTTCGAGGCGCCCGAGCCGTCGGTGAGGAGCCTGTTGTGTCTGCCCCTGGTGGAGAGCGAACAGGTGTGGGGGGTGTTGAACCTGTCGCACCCGGACATCAACGCGTTCACGGAGGACAACGAGCGGATCCTGAGCATCGTGGCGGCGCAGGCGGCGGTGGCGCTGGCGAACGTGCAGTTGTTCAACGAGCTTCAGCGGATGAACGAGGCGCTGGAGGGGACCGTCGCACAACGCACCAGCGAGGTGAGACAGAAGGCGGGTCAGCTGGCGGTGATCAACCGGATCGCCAAGACGGTGAACACGGCACTGGACCCGGAGGAAGCGCTGCCCCAGATGGCGAAGCAGATCGAGCGGCTGGTGCCTTTCGACTGCTTTGCGATCGCGCTGGTGACGGAGGCGTCGGACGAACTGCGGGTGCTGACGGTGAGCGACGCGGGGGACCGGACGGAGTCGCGGCACGTTGCGAAGCCGCCCGTGGAGAGCGTCCTGGGGAGGACGTTGGGAGGCGGCGAGGCGGTGTTGTTCGAGCAGGCCGAGGGGTGCATGGTGGAGGTGCTGGATGGTCGGAGTCCGTCGGCGGGGATGGGGGTGCCGCTGGTGTTCCGGAACGAGACGAAGTGATTCATCCTTCTGGGACAGGCGGCGGGGACGGGTTACGGCGAGGGGGAACTGCGTCTGATTGCGGACCTGGGTGAGCACGTGGCGGTGGCGCTGGAGAAGTCGCGGCTGTACAAGGCGCTGGTGCGGATGGTCGAGGAGCTGGAAGACATCGTGGCGTCGCGCACGCGGGCATTGGCGGAGTCGGAACGGCACTACCGGACGCTGTTCGAGCAATCGGGCGACGGGATTCTTCTGGTGGATGAGTCGGGACACATAAGACAGGCGAACCAGCGGGTGCTGGACCTGGTGGGGTGCGGGCTGGACGAGATGGCGGGGGTGAAGCTGATCCGGGAATCGACGGGGAAAGAGACGGACCTGGCGAGCCTGGTGGGACGGGTGACGACGGGTCAGACGCAGAGCCAACTGAAACTGGTGAGGCCCGACGGGGAAGTGAGATACGTGGAGCTGGCGCTGAACCCGGTGATGCTCCAGGGACGGATGCACGTGCTGGGGGTGGCGCATGACGCGACGGGTCGGCGTCAGCTGGAAGAGCAATTGCTGCGGTCGGAGAAGCTGGCGGCGATGGGGACGCTGGCGGCGTCCGTGGCGCACGAGATCAACAACCCGCTGGAAGGGATCAAGAACCTCATCAACATCCTGAAGCGCCGGCTGGAGGGAAAGCAGCCTGAGGGCGAGATCATCGAAGAGGTGAGCAAGGGGTTCGTGCGGATCCGGGACATCGTTCGGCAGATCCTGGATTTCCACCGGCCCGGGACCGAAGCGCAGACGCAGGTGGACATCAACACGGCGCTGACGGAAGTGGTTCGGCTGTTCGAGAACAAGATGCGGAACCGTCAGATTGCGCTGGAGATGGACCTGGGTTCTGGGCTGCCGACGGTTCAGGGGTCCGCGGGACGGCTGCAGCAGGTGTTCGCGAACGTGATCGTGAATGCGATTGATGCGATGGAGAGTGCGGGGAAGCTGACGATTCGGACGCGGACGGAAGCGGAGGAGGTCCAGATCGAGTTCCGGGATACGGGATGCGGGATTCCGCCCGAGCACCTCAGCGCGATCTTCGAGCCGTTCTTTACGAACAAGCGTTCGGGACAGGGGACGGGACTGGGGATGTGGATTTCGCACTCGGTGGTGAAGGAACACGGGGGGCGGATCGAGGTACAGTCCGAGGTGGGCGAGGGGACGACGGTGTCGGTGTTCCTTCCGGTGGCCGGACGACCGACGAGCAGTGAGCATTGACATGGGCTCGGAACTGCGTCGGATAGACCGTCAGTGTCACGATCAGTCGGCAGGGGTTTATGACGAGCACGTGACGCGGGGGTTCCAGGCACACCATCGGCTGGGTCTGACGGGCTGGCTGAAATCCCACAAGACAAAGAGGCCGGGGCGCGCCCTGGACGAGGGGACCGGGACGGGCGTGGTGGCGTTTGCTCTGGCGCAGGTGTGCGGGGCGGTCGTGGGGCTGGATCAGTCGATGGGGCGGCTGAAGGTGGCGCGGGGGCAGGC
>CAZVTD010000246.1:800-3820 GCA_964629945.1 uncultured Planctomycetota bacterium | reverse complement strand
CCTGTGTCCTCTCGCTCCGACCCCTCGACGCATCTCCTGAACCCGACTTCATCCCAGGACAGTTCGCCCTGCTCGGACTCCCCGGCCGACCCGAAATCCCCGTTTCCATCGCCTCTTCCCCTTCCGACCCGGAAGCCATCGAAGTCTGCCTGGACCTCTCCCGCGAAGCCGCCCCACCCCTTTCTGCCTGTGATCCCGGCCGAACCCTGACACTCCGAGGTCCCCTCGGGACCGGTTTCCCCCTGGACGACCTCCGTGGCCAGCACCTCATCTTCCTGGCTTATGGTCCCGCATTGGCGCCCCTGCGTTCCCTCATCCGCTATACCCTCGCCATGCGCGAGGACTTCGGCGACCTCACCCTGCTTGCCGGCGCAGCGACACCCGCCGACCTCCTCTTCACCGAGGAACTGGACCGATGGTCCCGTCGATCCGACATGGAGGTCCTCCTCACGCTGGACCGCCCCAGCCCCGCCTGGACCGGCCCCGTCGGTCCCGTCGCCTCCCTCCTCGACACCATCAACGAACGCGTGCCCTCCAGCTTGGCCGTCATCGCCGGACCCCCGGCGATGCTGCAGGACACCTGTCTGGCGCTCCTCGACCGTGGAACCAATCCGGAGAACATGGTCGTCGCCTTCCATGTCCTCATCCACTGTGGTTCCGGGACCTGCCGCCGGTGTGCCGTCGGAACAAAGCTCGCCTGTCAGGATGGCCCCGTCTTCTACTACAACGCCATCGAACAGCTCGATCTCGCGTCCCTCGGAACCCCCTGAAATCCCCCTCCGATGCCGTCCACAGCCTCGCCGGGCCGCTTTTCGGGTTGACCCGGGCCCCCCATATGTTATAATCCGTCCAGTTGCCCTCCCTCGCACGGGGGAGGGCCGGAACCGGGTCTCCATTGCGCCTCAGCGTCCCTGAGGAGGTGATGAGCGATGTCATGGACCATGACCTGCCCCGAACAGGGGGCCGAAAACACCATGTCAAGCCGTGGAAGTGCATTCTCTGAAGATAAGGGAAAAGGTCATGTCCAAGACAATCGCGGAGATTAACGAGAAAATCAGACGGAAATCGGTCGTCGTTGTGACCGCCGAAGAGATGGTGGACATCGTCGCCGAGCGCGGACCCAAACGTGCCGCCGACGATATTGATGTCGTCACCACCGGAACCTTCGGGTCCATGTGTTCCTCCGGCGCATTCCTCAACATCGGCCACTCCTCACCCCGCATCAAGCTCGGCGGGGGTGAACTCACCCTCAATGGCGTCCCCGCTTACGCCGGACTTGCCGCCGTCGACCTCTTCATCGGGGCTACCTCCATCCCACAGGACGATCCCGGAAACCGCGTCTATCCCGGGGCCTTCCGCTATGGCGGAGCCCACGTCATCGAGGATCTGGTCGCCGGAAAGGACGTCCTCCTCTGCGCCGACACCTATGGCACCGACTGTTACCCCAGACGCCAGTTGCGGACCTACATCAACCTCGCCACCCTGAACGAAGCCTTCCTCTTCAACCCTCGAAACAGTTATCAGAACTACAACTGCGCCGTCAACCTCTCCGACCGCGTCATCTACACCTACATGGGTGCCCTTAAACCCCAGCTCGGAAACGCCACCTTCTCCAGTGCCGGTCAGCTCTCCCCGCTCTTCAAGGACCCCGACTACGAAACCATCGGCGTCGGCACGCGCATCTTCCTCGGAGGCGGCGTCGGCTATGTCGTCTCCCACGGAACCCAGCACAACCCCACCGTCGAGCGCACCGAAAACGACGTCCCCAGGGAAGGCGCCGCAACCCTCGCCCTCACCGGGGACCTCAAGCAGATGAAGCCGCGCTTCCTTCGGGGAGCTTCATACCAGGGCTATGGCGTCTCCCTTGCCGTCGGCATCGGCGTCCCCATCCCCATCCTCAACGAGCGCGTCGCACGTCACGCCGGTCTCAGTGACGCCGACCTCTTCGCGCCCGTCGTCGATTACGGAAGCGCCTATCCCAATCGTCGTCCCGGCAACCTCGGCCACGTCAGTTACGCACAGCTCCGTAGCGGGACCATCAGTGTCATGGGGAAGTCCGTCCCCACCGCCTCCCTCAGCAGCTATCCCCTTGCCGTCGAAATCGCCGGTACGCTCAAGGACTGGATCGCCACGGGCCACTTCGAGCTCAGCCAGCCCGTGGCCTCGCTTCCCGGACGCGACAGCGGCTACGCCTTCAAACCGCTGTCCGAGCGTCCGCCCGAACCGTAAAACGTCGTTCGTCTTGTTCACAGGAGGTGCCTCAGATGACGGTCGAGGCCAAAATCGTTAACCGAAGGGTCGTCCTCAAGTTCCCGCATCGACTGATCGAGGAGCCCATCGTCTGTCGATTGGTCAGGGACTATGACCTGGACGTCAACATCCTCAAAGCCAAAATCACCCCGCGCGAGGAAGGGCTCCTTGTCCTGGAGCTCACGGGGGCCGAGCGCGCATTTGACGAAGGCATCGCATACATGAAAAACCTCGGAATGGACATCCAGCCCCTCACCCAGGATATCATCCGCGTCGACGAACGCTCCACACACTCTGGCGCGTCTGTCGCCGTCTGTCCCAGTCCCACGCTCGTCCTTGACCCGAAGACGCGAAACGTCCTCTTCCAACAGGAACATTGCGTCGCCTGCGAATTGTGCGTCCCCGCCTGTCCATACCAGGCCATGGAAGTGCATTATTGAAGGCACGCTCCCGCCGGGAGCGCCTTGTCCTCAGCGTGTAAGGAGATCGTGTGAGCAAAGCCAGACGGATATTCCACCCGGGAGGAGAAAAAGAGGTCACACGGGCCATCGTCGAATCCTGGACCGGTGAATTCATAGACTACATCGAAAGCGACTGCATCATCGTCGGCTCTGGACCCTCCGGACTCATCGCCGCACGGGAACTCGCCCGCGCCGGCGTCAAGGTCCTCGTCCTCGAACGCAACAACTACATGGGTGGCGGCTTCTGGGTCGGTGGCTTCATGATGGACAAGCTCACCGTCCGCGCCCCGGCCCACGAGGTCCGCGCCG
>CAZVTD010000246.1:0-790 GCA_964629945.1 uncultured Planctomycetota bacterium | reverse complement strand
GCTCGGCATCCCCCACGAGGAGATCGCCGAGGGCATCCACGTCGCCGACGCCCCGCGCTGCGTCGCCCAGTGCATCGTCGCCGCCTACGAAGCTGGCGCCAAAATGCTCAACCTCACCAGCGTCAATGACGTCGTCCTCCGTGCCGACGACCGCCTCGCGGGCGTCGTCATCAACTGGACTGCCGTCGGTTATCTCCCCAAGCCCATCTCCATCGTTGATCCCCTCGCTCTCGAAACCAAGGTCGTCATCGACGCCACCGGCCACGAAGCCGGCGTCGTCGCCAAGCTCCAGGAGCGGGGTATCCTCAAGCTCAAGGGCGAAGGCGCCATGTGGATCGAGCAGTCCGAAGACCTCGTTGTCACACACACCGGACTCGTCCATCCCGGACTCGTCCTCTCCGGCATGGCCGTCGCCGCCTATCACGGACTCCCCCGCATGGGCCCCACCTTCGGCTCCATGCTCCTCTCCGGAAAGCGCGCCGCCGAAGCCGTCATCAAAGCCATCGGCTGAGCCCGTCGCTTGACCTTTCCTCCAGAATGCGATACGCTGTTCGCCCGTCGCGGTTCGCCGCGGTCTGGAGCCGGTCGGAGAACACCTGGCGGTTCGGAAGGCCGGTCAGCGGGTCGTGCTGCGCCTGGTACGACAGCTGCTCCTGAAGCTGCCGGTGATCGGAGACGTCACGACCGTTGACTACGATCCCGCGGATCGCCGGATCATGCAGCATGTTCGACACGCACAGATCGACCCAGACGAAGGTATGGTCCCCCCGCCGCAGTCGGCAGTCGAGTC
>CAZVTD010000245.1:0-3822 GCA_964629945.1 uncultured Planctomycetota bacterium | reverse complement strand
GTCTCCACCCCCACCGCCTGGGCTGCCTCCAGAAGCCCACTCGGCATCCCGCTATCCGTGATCAGGTGCTCGACCTCACTCAGGTTCCCGAATGGCACGAATTCATGACGGTTCATCTTGCTCGAATCCGCCAGCAGCACCACGTGTTCGGCGCTCTTCATCTGCAGACGGTTCACCTGGGCCTCCCTCGGGTCGATCTGCGTGAGCACCCCATGCTTCGAGATGCTGTCCGTCCCGATGAACACACGGTCCACGCGCACCCGGGACAGGTGCTCTTCCATCAGCGGACCATACAGATCGGGCGAATCCCGACCCACCGTCCCACCCACCAGGTCGCACGTCACGCCGCGCACACCCAGAAGCGCCGCCACGATCGTCAGACTCGTCGTCACCACCGAAACCCCTTCACACGACCGCAGTTCACGTGCCATCGCCGTTGTCGTCGTGCCCCGCCCGATCAGGATCCGCTCTCCGGGCCTCACGCATTGCGCCGCACGCTGACCGATCGCCGCCTTCTGACGACGATTCCGCTTCGCCTTCTCCTCCAGCTCGAACGCCAGACTCACCTTCGGCGCCACCGTCGCACCACCATGTGTCCGAAGCAGCAATCCCTCCTCTTCCATCTGTCTCAGGTCCCGACGGATCGTCATGCTCACACACCCCAGACGCTCGGCCAGGTCCGTCACCCCCACCGTCGTCTCCGTGTCCAGATATCGCATGATCCTCTCGCGACGACGCGCTGCCCTCATCATCCCCCATGCCTCCTTATGACCGGTGCCTGCATTCTCTGATGCCCGCAAAACCGGTACCAACAGGAGCCGCCCCGTGACCGAGCAGACACGGACCGCCCTAAAACCTTGCCACCAAAGGGACAATCACACAAGTTCATGTGATCCAAAACTTCCTCGCCAAAAACGTGCCACTCCCGGTGTTCAAAAAATTCAACACCCTGGCACATCACCCAACACAACACACAACATAACCCGATTCTATAACAATAGTTACGTGGTGCCTGAACGCGGCGATCTGGATCAACATCTCCCACCAACAATCGGGGCCGCCCAAGGGTTCCTCGAACCCCTGACGGCCCCATGTCCATTCCATGCTCATCTTCGCTTCGGCGGCGCGACCTCCCGAGGTCCCTGCCACTTCCGTGTTCCCGACCTCAATGCGTCCGGTCCGTGCCTATCGCCCACATGCGCGCGTCACCGCCCCCGCCAGATCATACAGATCCGCGTTCCGTTCCTGGTATCCCGAACCCAGCAGCCAATAATGACCCGTCACGTTCCCTCCGTTGCGCCACGCCTTGGCCATGCAGGACGTCTCCCATGATCGTCCCCCGGGCCGGTTGTAATAGAACTGCAGGCTGCTCAGACTCAGCCACAGCATCCTGTGGCGTGCCGTCAGGGTCGTCTCGCAGCGCTTCACCAGGTCCTCACCCAGCTTCTTCCGCAGTCCCTCGTCGATCAGCGCCCCTTCGATCACGATGATCGCCTCGCACTCCTGCATCCCCTCGCGCATCGCCTCCATCTGGTTCGTCATCACCGCCCCGTCCGGACCCGGCGCCAGAAGCGCATCCGCAATCACCAGGTTCCGCCAGTCGCTTTCCGGATACTGCTGATACACCCGACCCATCCGGTTGCCCCGCTTGTCTCGCATCACACGCCAGTACTCCCCGCCCAGTCGTCCGGGCCCGCGCTGGTCTCCCGTGATGCACACCTCCGCCTGCGTTCGCCACCGCGTGCACGGGTGGTTCTCCCGCGTCCACCGCTCGAACTGCGACCACAGCACCTTCCGCGTCCAGCCGTGCAGGCTCGCGTTCAGTCCCTCCCCTTTCCCGTGGTAATCCGCACCGTCATCCGAAAACTTCACGTCCCACACCACCGCCTGATAACCGATCGGCGCGATCCCATACAGCAGCTGCCCTTCCTTCGGACCTCCGTGGCTCTGGATCACCCAGGGCAGGTTGCCCGTCGCTTCCTTCAGAACCTGCACGTCCGCCTTCGTCGCCCACGCGTCGTGCAGCGTCCCGATCATCGCCGCTCCCTCCAGACCCCGCTTCTTCAGACGCACACGCAGCCCGTCGAACATCCCCTTCCACGCCCCAAGACTGCCTTCCGCCGTCAGCACCGGCAGCTTCATCATTTCCGTCTTCTGCGTCCCCGGGTCCAACACCGTCACCATCGGACCGATCCCGTATTCCCCACCCACTTTCTCCAGGTTCTCCGCCTGCTGCTTCACCCGCGACGCGTTTGCATACGGCTCCATCGACGCGTTCTTCGGAAGCATGTACACATCCCACGTCACGAACACGATCACCTTCGGTCGGCCCATGTTCTTTTCCGCCACGTCCAGATACTTCTCCAGGATGCTGTAATCGTAATCCCACGTCCCATCCGCCTTCTTCACCCATCGCACCATCGACTCCTCGTTCCCGAGGTGCGAATGCGCAAGCAGCGGCACGTACACGATTCGGCAGCCCGTCTGTCCGATCAGACGGAACGACTCCGCGATCATCTCCCAGTGCTTCTCGCTCCACCGGGGCACGTTGTATTCCAGTGCCAGCGCATCAGGACTCTGGATGATGTCCAGCCACGTCCGGTAATCCTGTCGATCCGGAACCGTCCAGTCCGCCACCCTCACCTCCACCGGAACCGTAATCGCCTTCTCACCGGTCGCCTAGATCTTCACACTCCCCGTGTACACCCCGGCCTTCGTCTCTTTCGGAATCGACACGCTCAGCCACACCGGCACCATCGCCCCCGCCACCGGGGTCACCGTCTCGGGCAGCACCGTGCCCTTGCCATACCATTGCGACCGCCCCTGTGCCACCGCCACCTCCGTCGGAACCTGCGGACTCAGCGCGTTGTACTGTGTCCCGACCTGACGCACGTAAGGCTGAACCTGGTTCAGCCGCGTATTCTCTCCTATCTGTTCCTCACCCCACGGAATCCCGTACCGCAGGCTCACCGCGCTCGCCGGGATGTTACCCCCGTCTCCCTTCATGTCTCCCACCGTCACCTTCAACCCCTGGATCGCCCGGCTCGAACCCACCAGGATCTTCCCCGAATGCATTCCGTTCTTCGCGCCGATGATCGTCACGGGCCGCCCCGTCTCGCACTCATCTCCATAATCCAGACTCACGTCCGTCGCCAGAACATCCGCCGGCCACGCCTGGAGTCCCTCGGGACGCTTCACGTTCGGCACAAGCCCCTCTTCCGAACCCGCCGTCAATCGAATCGTGCTTACCTCGCACGTGTTCACGTTGTAGACGTCGTCCCCCTCTTCCGCTCCCTCGCTCGGATACACCCCGCGCACCACCTCCACCGCCAGAACGTTCACCCCTCGCTTCAGTTCTCCCTTCGGGATCGCCACCCCGTCGAGCGTCCGGGCCTCTCCCCCTTTTCCGTCCGCCAGCGCTTTCCCCTTCTCCAGGTTCGCGCGATGCACTTCCTTCCCGTTCAGATACACCACGATCCCCCCGTGGTACGTCACCGAAAGCCGAAGGTCTTTCACCGCACCCACGTCCGTCACCTGGAACTTCCCTCGCAGACACGCCCGCCTGAGCACCGCCGTTCGGCACACCATCGTCGCCGGACCCCGGTGCCAGAACCGGTCGTCAAAATCCGTCCCCATCCACCCCTCGGGCGCACTGGGCGTCTCGTAATTCATCCAGGAATACTTCAGCTTTGCCGCCTGACCGTTCGCCATCATCGGAGGCGCCAATTCGCAGTGCATCCGCCACACGCTCAGCGTATCCACCAGCACCACCGTCCGTTCCGCCCCGGGCGTCGGAGTCGCCTGCTGACCCCACGCCATCCC
>CAZVTD010000244.1:0-3849 GCA_964629945.1 uncultured Planctomycetota bacterium | reverse complement strand
GCGGGGACGCTGACGGTGGGGGATTGGACGCGCGGGGAACATCTGGAGGCGGACGTGTACGTGGAGGGGGATAAGACGATCCGCCTGGGAGTGTGGCTGAAGAGCGAGAAGGCGGGGAGCGCGAGTCAACGGTTCAATTATCGTCAGACGCTGGGGCCGGGTGCGAACCACGTGGTGATTCCGTGCGACCTGATCTGGCAGGATGCGCGCAAGGCGCTGTGGGGGACGATCGATCGCGGGGCGGTGACGGAACTGGGGATGTTCGTGAGCGGGCTGGAGAAGCCGACGACACTGTACGTGGATGGCGTGCGGCTGGGGAAGGAGACGCGGAAAGCGGCGCCGACGGAGGTGGGAGAGGGCGCGGCGCGGTTCGACGGGTCGGTGCTGCTGGACTTCCGGAACATGGGGAGGACGGGACGGTCGAGCGGGTTCTTCGTGGAGGTGGAAATCCCGCTGGAGAACGGACAGGTGCGGAAGGTAAAGCTGTCGGAGCCCTGGGTGGGGAAGGAAGAGTCGGGGAAGCGGGAAGAGGTGAGGTTCTGGCTGAGCGACAAGCAGCTGAGCGGGTACAAGGCGGACGGGGAGATCGTGGCGCGGGCGTGGTTCCTGGATACCTACGAGACGATGACGAGCGTGCGGACGATCCGGGTGAGCGCGGGGAAGACGGTGTACGTGAAGTATTCGGGGGAGGATTTTTGAGAGACCGTTTCATAACCCCATCCTGACTTCGGATGGCGTGCAAAGAACAGCAACAGAGGCAGCCGATTCGCCGCAGAGGCATCCTGATCAATCGGGACGGAGAACAGCAGGCGTCCGGTAAACAGCAACAACCGCCAACGAGACCGCAGGGTGCGGAGAAAGTGCGGGATTGAAGGACGGAGATGGAAAGGACCGAAGCGGCGTGGGGACGCCGCTTCGATTTTGTACGGGGAGAGGCGCGGGCAGCGGAGAGAGGCGTAAGGCATGGGGGGCTGTTTGATGACGAAGGGTCACTTCCTGCCGAGAGTGTGATGAACGATGCCTGTCATCCGGAGATATTCAGCCAGTTTTTGGTTTCCGGGCAGAAGGTGAGGAGGAGGATGAATGCGCCGAGCACCATTCCGAGTGGTCCGCCAAAGAGCGCGACCAAGATGCCCGCAGTTGTGGGCAAACCGCGATGAGGACGACGACAGTAGATGCTTCTGGCCGCTGCAAAACAAATGACGCCGGCCAGAGGGAAGTATACGGCGACGAAAGCGATGCCCACGCGAACCAAGTCATCCTTTTCAGGCGTCATGATCAGCATAGGAAGGAGAATGGCTGCACCGCACAACTTGAGGAAGCCGCTCAGCACCAGCAGAACCGTCAGCCAGCGAACCTGTGTCGGCATACCCATTTTCCCCTGAAAGGAACGTCTATTTTTTGGATTCGAGGTAGAAGGCTTCGAGGTCTGTGAGGAAGCGGGCGGTTTTGTCGCGGCCATGGAATTCGGGGTATTCGATGACGAAAGGACCTCGGAAGGGGGTTTTGAAGGTTTCGCGGAGTGCGCGGGACCAATCGAGTTTTCCCATGCCGAAGGCGAGGTGGTCGTCGGCGGTGCCCATGTTGTCGTTGATGTGTGCGTAGAGGATCCTGCTTCCGAGGCGGTTGATGAAGTCGAAGAGGTTTCCGTTGAGGAAGGCGTGGCCGTAGTCGAGGCAGACGCCGAGCCAGGGTTTATCGAAGGCGTTGAAGATAGTTTCGAAGTCGGAGACGAGGTCTCCGACCTGGTCGCCCCAGACGGAGGGGACGACCTCGAGGACGAGCTTGACGCGGGCTTTTTCGATGAGGACGCGGTTCTGTGCGAGGGCGGACATGGCGGAGCGGAGTCCGAGCTGCCGGTCGGGGTTGGAGCCGAGGTGCATGACGAGGTAGGAGACGCCACAGCGTGAGGCGACGCGGAGGACCTCTCGGAGGACGAGCGCGGCGCGGTCGGCGTTCCGGTGGGCGAGGTCATAGTCGCCATGGAGGGGTCCGTGATATCCGAGGAGGATATTGTGGGCCTTGGAGAGGCGCTTGAGTTCGGCGGAGACGTCGCGGTCGGGGGGATAGCCGATCTGCTCGGACCAGATTTCGATGAGGTTGAGGTCGAGCTCATGATGGGCGCGCTCGAAGAGCTCATCGAGCGATTTCCACTCCAGGTGTCCCGAACTGATTCCGGTTGAGAGTCCCGCGATCATTTTTCCATATCCCAGTGAGGACAGCGTTCAGGCTTTTCGTCTTCCGGCGATCCGCCGGAGCACACGTCGTGTGTCGCCCGGGGAGGCGGGGGAAGCGGTGTTGACGATGAGGACGAATTCGGTGTTATGTCCTCTTGGCGACGGTCTTTGCGAACTGACCCGATAGCGTTTGTATCTGCTGGTGACCACGTCAAGCGCGCCGCGGCTGGCGAGGAGGGAGACGAGCCGGTCGATGGGTATTATACCATCGGTACTGTAGCTGACAAGAATCCATTGTGCGGACAATCGGTGGAGGAGGTTGGTGAAGGCGGGGAGTGCGGAGGAGCGATAGCAGTAGGGGGAGCGTCGAGTGGTGCGCCAATCGGTGCGGATGGCGGCTTTGTCGCGTCGTCCGTCGCGTCCGTGGCGCGGCGAGAGCCGGGGTTTGTCCCAGAGGGCGATGGTGTTGAGGAGGTGGTAATTGGCGCCATACTGGTGCTGGTTGTAGGGTGGGTCGAGGTAGGCGATGTCGCAGGGCGCGGAGGGGGCGAGCGCGGCGGCATCGTCGCAGAGGGCCTGATTGGGGAGGTGGTTGTCGAAAAAGCATGGCGGGGAGAGGGTGAGCGTGGAGCGGATGCGGTACCAGGCGGTTCTGGTGGCGCCTCCCCAGCCACGGTGCCACCCTTTGAAGACGCCCGAGGTGTTGGAGGTGTAGGCGGCCTGGAAGAGGAGCGGGGCCAGGAGGATGGAGAGTTCGAGGTCGGAGAGGAGGTGTTCGGTGTGCCAGGCGTGGATCCGGTCGCGGATGGCGTCGATGCGTCGGCCATTGAGCTGGGTGTAGAACATGCGTTCGGAGTCGGGGTCGGGGTTTTCGTCATCGCGTGGGCAGAAGTGACGTGCGATGTAGCCGCGTTCTGGGGTGAGGGCGTTGAGCGTGGCGAGGGCGTTTTCGAGTCCGCCGAGGTTTTTGAAGAGGGGCGGGGTGTTGGCGGCGACGGCGGCGCGTGCGAGGTGGAAGGCGGAGGGTTCCCAGTCATTGGCGACGACGCGGAAGCCGAGTGTTTTGGCGAGGCGGGCGACGGCGGTGGATCCGGCGCAGGCGTCGAAGAAGGTCCCGGAAGTGAGGCCGGTGCGGGCGATGGCGCGTCGGATGAGGGGGGTGAGCTTGCGCTTGGAGCCGAGATAGGGAATGAGCTGGTGTGTGAGGAAATCAGACTGTGCCATGAACTGTCGGGCTCCGAGACAAAGAAAGGGGGGGATTATAAGGATGGAAAGAGGCGATGTAAATGCAAATTGGTCAACTGAAAATGGTCAAGTGCACACGCCGGAGACGGAAGCGGCAGCGGGAGCATCACGGCCGGGGTCACGGCGGGGACTATGGGGCGGGGGGAGTGCCGAAGTCGATGTTGGAGTCATCGGGGCGCTCAGCGCCCAGAGCAGGAGAGGAGTAGAGCAGGGGAGCAGTAGAAGAGGCGGGAGCGTCCGGGGCATCCGGGAGACGAGTTGGCGAGGATGAATCCGCGGGACTGCGCATTTCAGGGTTGAAGGCGAAGATGTTTGGGTCGGTGCGGGAGTCGTCGGCGCAGGTGGGGGCCCATTTGAGGTGGCCGTCGTTCTAGGTGACGTTCTGGCCGGCGCCGTGGTGGTGGGGGGACGTGGCGCGTGGGTCCCC
>CAZVTD010000243.1:2739-3849 GCA_964629945.1 uncultured Planctomycetota bacterium | reverse complement strand
CCTGTCCCTGCCCCCGCGCCGTTCCCATGCTGTACATACATTGTATGTGCGTTCCCAAATCACCTCCGTCCTGCTCTTCTCCACCCGTGTCCGATCATCACAGCGTTCCCATCCTGTTTATACATTGTATAAACACCTGCTCCCATCCCGCACTCACAAGGCGTGCACGCCCCCTCGCGACTCACCCATGCCCGCTCATGCTCCCCACCCAGCTCCCATCCTGTACATACATTGTATGTACAGCCCCTCTCCACCTCGGCGTCAGTTCACCCGCCGCTTTTTGGCTGTCCTTCGCCCGCTGCTCTGCCTGTTGAGGCTTCTTCTCCTGTTTGCCTCGACTTCCCTCGCACGCACTTCGCATGAACCCGCTTCTTCTTCCCTTGGTGTCCCTCGTGCCTTTGTGTTAAGAGATGTTGTTTCTTCTTCTGTTCACGGTTTCCGGTACACGGTGTGCGGCGCGCAGTGTGCGGTCATGGTCTCCGGCTGTTTCCCCTATCCGTGTTCATCTGCGTTCATTTTGCCCGCCTGCATCCTGGAGGGCTGCGGTTCCCGATGTTGTTGTTTCTTCCCGCTGTTCGCTGTGCGCCGCGCACCGCCCTCCGCCCATCTCTCACTTTTCTCTATCCACATCCCTCCTCATTCATTATCATTCACCCCGGGACATCCGTACCATCTCCTCTTCGGATCGGACGGATCATGCAACCACTCTTCTCTCTCTGTCTCGGCGTTGCGCTCGCTGCCGCTTGCGGCTTCCGTGTCTTCATCCCTTTTTTCTTCTTCTCGCTGGCCGCCCTCGTCGGCTGGATTCATCCCGCACCGGGCTTCCACTGGATCGCCACCGTCCCCGCACTCGTCCTCTTCGCACTTGCCGCCGCCCTCGAAGCCCTCGCCTACTTCATCCCCTGGATCGACAACCTCCTCGATCCCGTCGTCACGCCCGTCGCCGTCGTCGCCGGCGCCCTCATCGCCGCCGCCGCCTTTGCGCCACTCCCATTCACCCAGCGCTGGCTCCTCGCACTCCTCCTGGGCGCCTCCGTCGCCACCGCCGTCCAGTTGACCACCGTCGCCCTGCGCATCGCCTCCACCGCCTCCACCGCCGGATTCGCCAAT
>CAZVTD010000243.1:0-2729 GCA_964629945.1 uncultured Planctomycetota bacterium | reverse complement strand
GGTGCCCTGCGGCGGCCGGAGCCTCGCGGCCCCCGCCTCCCCGGGCGGCTGCGGCCTCCCCGTGCTGGCCGGCGCCGATCGTGCCGCCGCCCTCTTCCTCACCCTCCTTGCCCTCATCGTTCCGCCGGTCGCTGCGTTCTTCGTCGTCGGTCTCATCATCCTCATCGTGCGTGCCTTCCTCCGAAAACGCTTCCACCGACCCCGATTCCTCTTCCCGTCGTCCTGAGCCCGCCTACCCGCAGAAATTGCATCTCACGTCCTCGCCACGCTTTGCGCTTGCTTTCGCGTCCGAACCACGCAAGATGAACGCCCGATCCACAACACTCTTTCAGGGAGCACCGATGTCCAACAAACTTCGTGTCCTGGTTCTCTTTGGCGGACGCAGCACCGAGCACGCCGTCTCCATCCGTTCAGCCACCTCCATCATCAATGCACTCGACCCCACCCGCTATGATGTAATCCCCGGCGCCATCAGCCGTTCCGGCCAGTGGCTCTCACCGACCGACTCCGCACGCCTGCTCACCGCCGTCACACGACCGCTCACCATCCCCGACGTGGCACTCATCGGAGCGCAAGCCGAGTCAGGCCTCATTCGCTTCGCCGGTGCCGACGCATCCACCCCCCATGCTATCGACGTCGTATTCCCCGTCCTGCACGGGACCTACGGCGAAGACGGCACCGTTCAGGGCCTGCTGGAACTCGCCGACCTGCCCTATGTGGGCAGCGGCGTGCTGGGTTCGGCGATAGGGATGGACAAGGAGGTCGCCAAGCGGCTGCTGCGCCAGGCGGGACTGCCGACGCCCGAGTTCATGCTGCTGCGCCGCGCGGACTGGCGAACCGATCGTGCCCAAGTCCTTTCCGCGGTTCAGGATCGGTTCAATTTCCCGATCTTCAGCAAGCCCGCCAATTCCGGCTCGTCCGTGGGCATCCTCAAGGTGCACGACGCCTCCGAACTCGCCGCATCCCTCGAAGAGGCCTTCCGTTACGACCGAAAAGTCCTGGTGGAGGAGAGCATCTCTGGACGGGAACTGGAGTGCTCGGTGCTGGGCAACGACCAGCCCCGCGCCTCCGTGGTGGGCGAGGTCATTCCGGGCTCGGAGTACTATGACTATGCCGAGAAATACCTTAAGGATACGACGAAACTGGTGATCCCGGCGGACCTGCCCGACCCGGTCAGCCGCCAGATCCGTCGGCTCGCCGTGCAGGCGTTCCAAGTGCTTGAGGGCCAAGGGTTTGCGCGGGTGGATTTCTTCCTGGAACACGGCAGCGGCCGGGCGCTCATCAACGAGATCAACACGAACCCCGGGTTCACGTCGATCAGCATGTATCCTAAGTTATGGGAGGCCAGTGGGTTAGGATACTCCGAACTGGTCGATGAGCTGATCCGGCTGGCACGGGAACGCCATGACGATCGGGCACACGACCAGTTGAGCTACACCGAATAGCGCCCCATCAGCGGGGACGATGGCGCTGGCGGTAGGCCTCGTAAAGCATTGCAGAACAAGCAGATGCGACGGTCAGCGAGGGCACCTGGCCCTCCATGGGCAGCCTGACGAGTCCGGAGCACGCCTGGCGGACCGCCGAGGAGAGCCCCCGCCGCCGCCCCCCGATGACAAAACCCACATTCCCAACATGACTTACGTCGAACACTGACTGCTGCGCTTCGGCGTCAGCCGCCAGCATGCCAAAGCCCTCAGCGGCGAGCCGCCCGAGCAGGCCGGGGAGATCCTGCGTGACGCAAAGGTTTATGGATTCAGAAGTTCCGGCGGACGCACGGGCGATGGTATCGGGGTCGAGGTCGTCGATGGACCGGGTGAGGATGACGGCGCTGACGCCGACGGCGGCCGCGGTGCGCAGCGACGCGCCCAACTGGTGAGGATCATCCACCCCTTCGAGCGCCAGAACCCAATGTGAGGTCTTGGGTTGCAGCGACTGAAGTAGCGCGTCAGGGGAGAGGTCCGCGCGGGGGCCCGCCTCCAGGGCGACATCGGAGACAGATTGCCCGAAGTGCTGATCAAGAAAGGCCTTGGGGCGGACATTGACCGGGATGCCGGCGGCCTGGGCGTCCTGGATGAGACGGGCAAGCCCCCGGACAGAGGAATCCTCGCAAACCCAGAGTTCATAAGGGGTTCGGAGCCTGGCGCCGAGGACGGCGCGGACGCTCAGGAGGCCAAAAAAGGGGGTTGTGGATTCGGTCATGGCGGGAGTATGACCGGTGGTTGGCGGAGTGTCAAGATCGAGGGCCTGTCCAATGCCCGGAGCGACGGAAACGGATGCGCCAAATCAGCGAATACGCCACGAATTCGTGCAGGTGAGTTCTGTTCCCGCCTTGCTCAAATGCCTTATAGGGTCCGTATTGGTCGCTCTGTACGCCGAGTCCGAGTACAGACCGCTGTGAATCGGCCAATGGCGGTCGACTTCAACGATCCGACATAGACTGAGACTTGTCGAGAACCGCATTTTTGAGCGAAAAACGGGGATGAGGTCGTACAGAACCCCTCGAATTCGGTCGAATTTGCATCGAATTTGACCCAAAAGTGAACGAATTCGCGCTGATTTTGAAAACGTTTTTGAGGGGGCGGTTCCAGATTGCGGTGGGACAGGCGAGGGCGCCTGTCCGCCCAGGCAGGGTGTGATGTTTTTGGCGGCCATGGGTAGTTCAGGCGTGCGACTATTGAAGTGGTGAAGTATCGTGGCGGCGGTCAGGGTATTCGGGAAAAATATCACAC
>CAZVTD010000242.1:0-3862 GCA_964629945.1 uncultured Planctomycetota bacterium | reverse complement strand
CCCCGCGGCTGAAGGACAGGAAAATGCGGGACCCGTTCAGGTAGAAATCCCGACCTTCGACCCAGAACTCCCGGAATCCGAACCGCTCGGGCAGCACCTCGTCCAGAACCTTTCCGCCAGCGTCCAGCAGTGAAATCTGGATATCATACTGGTTCTGCGGGGTGTTGGTGTCCCACAGTTTCTCCGGATGCCATTCTTCCGAGACGGAAATCCGACCGTCGACCACGTCGGCTCCCCGGAACGACTTCGTGAACTCCTTGGCCGTCTTGTCTCCGTCTTTCACCACGCCCTTGAGGGCATACGTGCCGTCCGGCTTCGCGTTGTACAGCGCCGAGTTCAGGGTGATCTGCCACTTGCGCGTCGACGTCTCCACCCGCACGTCACCAAGACGCGGACCCGCCGGCGTCCCCACGAGGAACACGTCCCCGCACAGACCACGGAGTCTTACATCCCCAGTCACCTCCCTGGCCGCGTCGCTGTCGTTGAACGACATCATGACCCCTCGCAGTGGAAGAGCCAGGGCCAGCACGCTCAGCACGTGCTTCTGACCGGGAGGACACACCTCCGTGAGGTCCACTTCCCCGGACGGGAACCGCATTTCACCCACCTTCTTGCCGTCCACGTAAACGGCGGCGAAGGAGTGCAGATACTCCGTGGTGAGTGCGATCCGTCGACCCTTCCACTCAGCGGGAACTTCCAGCTCAACCTGGTACCAGGCGCCTTTGACGTCCCGCAGCTGCGCTGCGTTCCATTTCGGGTTCTGGATGATGGGTGAACCACTGCCCCCGCGTCCCCCTCCCGACCACGGACCCGGCACCGAGATGTAGCCCCAGCCGTCCGTCGGCACGGCATCCGCCTTCTCCGCGGCAGGCTGCCACTGCCACAGTCCGCGCAGGGAGACGCGCTCGCGTGTCGCCGTCCCATCCCGATGGGCTCCTGCAAGGTTCCACAGGGTCTTCCCCTCCGGCAGCACAGCGTTCTGAGCCACCGTCTCGCTCACCATGCCGCCGATGAGCATTGCGAGCACGCATACGACCCAACCGTATTGCCCTGATACCCGACGCATGACCATCCCTCCCCTGCCGGACCTCGCCGGCTCGATACAGACAATGTTCTGACCAGTCTTTCGGCCCGCATTTTAACCCCATATTCAAATCGTGTCACCGGGAAAACATGCACAATCCCATGACTTGCGCAGGGCGTAGAGGCTTCGATTTTGAGATGTGAACTATCGAACGAAATGAACAGCACGGGACCGATCGGAGACCAATGACAATTTGGAGGTCCAGGTGGCGGGAAGCGGCAAGTCGAATCCAGGACTGCGGATAAACTGGTGGGCAGGGGGAGAGTTGAACTCCCGACACCAGGATTTTCAGTCCTGTGCTCTACCAGCTGAGCTACCTGCCCACGCGGGCTGGCGAGTTTAGCACCCCCACCGGCAATTGCAAGCTTTTTCCGCCTCAGCCCTCCACGTCCCCGGCAAAGAACCGCCGGGCATACGCAAGGTCCGCATTCATCTGCGCCTTCAGGGCTTCGACCGATTCGTACCGGACCTGTTCACGAAGCCGTCTCAGGAACTGAAGCTCCACGTCACGTCCGTAAAGCGTTCCCCTGAAGTCCAGCAGGAACGCCTCCACCACCACATTCCCCGGCTCATCCCCAAACGTCGGACGGTCGCCCACGCTGACCAGGGATTGATACTCCCGTCCCTCCAGCAGTGCGTTCGCCACGTAGACCCCCTCGGGAGGCAGCACAATCCCCGCCAGGTCCAGGTTCGCCGTCGGAAACCCAAGACCGCCGCCTCGGTGTGACCCGCCGATCACCGTTCCCATGACCGAATACGGGCGTCCCAGCATCGCCCGTGTCCCCTCGAAATCCCCCGCAGCAACCCGCTGTCGGATCGCCGTGCTGCTGATGCGCTGTCCTGCCGACTCCACCGGCCCCACCGATTCCACCGCGAACCCCCCAGCGTTACCCTGTGTAGTCATCAACGTCACCTACCCATACCGCTTCCGTACGAAGCGGAGGTGGAACCCCACCACCACCGCGTTCGCTTTCAGCCCCTCCACGAGGACCCGTTCCACGAACTCCCCCGCGGACATCCTCGACAGTTCCTGCGTGAACTCCAGCACCACGCAGCAGTCCACGCCCTGACGTTCCAGGAGGATTAAACGATACGGGATCGACGTCAGCATCGGCGTGACCTGACCGTGCAGCGTCGAGTCGGGATGACCGGAGAACGTCACCGCCACCGTCGGCAGACCGGCACGATGACCCCGTTCGACCGCGCGACCGATCACCGTCTGGTGACCGCGATGAACGCCGTCGAACACCCCCAGGGTCACGACGGACCCCGGCACGTCCAGCGGGAGTTGACTGAGACCCGAGACGGTTTTCATGACTGGGGACTTACCGGACCTCAAAAGTCCACGTCCGCGGGATCCCACTGGGGCGGAGCTTCCTCGGGACGTTCGTTCTTCTCCGGGGCTTTCGTGGGGGCCTTGAAGCCCACCGCCTTCAGGAGACTGTCCGTGATCTCCATCTTCATCAGGGATCCCTTCATCCCCGCACTATCGCCCATCCACCTCTGCAGTTCATCCCGGAACGTCTCCGTGGACGACTCCTCCGTCCCGATCACTTGCGCGATCACCCAGACACGATCGGAATCCTCCCGCAGCGGTCCCAGCAGTTTGCTTTCGACCGTCAGGGGTTCTCCGGCGATGAACTTCGGACGATTGATATCCACCACACTGTTGCGGAACAGCCCCGTGGTCTCGGTCTTCAGCTTGTCCGCCTCCACCACCTTGTCGAAGCCCGATCCCTCCTCGCGCATCCTGCTCAACAGGGCATCGGTGTAGTCCTTGGCGGCTTTCTCGGCCCGCTCGCGCTTGATGTCCGCCGTCACCTTCTCACGGACCACGTCCAGGGGCTGCGCTCCCTCCTTGACGTAATTCATCACCCGGAACACGTACAGCCCCTCCCCCGCCGCGCTCAGCACCGGCGACAGGGTCTTTTTCTCCCGGTCGGTTCCCGCCACCAGTGCGTTGAAATACAGATTGTCCGGTCCCGTCGCGTCGCCGATCCCGGGCAGCTTCATGAGTTCCTGTTCCGTCAACGGGGTCGTCTTCTCGAACGTTACTGCCTCATCGTTCACCTGACGGACCACCGACTCCAGAGAAGGCGAATCCTTCTGATCCTCGAACGCCTTCACCACCGCGTCCATCAGCTTCTTCGCCTCGTCATAGGCCCGCTGCCGACGGATCGTCTCCTCGATCGAGGGTTTCACCTCTTCCAGAGGACGGTATTTTACTTCCTTGACGTCGGTCCCTTCGGCTTTCTTCTCCTCGGGATTATCCGGAATGTCCAGACGATACGTCTCCCGGTTCTTCTCATACCATTGCTCGATCTCGGAGATCGACACCTTCGTCCGAGCCTCGATCTTCGCAATCGACACCGCCGCGTAGGCCACCTCGTAGCTCGGACCCCGCCAGTACAATCCCCCGGCCCCTTTGTGTCCTTCGTAGTACGCCGTCACCTCTTCCTCTGACGGCTCCTTCACGTCCTTCAGATAGTCCTCGTCCTTGATGGCCACGTATTTCAGGTCGTACTTCCGGTGACTGTCCAGATAGCTCCTCAGCGCCTCCAGCCTGGTTGAATGCAATCCTGACTTGATGAAGTCCAGAGCCCGGTTCGCCCGCAGCAGTTCTCTGATCGTGTCGTCCACCAGCGGTCCATTCATCCCCAGGTCTTTCAGCCAGGTCTGGTAGATCGGCCCGCCCAGGACAGTGTCCTCAAACCGCTGTCTGCTGTACTGCGCCAGCAGTCCGCGCTTCACATAGATCACTTCCTGATCAGGAACGAC
>CAZVTD010000241.1:0-3874 GCA_964629945.1 uncultured Planctomycetota bacterium | reverse complement strand
CATCCAGCAGGAGCCACAGACATCATAACGAGCGGAGCGTCCGAGGATTTTGACCTTCTGCTCGGTTCTCATTTCGGCTGATCGCTTTTCGGGGCCGACGGGGTGAACTTGTCGGCCCAGTCCTTTTCGAATTCGGTTTTGGTGAGGACGGTTTTGGTGATGCCATCGGGTCGGATGACGAGGACGACGTTTCCGAGGGGGTCGAAGAAGGTGGTGGAGGTGAGGACGAGATCGGGCTTTTCGGCGTCCTGTTTCGCCCAGGTCTGGACGGCGACGTCGGCGAACTTTCGGGTGAGTCCGAAGGAGGCCGGGTCGGCGGCGACGGCGCGGAGTACGACGGGGGTGAGGTTTCCGTTGACGGCGTCGAGGTGCCAGAGGGCGAGGGTGTCGCCGAGGGTCCATTTGCGGAGCCGGATGAGGCGCTGGAGTTCGCCGGAGAGCGCGACGGGGTGTCCGGCGGTGGTGACGCGCAGGTCTTTGGAGGAGGTATTGTCGGGGAAGCGGAGTCGGATGAGGTCGGCAGCACGTGAGGCGGTGAGCTTGAGGTTGACGGGGTGATCGCCGGTGACGGTGAGCGTGAGGGAGGTTTCCACGCCGTTGAAGGAGGGGGCCGCAAGTCCGGTGGAGAGGATCCGGGTGGTGCTGCGGTCAACGTTCTGGAGGCAGACGCGATCGTCGAAGAGGTAGCAGGCTCGCGTGTGCATGGGTCTGACGGCGGTGGTGGTGAAGATTTCGCAGCCGACGGGTTTGCCGTCGCGAAGGAGGCCGAAGTACTGGGTGTCGAGGATGGATTTATCGGGTTCGGTGTAGCCGCCGAGGGTATCGGCGGAGGACTTGAGGAGGTCGTTGAGCTGGGCTTCGGTGAGCGTGAGGGGTTTTTCCTGGGCGAGTGCCGGGGTGAAGCCGGCTGCCAGGAAGAGGGCGACGAGGGTGAGGGTGGCAAGGCGGCGTGTGGCGGCGTGTGTTTCAGGAGTGTTCATGGTTGTCCTCGGAGGGTTCGTCGTGGACCTCAACATCGACGTCGCGGATGGGCCGGCCATCGGGACCGATGGTGTAATGGAAGACGGGTTCGTCGGGTTCTGGGACGCCCAGGCGTTTGGAGAGGTGGGAGAAGAGGAGTGCGGACGCCAGGTGGCGGAGCGGGGCGATGAGGAGCACGACGGCGAGGAAGTCGGTGAGGAAGCCGGGGAAGGCGAGGAGCGCACCGGCGAGGACGTGAAGGCCGTCGTCGATGGTACGTCTTCCGGGGAGCTGGCCGGAACGGAGCTGGAGGCCGATGTTGTGGAGTGCGCTTGCTCCGGCGAGCCGGACGATGGTGAGTCCGATGAAGAAGGTGAGGATGACCCAGGCGAGCAGGAGCGGCAGGCCGAGGAGGGGGGCGAGGAAGCGGAGTCCAACCAGGTCAGCCAGCAGCAGGAGCAGGATCAGGAGGGCACGCATGGGGGCACCTATCTCAAGAGGATGAGGCGTTTTCGTGAACGGGTCCAGAGGAGGGTGAAGACGAGGATGCCGAGTGCTCCGGCGAGCATGTCCCAGACGGAGCAGTCACGTCCGACGTGGGCCTGGACGAATTCCATGCCGACGGCGTACCCGAGGGCGAGGAGGGGTCCGAGGATCCAGGCGAGGATGGAGGGACGTGGGGCGCGGGGATCGGTGAGGGCGCGCAGGAGGAGTGCGGCGAGGATGCCGAGGGCGACGAAGTGGGCGACCTTGTCAGCCTGGGGGAAGAGGGAGGTGCCTCCGGGCGGCTTGAGGAGGAAGACGGTGAGGGCCAGGGCGTAGAAGACGGCGGTGGTCCACCGGAGGATTCTATGCATGACGGGGGTCCTCCGGCTCGTCGTCGGGGTCGTCTTCCCTGATTCCGAATTCCTGCATCCAGAACTGGACCTCATTGGAGGGGACGCCCTCGAATTTTTCGAGGGGCTCGCGGTGTGCCTGTCGCTGTCCCTTGAAGAGGTCTTTCATGTGTCTCTTGAACTCCTCGACGGAGGTGATATGGGCGCCGAGCTTTCGGATGCCCCGTTTCAGTTCGTTGTCATTGGTGACGACGACGGTGTCCCGGGCGCCATGGGTTTCCTGGAGGAGTCGGAGGATTTCGGGATCGGCGTTTCCGGCCTTATCGGAGAAGATGACCTTGACGCCATGCCAGGAGGATTCGCGGACGAAGGCATCGGCGTTCTGTCCGCCGTCGAAGACGACGGTGATATCGGAGTTTTCGACGGCTCGGAGCCGGGCCAGTCGTCCGAGGAAGTCGCTGCGCATTTTTTCGAGTTCTCCTGGGGGAAGCTGGAGCATGTCGCGACGGTCGGCAAAGAGGAAGTTATAGCCATCAATGATTACGGCCACAGAGAGTTCCTTTCACAGACAAGGGGGTCCGTTCAGGCGAGATTTCGCCAGTGCATCCATCGGTTCCACGCCTCGACGGCGCGGCTTCGGAGTTCCGGGGGGTCCTCGGCCTCGAAATCGAAGGACTTCCCGGTGATATTATAGAGACTTTCGGCGGCTTCGTCACGTACGGAAGGGTCGTTGTCCTCAAGAAGGCGGACAAGGTCGGGAACCGCGGCGGGGTCGTCCAGGTAGCCCAGGGCGGTGATGGCAGGGATGAGATGCTCGCGACGGTTGAGAAAACCCCGGACGGCGTGCAGGGGTCCGGGGTGCTGATATTGGGCGAGCGGGCGGCAGACGTGGCGGACGCGACGGGGGTCGTCGGCGCGGATGGCGTCGAGGAGGACGTCGGTGAGGAAGGTGCAGGCGGGTTCGCCGATCTGGAGGAGGGCATATTCGCACTTGGTCCGGAGGGAGGGGTTGTCGGAGAAGAGCCCCTTGACGAGGTCGGCGAGGAGTTCGGGTCCTCGGTCGATGATCTCGCTAAGGGGGAGATTGAGGGTTTCGGGAAGCAGGGGTCGGAGATCGGGGCCATCCTGGTTGGGCAGAGCGCTCAGGAAGGGGCGGAGACTGTGAACGGCGTGTCTCCAGGCGGCGGCGGGGACCACGAGCGCGAAACCCGTGTCCAGATCGTCTTCGGGGGGGACGGGGACGACCTGGGCGGGTATGCCACAAGAGGCAAGGTGCTGGACGGCCTGTTCGAGGATTTCCCGGTCATGGCTGCGAATGACCTCCTCGGGGCCGGTGGGGTCTTTGGATGATTCGTCGGCCGGTGGATCGGGGACGAGGGCTGCGCCACAATCGGCGCAGTGGGTGACGTGCGACTCGTATTCCTGGACACAACGAGGACACCAGGGCATGGTTTGTCATCTCCTTTGCGGGTTATTGCGGCGGTTTACTCGATAACGGGCGTCTCTTTCGTCTCGGGGGGAGCGGTCCGAACCGTGGAGAGGACCTGGCGGAACAGCGTGGGGAGATGGGCTTTGTCGGCGGTCGCTTCGGTGTAGAGGAAGACGACGCGGATGTATTCCCTGCCCTTGTCGTCGAGGGGCAGGTAGGCGACGGTGAGGATGGAGGGGACGTCGACGACGTGCCGCTTTCCGTCGGCGTCGGCCTGACGGTGATAGGAGAGACAGGTGACCTGCTGGAGGGTCCAGGTGCGGTCGTCGATCTTGAGCTGGGCGGTCTGGAGGGTGGTGTAGCGTATGCCCCGGGTGCTATTGAGGGTTTCGTGATCCTTGATGGCGCGGTCGAGCCCGCGGGGGTTTTTGCCGAGGCTGAGCTGGAGGAGGAGCGGACCTCGGGGCGGCTCGACAGTGGTGAGGCGGGCGGAAGGCGGCTCATCGGCGAGGGTTTTCCAGCCCGGTGGCAGGTGAAGGGTGAGACCGGCGTTGGGGAGCTTGAGATCGACGGACCCGTCGGGTTCGGGCTCGGCGGGGGTTTTGAGCAGGTTGTCGAAGGTTTTCTGTGCGGATTCGGCGAGGGCTTT
>CAZVTD010000240.1:0-3898 GCA_964629945.1 uncultured Planctomycetota bacterium | reverse complement strand
CACCCTCGCCGAAGACTTGCCAGTCCCCACCGCGCCCTTCTTCACCTCGCCCCACGACCTGCGCGAACACCACCCGGACCTCTGCAACCTCCTCACCTCACTCTACCACCTCGACCCCACCACCTGGTCCGCTGACGCATAAAACCCCACCAGACAGCATCACCCTGCCCTCTAAAGGATATGCCCGCCGGTTTCGCACATCCTCCAGGAGCCTCTGAAGGCAGGTTAACCCTGGGCGAGCGAACGGATCGTAAGGCCCGTGATGAGCTTGGGATAGAAGAACGTGGACTTCGGAGGCATGGTTTCGAGATGCCGGGCCACGGAGGCCACCGCCTGGACGGGAGTGGCACGCAGCAGGAAGGCATACGCGAACCGTCCTGCGTTGACCCCATCAACCGATTCAGCCAGGTCGTGTGAATACGCGAGAAGCTCCTGGGAACGCAGCTTCTCAGCCGTAATGCCCAAGAGAGGTTCGAAGATCCGCTTCTGGAGGACGGCCACGTCGAGTCGGCACCAGTCCTCACTCGCCTGCGGGTCGATATCGGCGGGAGAAATCTCGGGCTTGAGCGCCAGCCGGAACGTCCGCCCCGGAGCATGAAGCAGGAACGCGCCGAAGGGCTCGTCCATGGCGGGAAATCCAGGGATCGCCTTCGCGGGAAGCTCGGTGACCGTAAAGTCTTTGCGGAGCGCTTCGAGGAGTTCGACAAGCGGACGCGCCGCGGAGGGACGAATCAGACGATGCGTCGGCAGCACCTGAAGCGTAGGGTCTTCGAGCGCCATGAGATGCATCATAACATAGGCGGCATAGTAATTCCCGACGCCGGCGGCGGTGTTGTGATACGCCAGCGCCGTCTCGTAACGATGATGCCCGTCCGCAATGAAGATCGGACGATCCGCAAAGAGTCCGCGAAGCCGGGCCATGAGCCCCGGATCGGTAATCAGACGGAGCGCGAAGGGACCCGTGGGACCCGTGCCCTCCAGAATGGACGGACGGTCAAGTGTCGGCTGAAGCAGGTTCCGGATGGCGGAATCCGGGTCGGGATACATCGCCATGATCGAGGAGAAGTTGGACGAGGTCGTCGCC
Source organism: uncultured Planctomycetota bacterium (assembly GCA_964629945.1). Classification (GTDB taxonomy): domain Bacteria; phylum Planctomycetota; class DG-23; order DATKVD01; family CAZVTD01; genus CAZVTD01. The sequence continues at coordinate 2,814 of CAZVTD010000240.1, read as the reverse complement.
ATGAGACGAAAACGGTCCATTTTCGGACCGGAAAGCGTCGATTCGTGGGCGAAAATCGACCCCTGCCCGAAGGGTTGCAGCCGAACCGCCGCGGTGATGCCCGTGCGGTGGAAGACCTTCCCGTCCAGCTCAAAAGAATCCGTGATGAGATAGAACGCCGGCTGCGGATCACGACGCAGCACCCCCTCGGCCCGCCAGGTCTCCAGGAGCTTCGCAGCATGGGTGTAGGGCGCGCCGGAAGCCGCATCGGGCAGATCGAGATGGATGATATTGTGTGCGCTTTTCTCGCGCAGACGCTGGGCTTCCCCGGGTGAGATGACGTCATAGGGAGGCGCCAGAACGTCGTCGATGCGGACCTTGGCGGGATCGAAGCGCAGGGCGCGAAAAGCACGGATGTCGGTCACGATGGGGACTCCTTCCGTCCGGATTCGACTGAACATGCGATGGACCTTCGGCGGGGGAAGATAGAGCATGGCAGCGCAAAAGTCAAGGAGAACAGAGCGCGGGGAAACGGGACCTCAGAAAAGAGCGGAGGTGCGTTCGGACATCCCACCCATGAGGTTCATGAGGGGACCGAAGAGGGCAACGGTGGTCAAAGTGAGAACACAGGCAAACGCAAGCCAGGCCAGTCCGATATAGACGGCAAGAAAGACGTTTCGGGATTTGGGCACGATGAAGACGGGAGCCGCCAGGATCGCCAGCCCCACGGGGAAGACTATCGGAAAATTCTCTCGAAGGAAATTAGAAGTGTTGATGACGCAAACGGTAAGGACGGGAAGATCCGCACCGAAATCGGCGAACATCTCCTCGAACTTGGGAACCACGGAGAACAAGAGCACAAAGATCGCAACACAAAGGATGGCGCCGGCAAGCAGCCCGAAGGTGAGGAGAATCTTCGTCACCCGTTGAGGAGGTGTCGGCACCTGGGGAGGTTGGCAGGTGGACTCGGTCATGTTCATGCTCCTGAAAGAAGGGATATTCAGCCGGAACGCCTGAATCACTTCTTCGGAGGCGGTCCGGTGATCATCTTGCCGCTCTTGTCCATGAGTCCGAAACGATAGAACCCCACCCCATCGACAGGCCACGTACCGACCACAGCAACTCCGCCGGAGAACTCCTGGGCATGGTCGAACTGTGGCGGAACGACAAACTTCCCGGAACGATCCATGTACCCCCATTTCCCGTGGATGCGGACGGCGGCGAGGTCCTCGGAGAAATCCCCGATATGCTGAAAGCGAGGGGGGATAAGCCAGGAGCCATCGGGATTGAGGCGGCCGACACCGTCGAGGGTCTCGATCCGAGGGACACCATAGCCATTGGAGCAGCAGTTGGGGATGGAGACCGGTTCCCCTTGGAGGGGAACAAAAAGGGCCGAACCGGGAATGCTGACCAGGGCCAGTCCGTCGGAGAAGCTGCCGACCTCGGAGAAAGCGTGTTTGGAGGTGGGTTTCCCGGCGGTGTCGATGTAGAAAACACGGTTGTTGGTCATGACGGCCGTAAGATGCTCGCGGAAATCACCCGCACCATCATAGATCGGCTCAATGACCCAGTGGCCCGTGTGATCGATGTATCCCCAGCAGGTGTTCCGGGGCATCGCAGCGAGTCCGTCATGAAAGCATGGGGCAAACCCGTAACCACTGAAATCGTCGTCTTCCCCCTCCTCGGAATTCGTCAATCGACGGAGACGAGAATAGAGATTGATTCGGGAGAAATCGAAACTGGCGGGAATGATGACCTTGCCGTCCGGGTCAAGGAAACCCCACTTCTGGTCTTCCTGAAAGGAGGCGACCCCTTCGGAAAAAGACCCGACCACATCGTACTTCACGGGAACAACCAGCTTCCCCGCGGGATCAATGAAACCCCACTTGCCCTCAAGACAGACCGCGGCACGGTTCTCGCTGAAGGGAAGCACCTCGGAATACGTATGAGGAACGACCAACTCCCCGGTGGGATCGATGAAGCCCCACTTGTCCTCAAGACAGACGGCCGCACGAGCACCATGGAAGGCCCGGGCCTCGTCAAAGCGGGGCTGGATGACGACTTTGCCCTGCTTATCGATGTAACCCCACTTGTTGAGGGGAAGGTCGGGACCGGAAAAGGCGGCCAGTCCTTCGGAGAAGCTCTGCGTCCTGATGAAGCGAGGGGCAATGACGGACTTCCCGGCGGGATCAACAAAACCGTAGGTGCCGACGTAGGGATCCTCCACCTTGGCAAGTCCATCGTGGAACGAATCGACAGAGGAGTAGCGCGGTTCGATGACGGTCTTGCCCGTGGTATCGATAAATCCCCAGCGCCAGTCGATCTGCACTGCCGCCAGACCCTCGGAGAAGTCCGAAGCCCCGTCGAATTCGAGTTCGAAAGGCCTCTCCCCGGCAGGATTGACGAACGCAGAGGTCGTCTTGGGCTCCAGGAAGATGGCGCCGGTCTTTTCGTCAACGGTGACGTCTTCGACGTTCTCGTGAGTAAGGAGAATCCTACCGGTCTTGTCGATCACGGCGACGGTGCGGACGCCCGAAGCCTCATACTTCTGCAGTATGGCGCGACCATGCGAGAAGCCCGTGTAGATGAGGTAGTCCTCAGGAATGGGAAACGCGGTCTTCCCTGTCTTGTCGATGAAGACTTCCTGTTCGCCGTCCCAGACTTTGGCAAGACCGTCGGAAAAGTCATTTCCACAAAAGAATTGGGGACGGATCACCCACTTGCCGTTGGTGTCGATGTAGCCGTGACGTAAACCGGTGGAAACACAGGCAAGTCCTTCGGAGAAATCATTGGCCCTGGCAAAACGCGGGGGGACGACAAATCGCCCCTGGGGTG
>CAZVTD010000239.1:0-3935 GCA_964629945.1 uncultured Planctomycetota bacterium | reverse complement strand
TGACGCCCGAGGCGACGCGACGTGATGCGCTGGCGGACGAGGAGGGACGCCGGACCCTGCTGATGCGTGGGACGAAGTTCTGCGTGCTTCTGGCGGCATGGTTCGGGACCCTGTTCTATTTTCTTGGCGGGGACCTGATCGGACTGTGGCTGGGTCCGGATTACGCCGAGTCGGCGATGCTGCTGAACGTGCTGGCGCTCGGGATCTGTCTGAACATCGCGATGAGCATGGGTGGTCCGACGCTGCTGGCGATGGCGAAGCACCGGTATTCGGCGTATATGATCATTTTCCAGGCGGTGGCGAACGTGGGACTGAGTCTGTGGCTGGTGTGGGATTACGGTCTGCTGGGAGTGGCGCTGGGGACGACGATACCGAGGGTGATCACGAACATTCTGGTCTATCCGTGGATCGTGTGTCGATTGAACGGGGTGGACGTGCGACGCTTCGCGGGCCAGGCGTGGGTCCCGGCGCTGGCGGGGTCGGCGCCTTGTGCTCTGGTGGCGTGGGGTCTTCAGCAGTGGGGCTGGTTGAACTGGCCGGTTCTGTTCGTGAAGGGTGGTGTGATCACGGGGGCGTTCGCGGTGGCGCTGTGGGTGGTGGCCCTGTCTCGATCGGAGCGACAGGCGCTGCAAGCCAGGGCGTTGGCGATGGGTGCCGCGGTGTGGAGGTAAGTTTTTCGAGACGTCAGGGCAGAGCTACAGGCTCCGCTCATTCGAGGATCGTGGAGAACGAAGCATGCACGTCGTGCTGTTCGGGGGTGCGAACGGTTATCGCAACATCGGCGACCAGGCGATGCTGCTGGAGACGGTCCGTCGGCTTCAGAGCCGGCTGGGCTCGCCCCGGATCACCGTTCTGACGGCTCGTCCCGAGACGACGATTCTTCCGCCCGGGTGCGAGCTTGTACGTCTCACCATCGAGGATCTCGGTCCGACGCTGGTCCAGAAGGTCGTGTCGAACTCGCACCTCCTCCAAAAGTATTACCGGCGCACCGTGTGTGATCTGCTGGGAAGATCAGGACGACGTGGTCGTCCCATCAAAATAAGTCAAAACGCTCACGACCTGTGGGAACTGATTCAGAGTGCGGACGTGGTGATCAACTACGGCAGTGGGGGGATGAATGACATATTCGGTGAAGGTGCGATCGTGGTGTGGAGTCTGTTGTACCGATGGTGTGCCCTGTCGCGGACGCCTTTTTTCGTTACGGGTCAGGGAGTAGGGCCTCTGCGCAACACGTATTTCAGGAGTCTGCTGAGGCAGACGCTTCCGGCGGCGCAGGGGATCAGCGTGCGCGACGGGGAGGGATCGCAGGCGATTCTGCGTCAGATCGGCATTCCCGAGGCCCTGATCCGGATCACGTTCGACGACGCGGTCAGTCTGCCTTCGGCGTCGCGGGAGGAGGTGGATGCGGCGCTTCAGGCGGAGGGGGTGCCGCGTGACGGTGTTCTGGTGGGCATCCACCTGCGTGCCACCGATTACACGTGTGATCGAGGAGAATCGTGGGCCCGGCGCATGGGAGAGTTGACCAGCCGACTCGCGGAGGTTCTCGACGCCCAGGTGGTGGCAATCCCGATGTGTTACAATCCCTCTGAAGACGACCGTGAGGCCGCCCGGGTTGTGGCGCGGTATGCGCGTCCGGGGAGTCTGAAGCTGATCGAGGGAGTGTATCGACCGGAACTGCTCAAGGGGTTGTGCGCCGCCATGACGTTGGACGTGGGTTTTTCGTATCATTTTGTTCTGTTCGGTCTGACGAGTGGTGTTCCGACGCTGCCGTTGTTTACGAATCATTACTACCGGCTGAAGATGACGGGGGTGATGAAACAGTTGGGCATTACGGACTGGCATCCGGTTCACCTGGTTGACGACAACACGGACGACGTGATTCAGGCGGCCAAGGGACTTCTGCGGATGTCCTCGTGCATCGGTCCGAAACTGACGTCTGCAACCGCACGGTGTGTCGAACGGGTGGAGGTGTTCTTCGATGACATGCTGGAACGCAGTCTGAAACAGGCACCGCTGTCGCCCGCATGCAGGGAGGACTGTCGTGTCTGAACGCGTCGGGAGTCAGAAGAGCCATGAAGGACTGGCGAGTCTGGGGGTAGGAGTGGTCTGTCTGAGCGTTCCCCAGCCGATCGAGACGTTTATTCTTTCGCATATCGGGCTGCTGGATGAAGCGGGTTTCGAGACGAAGGTGCTGGGGATCTACGAGTTGAGGAACGGTGCGCGAGCGGCGCTTCCCCAGGCGGGTCGAAGCGGGGCAGGCGCCAAGGCGCTTCGGAACCCGAAGCGATGGGAGTCGTTCTGTCGGTGGCCGTTTGCGGCGGCGGCATTCGCCGGGGCGTCCGGGGGAAGCCTGTCGCGCTGGGCGAGCAACACGCATGACAAGCGTCTGGGGTGGGAAGGGTCGTGGGGACAGATCCTCAAGCAGTATCGTGCGGTGCGGTATCTGAAGGGGTGTTCTCTGATTCATGCGCATTACGGTCCGGCGGGGGCTTTTTGCGTTCCGGTGAAGCGTAAGTTGGGGGTTCCGCTGGTGACGATGTTCCACGGGTTCGACGCGACGCGCGTGCCTCGGGAGGAGCCGGGGCTGTATGAGGATCTGTGGAAAGAGCGGGACGCGTTACTGACGTCGAGCGAGTTTATCCGTGGGCTGATCGTCGAGATGGGTGCACCGGCCGAGAAGACGATGTCGATCGGGAACCCGCTGGATCCGGAGCGGTTTCCGTTCAAGGAGAGGTGTCTGGGGCCGGAGAGGCCGATGCGTCTTCTTTTCGTGGGACGATTGGTGGAGGTGAAGGGTCTGCCCTACCTGATCGAAGCGGTGCGGATGCTGGTGAACGAGGGGAGGAGATTGACGCTGAGGGTGGTGGGGGACGGCGAGATGAGGGGAACGCTGGAGCAGCAGGTCGAAAAGATGGGGCTCACGGACGTTGTGAGTTTTCCCGGTCAGATGAGTCACGATGACGTGGTGAGGGAGATGCTGGGGTGTGACGTGTTTGTTCTGCCGAGTGTGACGGCGTCCACGGGGGATCGAGAGGGACTGGCGACGGTCCTGCTGGAAGCGCAACTGACGGGTGTGCCGGTGGTTTCGACGGACTACGCGGGGATCCGTGAAGCGGTGGTGAACGGGCGGACAGGCGTGCTGGTTCCGGAGAAAGACAGTGAGCGACTGGCGGGGGCGATTGCGACGCTCATGGAGCACCCGGAGCGGTGGGGCGAGATGGGACGCGCGGGACGCGAACACGTGGTGGAGCAATGGAGCACGGAGACGTACGGCGGACGGCTGCTGAGGGTTTACGAGAGATTGCTGGGTCGGAAGTCCGTGAGGCCCTGAAGGTCAGGGAGAATGTTCGATGAAGGACGATATCAGGCTGCCGAACGTGTCGGTGGTGGTTCCGGTGTATAACATGCGCAGGACGATCGGGAAGGCCCTGGACTCGCTGATGGTGCAGACGTACCCGAAGACACGGTATGAGGTGGTGGTGGTAGATAACGCTTCGGACGACGGATCGGAGAAGGTGATCAAGCGGTATCCGGTGAGGTATGTTCTGGAGGAAGCGGTCCGCAACGTGCACGGGGCACAGAACCGAGGAATCGCGGAGTCGTCTGGGGAGCTGGTGGCGTTCTGCGGGGCGGACGACGCAGCCGACCGGGACTGGCTTCGGGAACTGGTGGTGGGATGGGAGGATCCGGAGGTTGGAGGGACGTTCGGGTCGTTTGAGCCGCTGGTGACGCCTCATGGGACGCTGGTGGAGCGGTTCGGTTTTCGGAACGACCTGAGGCGGATTCCGAGTGCGGACGGGTTGTATCGGTTCGTGGGGTCGGGGAACACGGCGTATAAGCGGACGGTTCTGGAGGCGCTGGGCGGGTTCAATACGGAGATGCTGTCGGGTGGGGACTTCGTGTTCTCGTGGCGGGTGACGGAGGAACTGGGGCTT
>CAZVTD010000238.1:0-3945 GCA_964629945.1 uncultured Planctomycetota bacterium | reverse complement strand
CTTATACATGCCCTCGGAGAGGTAGTTCTCGGCCAAGAGGAGCTTGCCAACGGGTCCCAGCTTAAGGTCGGCAATTTTCTCTTTCAGTATGGGTCCCATGGCTTCTCTGGCCGCACCGGCGTTTTCAGTGCCGCTCCGGGCAATGTCTCCGAGGATTTTGACGGCTTCCTGGATGAGCTTGACCGTGTTATCGGGATCAGTGTCGCGGAGTGTTTTGGATTTGGCGTAGAGGATCTTGGCTTTTTCGATGCCGAGTTTCTGACCATTTGATGAATCCGCGGGGACCTTGGCGCCCAACAGGGCATCGATCCCGGTCTGGGCCTCGTCCAGCTTTCCAAGTTCCAGGCGAATTTCGGCGGCCTGAACGGCGCATTCGGTGGAAATGCCAACGACCTCGGGCACGTTTCCGCTTACGGTGGCGGCCAGCTCGACGACCTTGTTGAAATCGTTCAGGGCTTCCTCGTTCTTGCCGAGATCATGGTAACAGCGGCCTCGTCCCATGAGTGCGTTCAGAACACTGAGGTCCTGCTCGTAAGCGGCAATATACCTTCCGAACGTTTCAATCGCCTCGTTGAACGTGGTCGTACGAAGTTCGTTTCCTTCGGGATAAAGCAGGGCCTTGTAACGTCCGGTCCAACAGACCTGAAGTGCCGCACGGGTGCGAATCGCGCGGAGCGTATCAAGCCGCGTCGAGTTCTTCTCGGGATCCTTATTGAGCGGCTCCTCCTCCTCCCTGATGCGCCTCTGGAGCTTGACGAAGATTTCAAGGGCCTTGTCGAATCTCTCCTCACTCTCCTTGATGATGAGGGCTTGTTTCTGCAGGTCTTTCTCAAGGGGGACTTTGATTCCCAAGGAACGCCCCTCCGTCTGGTACACCACGGCCTGCTCATAGAGGAGATCGAGGGGAATCTTGTCCTCCGGATAGGCGTCCACGAGTTCCTTGACCAGGAAGCCGGCGTTCTGGAGGTACTGCTCACGCTGCTCGGGATCAACGACCTGAGCACTCAAGACGCGATAGGCGGAAAGAAGTCCCCGTCCGGCCTCCAGCTTCACCTCTTTCGAGGTGCCGGGCATCTCCCTCAGGTGCGTGTAGAGTGCGATCGCAAGATCGGCATATCCGTTTTCCACAAGGCTCTGCGCAAAAGCGAGATCGGCATCGGAGATGGGGAAGCCGCGCTCCTGTGCAACGGCGGAACCGTGCGCCAGGAAAAGGAGCACCCCGACGAGTAGACATGAGAACCACCCCGCCTGGGCCCTGCCGTCGCGAACTGCGAAGCCGGAGCAAAAACGCATCACCAACGCACCGATCGATGTCCGGGGTCGCTTCGTCATTTCCTCATCCCAAATAAGAAGACTCAGAACCTTAGCACTGCCGGCGAATTATAAGCGGAGACCTTGGCGAGTCAAGCCCGTAGAAGGCGTCAGGACGCGATTTTGGGCACCCGGGTCATCCCCCTGAAACGCCCCTCCGAAGGCTCCTGCGGGGCCCTGGGTGCAAGAATTTTAGTGTTGCAGACGGCAGGCCGCTCGTGCCGATGAAACGCAACACTTTTCAGGTTCCCCCACCCTCATCGCGGAAGGCCTGTGGGGTCGGCAAAGTCTTCAACATATCCTGGGGAGGAGTTCCCCCATCGGAGGATCCACGATCCGTCTGCCGCCGATGCTTGTGCGAAGCCACACGGTCCCGGGCAGGCTGTCGCCCACCCGTCCCACCACGACGGCCTGTTTGCCAAAGGCGGTGCTCCGGACGGCCTTAAGGATAGCGGGAGCATCGGATGCGGCACCGATGATGACCATTTTTCCCTCATTGGCGGCGTGCAGGGGATCGAGTCCGAGCAGATCACAAGCGTGCCGCACGGCGGGGGAAATCGGGATGGCGGATTCGTCAATCTCGATGCCCACCCGGGCCTGTTCGGCAAGTTCATTGAGGACGGCGGCCAGTCCCCCTCGGGTGGGATCCCGCATGGCGTGAACCTCGCCGGAGACGATTGCAGCCCGGGTGAGATCGGCCAGGGGCGCCACATCACTGAGGACCGTGGTCTGGAAACCGAGTCCTTCGCGCGCACTCATGACGGCAATGGTGTGGTCGGCAAGGGTGCCGCTGAGGATGACAAGGTCGCCGGGGGTGATGCGTTGGGGACCGATCTGGAGTCCGGTGGGCAGGAGCCCGATTCCGCTGGTGGTGAGAAAGAGTTGGTCGGCGGCACCTCTTTCGACCACTTTCGTGTCGCCACAGACGACACGGACGCCGGCTTCGCGTGCCACGGCGGCCACCGACGAGGCAACGTTCCTGAGCACTTCGAGGGGAAGTCCTTCTTCAACGATGACGGCAAGGCTGATGCAAAGGGGACTGGCACCGACGGCAGCAAGGTCGTTGACCGTGCCACAAACGGCAAGGCGGCCGATGTCCCCGCCCCGGAAGAAGAGCGGCTTGACGACGAAACTGTCCGTGGTGAAGGCAAGGCGTTCGGCAGGGACGTCGATGAGTGCAGAATCGGAGAGTCTGGAAAGCTCCGGGTCATCCAGGACCGAGAGGAAGCAGTCACGGATCAGGTTTCGGGCGAGGCGCCCTCCCCCGCCGTGGGCCAGGAGGATTCTCTCGGTTTCAGGAGAGTTCGGATTGTTCATATCGGTAGTGCGCCGCACAGACGCCCTCGCTACTCACCATGCAGGGTCCGACCGGACTTTCCGGCCGGCAGGTGGTTCCGAAGAGCGAACATTGTCGGGGTTCAATAATGCCCCGCATGACATTGCCACAACGACAGCCGGTCCGCGGTTCGGTGCGCTGGAGATCAAGATGGAAGCGCGACGCGGCATCGAAACCGGACCATTCGCTTCGGAGAACCAGCCCACTCTCCGGGATCGTTCCCAAGCCACGCCAATCAGTATCCACGACCGTGAAGGTGTCTTCAAGGAGTTTCCGGGCCCTGGGGTTGCCCTCGGGTCTGACGGCGACGGCATACTGACATTCGAGTTCGGTCCGGCCACCCACCAACTGGGCCAGGAGCATGTTGATTCCGGTGAGGATATCCGGCCCGTCGAAACCGGTGACGACACAGGGGACGGAGAAACGCTCACAGAGGGGCCGGTATGCGTCGGACCCGATGATGACGCTGACATGTCCGGGGCAGATGAAGCCGTCGAGGACGACACGGGGATCGGCCAGGAGGGCTGCCATGGCGGGGGGGATGAGCTTGTGGGCGAGAAGGACGGAGAAGTTGTGGATGTTCTGACGGCGTGCCTGCTGGATGCAGGCGGCGACAGCGGGAGCGGTGGTTTCGAAGCCGACGCCGAGGAAGACGACCTGTCGGTCCGGGTTGGCACGTGCCCGGTCGAGCGCGGCGAGGGGGGAATAGACGACCTCGACGTGTGCCCCCTCGGAGCGACCCCGTACGAGACTGGAATGAGTTCCGGGGACACGCATCAGGTCGCCGAACGTGGTGACCAGGACGTCGGGACGGTGGGCCAACTCGATGGCGGCATCGATGTAACCGGTAGGAGTGACGCAAACCGGACAGCCGGGTCCGGAGACCAGCCGGACATTGGCGGGCATGAGCGCACGCAGCCCCATGCGCGAGATGGCCATGGTGTGGGTTCCGCAGACCTCCATCAGGGCAACTTTGCGGTCGCCCAGGGCGTCTGCCAGCCGATGTGTCCGGGCCAGGAGCTCAGGGGGCCTAGGGGCGTTTGTCATCCCGTTTTTTCTCCATGGCGGCGAAGTATTCCTCGTAGACGGCAAGGATCTCGCGGGCGTCCCTGGGGTTGTACCTGTTGATGGCAAAGCCGGCATGGACGAGGACGAAGTCGCCCTCACGAGCCTCCGGGAGCAAGGCAAGACGCACCTGCACGGTGGTCCCGGAGACGTCCACGACACCGGTGGCGCCCTCGATCGTCGTGAGTTGGCCCGGCACAGCCAGACACACCGCTGCTTCGTCCCTTCCGAGT
>CAZVTD010000237.1:0-3951 GCA_964629945.1 uncultured Planctomycetota bacterium | reverse complement strand
CCTCCGACGCTGTCTCCACACCCTCATCAGCCAGGACTACCCGGACCTCGAAATCATCGTCATCGACGACCGCAGCACCGACCGAACCGCCAGTGTCGCCGAGGAATTCGCACGTCGCGCCCCCCATCTCACCCTTGTGCGCAACACCGAACTCCCCGAAGGCTGGACCGGAAAGAACTACGCCATACACCTCGCACGCGAGCACGCACACGGACACTACCTCATCTTCCTCGACGCGGACACATGGTATCATCCCCGCGCCATCTCCCAGATCGTCTCCTTCGCCCAGAGCGAACACATCGACATGCTCAGCCTGATCGCCGGATATCACCTCGGAACCTTCTGGGAAAAAGCCCTTCAACCCATCATCCTCGCCCTCATGGGGTTCTGCCTGAAGATCTGGAAGGTCAACCAGCACACCTCCAGCACGGCCTTCGCCGCGGGTCAGTTCATCCTGATGACCCGCAGCGCTTACCAGCTCGTCGGCGGTCACCAGACCGTTCGAGGCTGCCTCGTCGAAGACGTCGCCCTGGCACGTGTGGCCAAGCGTGCCGGACTCAACCTCAAAATCGCCTTCGCACCCGACCTCCTCAAAATCCGCATGTACAAAGGATTGCGACAGATCTCCACCGGCTGGACACGCATCTTCCAGGGCTGCATGCACCAGGACCTTTCAAGAATCCTCCGGGGAACCGTCGAGATCATTGTCTTCGCCCTGCTGCCTTGGCTGGGATTGCTGACGGGACTTCTCGGTCTGTTCCTGGGACGACACCCCTCCGGTTTCATCATGCTGACCGCGGCTTCGGGCCTCGCCACTGCGGCCCAGGTCAGTGTGCTCCTGAGGATGTTCCCGTTCTGCAGAACCAGCCGCTGGTATGTCCTGATGCTCGGCCCCGCCATCCTGTTCATCCTCTTCTTCTGGACGATGGCGCTTTTCCGACTGTGCACGGGCAGCACGGCCCCTTGGCGGGGAACCCGCTACCGGCCGGAACGGGAACGCGACAAAGCATCCGGAACCTTCCTCCCCGGCTTGCCCCCCTCGACAAGTGACAACATGAGGAGTCGCACGTGACCATCGTTCTGGGAATCCTGACCGGCACGGTCCTGCTGACGTGGATCTTCCGAAACTTCCTCCTGACCTGGACACTCAAACACGACCCCGTGCTGTCTTCCGACACCTTCCAGGATCTCGTGGACCCTCCGCCCAGCGTCGCGGTGATCATCCCGGCACGAAACGAAGAGCACAACATCGGTGAATGTCTGGAAAGTCTGCTGGCCCAGGACTACGCCCGCGGTCGGGACGAATCCGCACTCCGCATCATCGTCGTCGACGACCGCAGCGACGACCGAACCGCCGAGATCGTCGAAACCTTCGTCCGTCGCGACCCCCGCGTTCAGCTCATCCGAAACACCGAATGCCCCGAAGGATGGACCGGAAAAAACTACGCCCTTCAGCTCGGGGCCCAGGCCGCCGGTGAGCCCGACTTCCTCCTCTTCGTCGATGCCGACACCCGGCACCACCTCGCCAACATCTCCCAGGCCGTCACCTATGCCGTCCGGAACAACGTCGACATGCTCTCCCTGCTCATCCCCATCGTCAACGTCTCCTTCTGGGAGAAGGTCGTCCAGCCCATGACCGGGAGCATGCTCTGCATCCGCTATCCCCTCTGGAAAGTGAACGACCCCGCCTCACCCATCGCCTTCGGCAACGGCCAATACATCCTCATCCGACGACAGACCTACCAGTCCGTTGACGGACATCACGCCGTCCGCGAACAGCTCCTGGAGGACATCGCCCTGGCCCGACGCGTCAAGCACTCGGGCGGAAAGCTCTGCGTCGCCTACACCTCCGACATCTCCCGAATCCGAATGTACCGCTCCCTCGGCGAAATCTGCCGTGGATGGGCTCGCATCTTCCTCGCCGGCATGAACCGTTCACTCCGCATGATGCTCGTCGGCGTCGCCATGCTCCTCTTCTTCTCACTCCTGCCCTACTTCGTCCTCATCGGCACCGCGCTCACCCTCGCACTCGCCGGTCCCACCGGCCCCCTGTGGGCCCTGCTCGCACTCGCCGGCGCCACCGTCATCGTCGAAATGCTCGTCATGGCCCGTTTCTTCAGGACCTTCCAGACCGATCCACGCTACGTCGTCTTCCACCTCCTGGGCTGTCTGGTCGCCCTCGGCATCCTGCTCTCCGCCATCGGCATCCGCTTCTCGCGGAAGGGGCTCGTCTGGAAAGGGACCCACTACGACCCCTCCAGACATGCCGGACCCGTCTCGTAACGCCCCGGACCTATGAGACCGTCCGCGTCCTCTCGTTCAGCCACGCCTCGACAAGCGGGAACACCTCCTGCCTTGCGTTGCGGCCCAGCACCATGTCGATGTGTCCGTAGTCCGCGCTGAACCCTTCCGACTTCGCCAGTTCCACGTGGGTCCGGTCCGTCGAGCCCACGTGCTCGTACGCGTAGCGCACCCCCGCCGGGTCGCACATCTTGTCCAACGCCCCCACCATGCACAGGATCGGCACCCTCACCCGCCCCAGTTCCCCCGTGTAGTCGAACGTCCCGTCCGTGCTCCGCATATGACCGTGGCCCACCCCGTCCAGCAGGTGCATCAATAGCCCCCGGGGCACGTCCTCGATCACGCGGCGATAGAATGCCCGCATCACGTCGTCTTCCATGTTCGACCGGTTGCACCGCACGTAATCCATCGGCACGCGACCGGCCAGCACACCAACCCCCGCCAGGAACTGCGAGTTGAACAGCGCACGCCCCCACAGCAGGCCCCATCGACAGCGCAGCGTCGCCTGATACTCCGCGTTGGGAGGCTGAGGAACCTGAATCGGACTGGACAGCGTCACGAACGCCGCCACGTCATCGCGTCCCGTCCGTTCCAGGTATCCGTACATCGCCATCCCGCCCATGGAATGTCCCACCCAGGCGACCCGGTCATGTCCGCTCTCCAGTTTCACCGTGTCGATGATCGTCGGCAGGTCCTGAAGCACGTGATCGTCGAAGTTCCAGTCCAGCCGTTCGGGACGCTTCCGTCCGAACACCTCGCGCAGCCTCCCCCAGCCGGGCCACTTCAACTGGAACATCTCCCGCAGAACCGAAATCCCAGGCTTGGTCCCTCGCCCCGACCCGCGCAGCGAAGGCACCCACACGTCATAGCCCCGGCCCGCCAGATACCGCGCCAGGCTCACCTTCTCCAGCAGGTCCCAGTAGTGTCCGTTGCAGCTGAACCCGTGACACAGCACCACCGGCACCCGGCCCCGCGCCGCACCATCGCCCCCCTGCCCTGACCGGTACCGCTTCAATTCCAACCGCCAGCGGTCAGGCGTCTCCACCCGGTACTCGTCCACCGCCACCTCAAGGCCGGTCATGTCGTCTGATCCAGTCCCGGATCACGGGATACACTTCCCGTCGCGCGTTGCGTCCCAGCACCAGGTCGTTGTGTCCGTAATCCGCACTGAAGCCGTTGGCCAATCCCGCCTCGCGATACGTCTTGTCCGTCGAACGGACGTGTTCGTACGCGTAGCGCACCCCCGCCGGATCGCACACGTTGTCCACCTTCCCCGACACGCACAAAATCGGCGTCTTCACCCGTCCCAGTTCCCCCGTGTAATCGAACTTCCCGTCCGCACTCGTCAGGTTCCCCGTCTTCGCCACGCTTTCCAGCTGCTCCAGCAGTCCCTTCGAAACATCATCCAGCGCGTGTTCGTAGACCGCCTTCATCACGGCCTCGTCCATGTTCTTCGGATTGCAGTGGACCGATTCCCCGGGAAGCTTGCCCGTCAGCGTCCCCACCTCCGCCGCCGTGTGCACGTTGAACAGTGTCCGCGCCAGGAGCACCAGGTCCCGGTGCTCCAACGCCAGTCGATAATACCGGTTCGGAGGCTGTGGAATGTGGAACGGACTCGCCACCGCCACGAACCCCGCCACGGCCTGGCGC
>CAZVTD010000236.1:0-3970 GCA_964629945.1 uncultured Planctomycetota bacterium | reverse complement strand
CCGTGGAGCGGCGCGGGGGGAAGGGGGAGGTGCTGACGGTGGACAATCACGCCGACGGGGTGTTCATCCGGGAGTGGGTGAGGAAGAACCGTCCGGAACGGGTTGAGGAAGTGGAGCGGCTGTCGCGGATGCACGGGGGATGCAGCGCGGGGACGAAGTTCGCGGCGGTGGATGAGGTGGGAGACGTGCACCCGTGCCAGTTCTGGGGAGACGTGACGCTGGGGAACGTGCGGGAGCGAGCGTTCGGGGAGATCTGGAACGACCCGAGCAACGCGTTCCTGATGAAGCTGAAGAAGAAGGCGGAACACCTGAACGGGACGCGCTGCCGGGTGTGCGCGTGGAAGGGCGTGTGCGGAGGCTGCCGAATCCGTGCGGAGGTGGTGACGGGTGACGTGTGGGGGGATGACCCGTGCTGCTATCTGACGGAGGAGGAGATGCGGTGACGGCTCAATGCAAAATGTAAAACGACCCATGCAAAACAATCGCGATGAAAGGGACAGAGGCACCTGTCCCTTTTTTATTTGAGCAAGATGATTTCGGTCTGAAGCTGGATGGAGAATCTGTCGTGGACGCGGGTGCGCATGAGGTCGATGAGGGCGAGGACATCGTGTGCGGTGGCGGAGGCGGTGTTGAGGATGAAGTTGGCGTGAATGGGTGAAACGAGGGCGTCGCCGACGCGGAGAGACTTACAGCCGGCGGCGTCGAGGAGGCGTCCGGCGGAGTCGCCCGGGGGGTTCTTGAAGACGGAACCGGCGGAGCGTTCGCCGATGGGCTGCGAGGTTCGGCGGCGGTCGCGCAGGTGCTCGCACAGGGTGCGGATGGCCTGGGGGTCGGAGGGGATCAGGGCGAAGGCGGCGGCCAGCACGAGGGCGCCCGAGGCGGGGATGGACGTGTGACGGTAGCCGAAGGTGAGTTCGGCGCGGGGGAACTCGTGGACGCGGCCTGAACGTTCGAGCAGACGGACGGAGACGAGGTTGTCGGCACAGGAAGAACCCCAGGCGCCGGCGTTTCCGACGACGGCCCCACCGACGGTGCCGGGGAGACCGGCGGCCCATTCGAGACCGGACAATCCGGCGTCTGAACACTTCGCGGCGAGGCGGGATATGGGGAGTCCCGCGCCGGCGTGGGCCTTGGCGGCGGCGTGATCCAGACGGAGATGGGTGAAGTCGCCCTCCAGCAGGACGGTGATTCCGGGGAGACCGGCGTCGGGGATGAGGACGGTGGAGCCGCCCCCGACGACGCGCAGGGGAAGTTCGTGACGGCGGGCGAGGTCCTTGAGCCAGAGCAACTCGTGAATGGATTCGAGATGGGTCAGGAGCTGTGCGGGTCCGCCGATGCCGAAGGTGGTGTGCGGGGCCAGGGGGGCATTTTCCACGGCACGCGGACCGAGACGGTCGGTGATTTCGCTGATCCAATCGGACATGGCGAACTCCAGTACACAGTAAACGGTGCTCTGAATACAGTATACAGGAAGAGCAGGAACAGCAACAGAAACAATGACGGAAGGGATTATGTGGCAGCGAGTTTTGCGAGGGTGAGGCGGAGGAGGTTGCAGGCGTTGAGCATGGCGCGTTTGCGGACCATGTTGCGGTCGCCGAAGAGCTGGAGTCGGCGGACCTCGGTGCCCAGCGTGGAGGCCAGGGCGATGTAGACGAGTCCGACGGGTTTTTCCGGGGAGCCGCCCGTGGGACCGGCGATGCCGGTGATTCCCAGGGCGACGTCGGCATTGGCCCGAGCCCGGACGGTTTCAGCGAGGGCGACGGCGACTTCGTGCGAGACGGCGCCATGTTCGCGGATGAGTTCTTCCGGGACGCCCAGACGGACCTTGGCGGCGTTGGCGTAGGTGACGACGGCCTCCAGGAGCGAGGTGGAGATGCCCGGGGTTTCGGCCAGGGTGGAGGCGAGGAGTCCGGCGGTGCAGGATTCGGCCAGTGCGAGGGTGCGTCGGCTCTGGAGGAGTGCCTGGGCGGTGACGGAGGGGAGGGTCTGGTCGTCGGTGCCGAAGATGAGGTCGCCGAGTCGCGTGCGGAGGTCGTCCTCCACCGGTTCGACGAGGGCCTGGGCGTGCTCGCGGTCCGGGGCGGCGGCGGTGATGCGCACGGAGATGATGGAATCGACGACGGTGATGGCGACGAAGGGATTGGCGTGGGGGTCCATGAGGTCGCGGATGCGTCGGTCGACGTCGGATTCGCCGGTGCCGAAGCAGTGCAAGGTCCGGACGGCGATGGCGCCGGGAGGCTCGGGGGACTGGGCGAGGAGGTTGGCGACGTGGTCGAACATGGCGAAGAGTTCGCGGGGGACGCCCGGGAAGGCGAGGACACGGGCGCTGCCGACGAGACAGGCGATGCCCGGGGCGGTGCCGATGGGATTGTGCAGGGCGAGGGCACCGGCAGGGATGTAGGCCTGCTGGCGGTTGTTCTCGGCCATGGGGTGGCGAAGGCGATTTTTGAAGAGGGTTTCGATGTGTTCGAGGGATTCCGGATCGAGGACGAGATCGACGGAGGCGGCGCGGGCGATGGCGTCGCGGGTGAGGTCGTCGCGCGTGGGACCGAGCCCGCCCGTGAGGACGACCAGATCGGTGCGCTCGGCGGCTCGGCGAATCTCGTCGGCGAGGAGATCGAGATGGTCGGAGAGGGTGGTGTAGACGTGGACGGGGACACCCAGGGCGAGGAGCCGGGCGCAGAGCCAGGAGGCGTTGGAGTTGACGATGAGTCCCTGGGTTAGCTCGGTGCCGACGGCGATAATCTCGGCGGAGCGTACAGGGGCCCTGAAGGCGTCGGGGAAGACGGGCAGCCGGAGATCCGTGGTCATGGGAGGCTCATTTCTCCCGGGACTCGCGACGTCGCGCTTCGGCACGCACGGGGAGCGTCCAGATGTGGATGAAGCCCGTGGAGGATTTGTGGTCGAAGGCGTCCTCGGGGGTGTAGGTGGCGAGCTTCGTGTCGTAGAGGGAATTCGGGGACTTGCGTCCGACGACGGCGCAGGAGCCCTTGTAGAGCTTGAGACGGACGGTGCCGGTGACGACGGAGTTGACCTGGTTGAAGAAGGCGTCCAGGGCCTCGCGGAGGTCGGAGAACCAGAGTCCGGTGTAGACCAGCTCGGCGTAGCGGTCGGAGAGGGGCTGTTTGAAGTGGAGGACGTCGCGGGAGAGGGTGAGGGCTTCCAGCGCGCGGTGCGCGGTGTAGATGGTCCAGCCGGCGGGGGACTCGTAGACCTCGCGGGACTTGATGCCGACGAGACGGTTTTCGACGGATTCGGTCCGACCGACGCCGTGGGAGCCGGCGAGTTTATTGATCTGGGTGATGAGGTCGATGCCCGGGAGCTTCTTTCCGTCGAGTGCGACGGGGATGCCCTTTTCGAAGGTGATTTCGACGTAGGCGGGCTTGTCGGGGGCCTGCTCGGGGGGCGCCAGGACCCTGGCCTGGCGCAGATAGGCCTCGCGTTCCGCAATGAAGCCGCGCAGCACCGCGCCCAGCATCGGGTCACTGGACACGTCCGGGTGCCCCAGGGCGCGGGCGGCGGAGGCGGCCAGACTCTGCAAGTCGGTCGCTTCGCGCACGATCTGGGCACACAGAGTCTGGTAAACTGCGTCGCGGTGCTTGAAGTCTGGTCGAGGCATGACCCGATGCTCCAAACCGCAGTGCAAAGGCGAGCCGCCACGGCCGAGACAGCGGTACAAGTGTCAGCCACGCCGACAAAGGCGCCGCAAATGTCGATCAGGCCGAGACGGCGGAGTCGCGAGTGGATAGCGGAGTCACGAGCGTCGGCCGGCAGCGAACGGCAGTACCAAGACAATCAGCCGTTGGCGAGACGGCAGTGCACAAGTGAGAACCGCCGCGAGTGAAAACCGTCCGGTCGCGCGGCTCCAGTATGTCTATCCGCTATTAGTCTAGCCGCGCCGCCGGCCGATGGCGGCCGAATTGCGACAAGTCAGCTTTGGAACTTGAGTTGCGGCAGGGGGGGTCGGGCG
>CAZVTD010000235.1:0-3985 GCA_964629945.1 uncultured Planctomycetota bacterium | reverse complement strand
CAATATCGTTCCGCCCCGGCCCAACGCCTGCGCGCCGTGGCGCTTGGGCCGAGCCCGCTCGACGTAACTCGGACCCCCACCCTGCCGACACCCCCTCTAAATTGACGCCAGGCGCAGCATCCGCCCCTAAGGGTGAAGCCGTGTGTTCGAGGAGAGGTGAGCGATGGTTGAATCGGCCGCACAGAACGCTCTGGAAGCCCTGCGTAGCGCGTGTCTGTCGCTGGCGCTCGGGGAACTGTTCCGTCGGCTGTCACAGGACGTCGTCGAAATGGAAACCTGCGTGCTGCTGAAGACCATCGATGCCCTGCGCCGCTTCTCCCCGAAACGACGCCGGCCTCGCCGCCCCAGGCCGCACCGATCGACACCGGCACCGGCGGCCATCGATGAAGCCCTGGTGAATCGGCTGAGCGAACACGCACGACGCGAGATCAGCCGGCTCCTGATCGACTCGTCAGTGGACGACGATGTTCACCAGCCGGCCGGGCACCACGACCACCTTCCGAACCGTCTTGCCTTCCAGGGCGGCTTGCGTCCGCGCGTCGGCCAGTGCCTCGGACTGGACCGCCTCGGATTCGAGCGACGCGTCCACCGTGATGCGCGCGCGGACCTTCCCGTTGATCTGGACGGCGATCTCGATCGTCTCCTCTTTCGCCTGCTCCGGGTCGAACACCGGCCAGCTCCGGCTGCAGACCAGGTCCGTCTTCCCCAGTCGGCTCCAGAGTTCCTCGGCCATGTGAGGCGCAAACGGAGACAGCAGCGTGACGAAGTGCTCCCAGTGCTCTCGCGTGATCGTGCCGATCGAGCCGAAACGGTTGGCCAGCGTCATCAGCGCCGCCACCGCCGTGTTGAACTTCAGGTTCTCAACCCGCTCACTGACGTGACGGATCGTCTGGTGGACCAGACGGTTGGTGTCGGCGTCGGGCCTCGCGTCCAAGACGACCTTGTCCTGGAGTTCCCACAGACGCTGCAGGAAGCGATATTGCCCGATGAGCCCGTTGGTGGACCAGGGGATCGGCTGGTCGAACGCCCCCATGAAGCACTCATACAGCCGGAACGCGTCCGCCCCGAAGCGGGCGACGACTTCGTCCGGGTTGACCACGTTCCCGCGCGACTTCGACATCTTCTCGTTGTTCTCGCCCAGGATAAGTCCGTGCGACGTCCGCTTCCGATACGGCTCGGGCGTGGGGACTACCCCGAGGTCATAGAGGAACTTGTGCCAGAATCGCGAATACAGCAGGTGCAGCGTCGTGTGCTCCATCCCGCCGTTATACCAGTCCACCGGCGTCCAGTACTTGAGCTTCGCCGGGTCGGCCAGCGCCGCGTCGTTGCCGGGGTCGGTGTAGCGCAGGAAATACCACGAGCTCCCCGCCCAGTTCGGCATCGTGTCGGTCTCGCGCTTGGCGCTTCCGCCGCACTTCGGACAGGACGTTTTGACCCAGTCCGTCATGAGTGCCAGCGGCGACTCCCCGGTGTCGGTGGTCTGATACCGCTCAACATCGGGCAGCGTGATCGGAAGCTGATCCTCCGGAACGGGGACCCAGCCGCACGACGGACAGTCGATCATCGGGATGGGCTCGCCCCAGTAATGCTGCCGGGAGAAAACCCAGTCGCGCAGCTTATACTGCACCGAGGACACGCCGTAGCCCTCCCGCTGGACGATCTCCGTCATCTTCACGATGGCCTCGCTCGGCTTGAGTCCGTCGAGCGGACCCGAGTTGACCAGTGTCCCGGCGTCGATGTCCGTGAACGCCGCCTTCTCGATGTCCCCCCCGGAGATGACCTCGATGATCGGCAGGTTGAAGGTCTTCGCGAAGCGCCAGTCGCGCTCGTCGTGACCCGGAACCGCCATGATGGCCCCGGTTCCGTAGCTGATGAGCACGTAGTCGGCCACCCACACGGGAATCTCGGTGTGGTTGGCGGGGTTGAGCGCACGGACGCCTTTCATCTCGACGCCCGTGACGGACTTGGCCACCTCGGTGCGTTCGAAGTCGCTCTTCCGGGCGGCGGCTTCCACGTAAGCCGTGACCTCGTCGGGGTTGCTGCACGACTTCAGCAGCTGCTTCACGTAAGGGTGTTCCGGGGCAAGCACCATGTAGGTGACCCCGAAGAGCGTGTCCGGACGCGTGGTGAAGATGCGCAGCGTCATGTCCGGGTGATCCACCAGCGTGAAGTCCACCTCGGCACCGGTCGAACGCCCGATCCAGTTGGCCTGCTGCGTCTTGATCTTGTCGAGATAGTCCACGGTGTCGAGGTCCGCCAGCAGTCGTTCGGCATACTTCGTGATGGCGAGCATCCACTGGGAACGCACCCGACGGACGACGGGCGAGCCGCAGCGCTCGCAGGCGCCCGCGACGACCTCCTCGTTGGCCAGACCGATCTTGCAGGAGGAGCACCAGTTGATGGGCATCTCGTGCTTGTAGGCCAGGCCTCGCTCATAGAGCTTGAGGAAGATCCACTGGGTCCACTTGTAGTACTGGGGATCGGTGGTGTCGATTTCGCGGGACCAGTCGAACGAGAAGCCCAGCCGCTTGAGCTGACGGCGGAAGTTGGCAATGTTCGCCCGGGTGACTTCGCGGGGATGCCGGCCCGTCTTGATGGCGAAGTTTTCTGCAGGCAGCCCGAAGGCGTCCCAGCCCATGGGGTAGAGGACGTTGTAGCCCTGCATGCGGCGCTTGCGGGCGACGACGTCCAGCGCGGTGTAGCTGCGCGGGTGACCGACGTGGAGCCCCTCGCCGGAGGGGTAGGGGAACTCGACGAGGACGTAATACTTGGGTGCGGCGTGGTCGTCCGAGGCGCCAAACACGTCAGCCTGCTCCCAGGCCGCCTGCCACTTGGGCTCGATGGTGTTGAAGTCATACGCTCTGTCCGGCATGGCTCTCCCTGTCACAAATGACAAAACCCTCTATATAGTGAGATTTTCCGACGATTCAAGGGAAAACGGCGAGGCCGGAGGGACGCCGCCGGCACGGAAGTGCTGAACCCGCCCGCCTGGGTCAGAACCCGATGACGAGCTTTTCGAAGGGGAAGAGCCTTTCGATGCGCTCCGGGGTCAGGGGGAGGCCGGCCTTGGCGGCGTAGGCGGCCTCGGCGTAGCGGAAGGGCTTGTATTTCCGGGACTTGACCTTGCTCCTGCACCACCGGGCGACGGCTTCGTAATGAGGTCCGCGCCAGGCTTCCAGATATTTCAGGCGTCCCGAGCGGGTCTTCGGGACGTTCTCAATGTCGCCTCGCTCCCAGGCAAGCCACTCGTAGAACTGGGAGGTGTGCTCGTGCATGGCGCGGAGCTTCTTGTCCCAGACGCGGTCGATGGGGAGTCCGATGATGCGCTCGGGTGCGCCGGTGGTGGTGCATTCGCGGGCGGAGTGCATGATGACGGGGGGCTGCTTCATGGGTTTGGTCTCTGACGCCCAGGGGACGCCGACGAGGTAGGAGATGTCGTAGGCCAGCTGCACGGACGCACGATGGTCGGGATGATAGTCTTCGAGCTTGTGGATGAGGAGGAGGTCGGGTGCGAAGCGTCGGACCTCGGCGAGGAAGCGTTTGCGCGTGGGGATGTCGGGACAGAGCTCGGTGCTGTGGAAGGGGAGGACCTTGCTTCGGACGCCGAGGACGGCGGCGGCGTTTCGGGCTTCGCGACGTCGGCGGGGAGCCAGCCGGGCGGGCTTCATGGAGAAGTGACCGGTCCAGCCGTCGGTCATGGAGATCATGAGGACATCGTGGCCGGCTTCGGCATAGAGTGCGGCGAAGCCGCCGAAACACAGCTCGCAGTCGTCAGGGTGCGCGCCGACAATGAGGACCTTCAGTTTGTCTTTCATGCCGAGAGTATACGCACGATCTTGTGATGGTCCAAGGAAATTGTCGGCGGTGGGCAGTTTCAGCGTGACCTCGGATACCGCGGGCAATCTCTCGGTCCTTCCGGACCGCACCGACCCCACGAACAAGGCCGACCGCCTCACCTACGATTTCCGAAACCGTCTCCTAAAGG
>CAZVTD010000234.1:0-3992 GCA_964629945.1 uncultured Planctomycetota bacterium | reverse complement strand
TCCGGGTTTCGGCGCTCGGCGATTCCTGAGCCGGGGACGTTGGGGATGATGGTCATGGGGCTGGCGGCGTTGATCCGGCGAAGAGGATAGAAGAAGGGATCGAGAGGAATGGGAAGGCTGTAAGCTTGAACGTCTAAGATCAAACGTCAGCAACAGCAGGAAGCGGCGGGAGGGCCTAGAAGCCCTCCCGCTTCGTCTGTACGCAGGAACACGCTCGATTTCGGGATGCGTTCCGCCAGCCAGGGTCTTGCCGGCACATCGGGCTCCTCCTTGACGGTCGAGCCTGCGGGATGGCCGGTTTCATGTTCATCCAGGACATCACTCAGCAGGCACTATGTAACGTGTTTTCAATACGACAGTTACATTATAACGAAACCAAGTGAAACGTTGAGAGAATTCAACACGGCGTTGGACCAAGGCGATGAAGCAGGGGATTATTTGTCACATTGGACAAGTTGCTTCCCCTTTGTGAAACGGTCGGTTACGGCGCAATCTGTTCGTACGCACACGAGTGGATCTGCATTTGGCACGCCCATTGCTATTTCAGGTGAGAGGTCGCAGGCAAAAATGCCGAGTGCCGCGGCTGGAGGAGCCAAGACAGGTCCGACGGCGAAGGTTGCCGGGGTGGTCCGAATGTGAGACGGTCTTTTTCCTGGGAGGTGTTCCGATGCGAAAGGTCATTGTGGGGCTGGTTCTGGTGTGCATGATGAGTGGATTGGCGCTGGCGGTTCCGGCGGGTCCGGGTGGGACGTTCTACTTCAAGACGGGTGCGTTGGGCGCGGTCAACCAGAAGGACGCGCACCAGGATATCTGGTATTTCAACGTGAACACGGACTGGCAGACGGTAGATAACGACGGGAACGCGATGACGACGGGTGCCTGTCAATATCTGGATACGTTCTACAGTGCGGGGGATTATTTCGGCACGAACGTGGAGTTCTGGGCGGACGAGACGGGAAACAACAAGGACATGAGCGGTCAGTACTGCAACGCATCCCTGACGTACCAGATGTATGACGTGCGTCGACCCGATGGGACACTGGTC
Organism: uncultured Planctomycetota bacterium; assembly: GCA_964629945.1. Classification (GTDB taxonomy): domain Bacteria; phylum Planctomycetota; class DG-23; order DATKVD01; family CAZVTD01; genus CAZVTD01. The sequence goes on along the minus strand of CAZVTD010000234.1, from coordinate 2,947 downwards.
GCGCTGAGCCCGGGGGTGTATCAGTCGACGAACGTCCCCGGAGTTCCGAACACGACGGGGAACATCGGTGTGGTGGCGGTGGACAGCAATTTTCTGCCGAACGGGTCGGCCGACGGTGCGTGGGGGATCGCGAACTCGGCATATCAGTCGCGTGACGGGTCGGTGTGGGCATACAACTCGGGGACGGACCTGTATGACAGCGGCACGGCGGTGACGGCATTGGCGACGGCGAATCTCAGCGACTACAATTCGGCGTTCGGGGTCATCGTCGGACGCAGTAGCTCGAACATCACGGCCGTGTATAAGGACGCCGAGGGTACGGGTTACACGCGGGTGGACATGGTGAAAGACGTGAACATGGGGCACAGCTTCAACATCTATTCGAGCGGCGGTCTGGTCCGGGCGCCCGGTGACGTGGACGGTGACGGTCTGCTGGACGTCTACTACTGGGCTTATAACTCGACTCCGTCCATCTATCACTACTTCGCGCACGCTGAAGACCACAACGGCGACGGGGACTGGTGGGACGCGGATGCGGGTCCGAACGGCGAAGTGGCCGAGGCATGGGACATGGGCTGCGGGTATTCCGCGGCACGATACACGCAGGGGTTCGAGGTGATCCAGATCGCGCCGGCGGACGCGGAGTTCCCGGGCGGACACTGGGTGCTGGTGCAGTGGTATGTGAACACGAGCGGCGTGGACAAGATCAAACTGTGGGAGCTGAACGCGGCGGGCAACGCGGTCTCGTCGACGTATTACACCCTTATGCAGGGCGACATCGACACGAGCCTAGAGGACATGTATACGGCAGGCATCCGAAGCATGGGATTCATGCCGCTGAACGCGGTGGACAACGAGGTTCCGGAGCCGGGGACGATGCTGCTGGTGGGGACGGGCATCCTGGGTCTGGCCGGGATGGTGAGACGGAGATTGATCGGCTGATAAGAGGTCAAGAAGAAGAGGATGGTTCCCGCCGTCCCGGTCGAAGAGGCCGGGACGGCTGATTTTTTTGTACGATTGCGGGCCGGGGATTCTGGAATGAGACGTGAATCGGGGGAACGGCAACCCGACGAGCCGTTGGAGGTGTACACCCCCACCGTCCCGATGAACAGCATCGGGACCGCCTCCCCCGTCAAGGGGGAGGGGTTTACGGCACACGCTTCAATGGGCAACGGACAACACACAACGGGCCATGGACAATGGAGAAGAAGCAACGACGACAGCAGCCGCCCGGGGCGAGGACGTCAAGGAGGAGGAGTTATGCGATTCGTGTGAGCAGGAGAGGTGTGAGCGGGCCAGATGACAGCAGCAAGTAGAAAGGAGAGAGGAGAGCCATGACCCCGATGAATCGGGGTCACACGCCGAGGATGAGTTTGACGGTGGTGAAGTAGATGAGGAGACCGGTGATGTCGACGATGGTGGTGAGCGCGGGTGAGGCGACGACGGCGGGGTCGAAGCGAAGTGCGGAGACGGTCAGGGGGAGGAGTGCGCCGATGAGTGTTGCGGAGACGACCTGCAGTCCGAGAGCGAGCGCGATGGCGAGTCCGACGGAGAGAGGGGAGTATTCCGGGGGGATTTGAGAGCCACCGACGAAGAGGAAGACGCGTGCGAGGGCGACGAGTGCGAGGACGGCGCCCATGAGGAGGGCGACATTGAGTTCCTTGGCGAGGATCCGGAGGACGTCGCGTGCGGAGATTTCCTTGAGGGCGAGTGCGCGGACGACGAGGGCGGCGGCCTGGGAACCGGTGTTTCCGCCGGTGTCGGCGAGCATGGGCATGAAGGTGGCGAGGATGGCGAACTGGAGGAGGAGTCCGCCGAAGGACTGGACGATGTAGCCGGAGACGAGTCCGAGGATAGAGAGGAGGACGATCCAGAAGGCGCGGTTCCTGAAGTGGTCCCAGGCGGAGGTCCGGAGATAGGCGGAAGACTCGTGGGCACCGGTGATGGCCATGAGCTTTTCCATGTCCTCGGTCTGCTCCTGGGTGATGACGTCGAGCGCGTCGTCGTGTGTGATGATCCCGACGAGCTGGTCGTCGGCGTCGACGATGGGGAGCGCGAGGAGGTCGTATTTCTGGATCTGTCGTGCGGCGTCTTCCTGGTCGTCGGAGGCGCGGGAGAAGATGATGTCGTGATGCATGATGTTGGAGACGCGAGCGTCGGGTCGGGCAAGGATGAGGTCCTTGAGGGAGATGAACCCGACGAGCTTCCGCGCGGCATCGATGACGTAGGCGTAGTAGATGGTTTCCTTGTCTGGGGCTTCCTGCCGGAGGGCATCGATGGCCTGGAGGACGGTGAAGTCGGGTTGGACGGTGGCGTAGTCGGAGGTCATGATGGCACCGGCGGTGCCTTCGGGGTAGGAGGAGAGGCGTCGGATGTCCTCGCGCTCGGCGTGTGCGATGGCGGGGAGGAGGGCGTGGCGGGTTTCGTCGGGCATGCGCTTGAGGAGGTCGACGCGCTCGTCGGGGGGCATGTAGGTGACCATGGAGGCGAGCTCGAGACGGTTGAGGAGCGCGGCGACGTCGGCCTGGAGGTTCTCGTCGAGACGGGAGAAGATGTCGGCACGCAGCTCGGGGTCGAGTCGGGAGAGGACCTGCCAGATTTCTGGGGGATCGAGCGCGGCGAGGAACTCGGCGACGAGGCCCGGGTGGGCCGCAGAACAGAGTTCCTGGAGGCCGGCAGAGTCATCGGCGGCGAGGTACTCGCGGATTTCGGGAAGCAGGAGAGGATTTTCCATGGGCAGCCCCGGACATGCACACGAAACGCGGAATGACGAGCTTTCTTGTAGCGAAAAAGCGGACGCAGGTCAAGGAGATTCGGAAGAGCAGGTGAGGGAGAGCTATGGGGTCGCGCTTTTCAGCGCCAGTGACGGCGGGCCTGGTAGAGGAGGATGGCGGCGGCGCCGGCGAGGTTGAGAGTGTCGAGGGGGGGCGTCATGGGGGTGGAGCGG
>CAZVTD010000233.1:2942-3996 GCA_964629945.1 uncultured Planctomycetota bacterium | reverse complement strand
CCCGCCCGGACAGAAGCACGTCTTGTAATACGCCACCCCTCGGCGGATCGTCTCCATCGGCACTTCCATTCCCGCACTGGCCGACGCCCGAAGCGCCATCATCTGCGCGCCGCTCACCGTCGTGTCCGCGTCCGTCGCCCCAAGACTGTATCGCCAGCCTCCCAGCGCGTTCTGCGAACTCACGATCAACCCCGACGCCTTCTTCAGCGCCCGCCCCCCCCGATCGTCGTCGCTCAGCCCGGACACCTCACCCAGTGCCAGCGTCGCGAACCCGTGACTGTACATCGAACCGTCGCCCAGCATCCCGTTCGGACGCTGGCTCTTCAGGATGAAGTCCACCGCCTTCCGGATCACCTGCCCATATCGTCCCTCGTCGGGCAGTTCCCCGTGCGCCAGGAACGTCATCATCGTCACACCCACGATCCCCGCGTTGTTCCCGTACATCCCCGGCCACGAGCCGTCCGCCTGCTGTGTGCGGGCCAGGTATTCCAACCCCCGCGACACCGCACGCTCCACCTCGGGCGTCACCTTCAACTCCTGTCCCAGGCAGGGCGCACTTGCCAGCAGCATCCCCCCGACCGTCACCACCGCCGCCAGCAGCCGAACGCATGTCCCTCGTCCGAGTGTTCTCAACGCATCGGCTCCTTTCTCAATCGACTGAAATACGCATCCAGGAGCTTGCGATACTCCGCCGGATACTCCCCTTCGAACTCCGCCCCCAGCTGTTCATCGAACCGCGACCGCACCTTTGCCCACTCCGTCTCTCCCGTCTCCCTCAGCGACGCCGGCAGGATCGGCGCGTTTCCCCCGCCCGCGTATCCCCCGGGGTTCATCCCCATGCCCTGCATCATCTGCATCATCGCCATCATTCGTGCCGACGCCAGTCCCTGACCCATCCCCTTGCATTGGCCCTCCATCAGCTTCTCCAGCAGCGCGATCGCCTGCCGCTGCACCACGCGGGTCTCGTTCCCGGGGTCGCCGCCTTCCAGTGCCAGTCGGCTCAGGTCCATCCGTCCCCGCGCCTCGCCGACCACCCGGGCCGCCCCCGCAAACT
>CAZVTD010000233.1:0-2932 GCA_964629945.1 uncultured Planctomycetota bacterium | reverse complement strand
AACTGCGCCAGCATCGCCTCCAGCCGCTTCGCGTCCACCACCAGTCGGCTCTGACGACTCGCCAGTTCCACCGTCCGCCGCGTGAACGCATCCATGTCGCTGCGTCCCAGCTGGTCCGTCTCGCCCGTCGACTTCAGCAGTTGCTTCTGACCCACCAGAATCCGCTGGAGCAGCAGGATCGCCTCCATCGACGCACAGTTCTGACTTGCCCCCTGCATCTGCTTGCGTTCCTCCTTGAACGCGTCACGCGCGCCGATCAGCAGCGCCAGCGCCTTCTCCCCGTGTTCCAGTCCTTCCTGGTACCCCGACCGATACAGCCAGCCCGCGCCGAGCCCCATTTCATCCGACGCCGCTTCCAGCTTTTGGGCTGTCTGCGACTTGAACAGTTGAATCTCCTGGGCCAGCCACTGGATTGCCGCCGCCTGCTCTCTCACGTCTCGCTCCAGCGTCGCCTGCTCCCCGCCCAGCTGCGCGCCCTTCACCTTCGCCGCCTTCATCTTCTCGTTCAGTTCCGTCTGTCGACGGATGAACTCCTCCAGTTCCTTCGCGATCTGCTCCATCTCTTCGGAATCCGCCTTCTGACGCAGGATCTTCGCCACTTCCGTCAGCGACGTCGCCACCTTTTCCTGTCGGTCCGCCTCTGCGAACATCACGTTCTTCTCGAAGCTGTCCAGCACCCCCGCGATCTCCTCGGCCACCTTGTCGCTGCGCAGTTTCTCCCCCGCCTTCTCCGCCGTCTGCGCGTCGGCCGGCTTCGTGTGGATCAAGGTCCCCGCCGCGTCGTTGATTCCCTTGGCCAGCGCCTGCACGCCTTCGGAAATCTTGCCCTCGCTCATCGTCAACCGCTCGATCCCGCTCTTCAGTTCCGCCGGGATGTCCTTCGGGTCCATCCCTGCCGTCTTCAGACCCGTCCGGACGCTCTCTTCCTTCAGTTCCCGCTGTCGTGCCGCCAGACGTTCCGCTTCCGCCGCCAGACGCTCCAGGATGCTCTCGCGCTGCATCGCCGCCGCCGCGCTCGCCAGACGTTCCAGTTCCTTCGCCGCCTTCTGTTCGTTCTCCTGGGCCTGCGACAGGTTCTCCTTCTGTTCGCTTTCTCCCGACTTCCCTGCTTGGCTCAACTGTTTCACCGCCTCGCCCATCGGCTGCTCCGACACCGATCGCACCGACCGCCCCAGCTTCTCCATCTGGGCCAGCAGCTCCGCCGACGCCGACGGGTTCCGCGTCAGTTCGGGAATCAGTCCCTCCACCTCTCGCGCGATCGCCTCCGTCGTCCGGGCGATCTCCCGCTCACGTTCCTCCGCCGCGTTCGCCTTCTCCTCTTTCCCTTCCTCTCCTTCTTTCCCTTCCGCCAGCTTTCCCACCTCGGCCGCTTCCGCCTTCTGTCGGGCCGCCTGCGCCCGAATCTTCATCTCGATCGCCTTCAGACGTGCCAGCACCAGGTTCAGGTGCTCCTCTTCGCTGATCACCGTGATCCGGTACGTCGGCGACGTCCCCACACGCATCAGCGCATCACCCGCGTAATCCGACGCCTCCGAACGGTATTCCAGCACCTCGCCCGCCTTCAGTCCCATCGCCGCCACGTCCAGCGTCATCTTTCCCGAAAGTGTTGCCGTCTCGGGATTTCCTTCCGCCAGCACCTGCCGCATCCACGTTCCCTTGTTGCGCGTCTTGTCCTTGTCCATCACCGACCACGCCAGCGCCAGTTCCCGCAGGCCGAACTCGTCCTCCGCGCCCGCCTCCACCTCCACCACCTCACCCGAAAGCACCAGCACGTCGCGTCCCGGACTCGTGATCGTCGCACGGGGCAGCGCGTCCGCCACCACCCGCACGAGCACGTTCTCGGGTGCACGGTTCGTCAGACCATACCCGTCCATCAGCTCGATCACGTACTCCCCGCTCTCCGTCGGGGCGAACACCGGCGACCCCAGCCGTCCCCCGGCCAGCGCCTCCATCGGCACGCGCTTCCCGCCCAGCATCATCTCTCCGCGACAGACGAACCGCGCGTCATCACCCCGACGCACCGGCTCCACCACCAGCTTCACCTCTGATCCCGCCACCACCTCCAGCGCCCCCTGAACGTTTTCCATCACGATCTCACGTCGTCCCGCATACTCCGGCGCCCTCACCCTGGCTCCCCGGCTTCGCAGCGCCGGCGGCGCAACCACCTGGATCCGGTGCCATTCCGAAACCGCGTCGCCCGCCTCCACCTGGTACATCAGCGTCTCGAACAGGGCCGCGCTCTGCCACACGCCGCAGCCGTCCTCGCACGCCAGCCTCACTGCCATCGGCTCCCCGCCGTTCCGGCTCGTCAAAATCGCCTCTTTCGCCGGCTGTCCCCACGTCCGAATCCTCACCTCCACCGCATCCCCCGTCCTCACCACGCAGTCCCCGGGCTCCACCTCCAGCTTCGTGTAGCAGTAATACGGGATCTCCTTCGTCGGCTGGAACAGGCGAGCCAGTGCGTTGAGCACCGCGTCCGGACGCATCACGTACGCCACTTGGAAGAGTCCCGCGAACACCACGAACGCCCCCACGAACTTCAGAATCGGTCTCCAGGGCGTCGCCGACCGCGCGTCCATCCCCGACGCCTTCCCCGCGATCCGCTGCACCGCCGACGTGATCAGTCCGGGCGACACACCCGTCTCTTCCTTCTCGTCGTCGGTCAGTTCCACCGCGCTCACCAGGTCTTCCCCTATCTCCGGGAAGTGCTCCCCGAGCCGTGTCGCCGCACGACGATAGCTCATCCGCTCCAAAATCGGTCCCAGAACCCGGCGCGTCAGCAGAAACAGCGTCGCCGCCGCGATCAGGCCCAGCGTCGCCGCCCTCATCCACCCGGGAAGACGGAACAGACGGTCCAATCCCACCGCCGCTCCCACGCTCGCCACCAGCACACCAAGCGTCAGGAACGTCCCCCCCAACCCCCGCACCACCC
>CAZVTD010000232.1:0-3999 GCA_964629945.1 uncultured Planctomycetota bacterium | reverse complement strand
CGTAGCCCGGCGGCGCGCCGATCAGCCGGCTCACGTTGTGCTTCTCCATGTACTCCGACATGTCGATCTGCACCAGCGCGTCTTCTTCCCCGAACATGAACTTCGCCAGCGCACGCGCCAGCAGCGTCTTGCCCACACCGCTCGGACCGATGAAGATGAACGACCCCATCGGACGACGCGGGTCCTTCAACCCCGACCGGCTCCGCCTCACCGCTCGCGCCACCGCCGCGATCGCCTCTCCCTGGCGCACCACCATCTTGTGAAGCTCGGCCTCCATCTTCAGCAGCTTCTGCGCTTCCTCCGCTTCCAGTCGCGTCAGAGGCACGCCCGTCATCTTGCTCACCACCTGCGCCACGATCTCCTCGTCCACCACCCCTTCGATCTCCGCCGCCGACTCCCGCCACTCCGTCTGCGTCGTCTCCATCTTCTGACGGAGTTTCTCCGCACGGTCACGCAGGGCCGCCGCCTTCTCGAACTCCTGCGCCGCCACAGCCTCTTCCTTCTCCTCGTCCAGCTTCTCGATCTCCTGCTCCAGTTCCTTCAGATCAGGAGGCTTCGTCATCGACTGCAGCCTCACCCGGGCGCCCGACTCGTCGATCACGTCGATCGCCTTGTCGGGGAGACACCGCCCCGCGATATACCGGCTCGACAGCTCCACCGCCGCGTCCAGCGCCTCGTCCGTGATTCTCACCCGGTGGTGCGCCTCATACCGGTCGCGCAGTCCCTTCAGGATCTCCAGCGCCTCCCGTTTCGTCGGCGGGTCCACCATGATCGTCTGGAACCGTCGCTCCAGGGCCCCGTCCTTCTCGATGTACTTCCGATACTCATCCAGCGTCGTCGCGCCGATCACCTGGATCTCGCCGCGCGACAGTGCCGGCTTCAGCACGTTGCTCGCGTCGATCGCCCCTTCCGCTCCCCCTGCGCCCACAATCGTGTGCAGTTCATCCACGAACAGGATCACCGTCTTCGCTCGGCGGACCTCATTCATCACCGCCTTGATCCGTTCCTCGAACTGCCCGCGATACTTCGTCCCCGCAACCATCATCGCCAGGTCCAGAACCACGATCCTCCGATCGTGCAGGATCTCCGGAACGTTCTTCTCCACGATCGCCTGCGCCAGCCCTTCCACGATCGCCGCCTACCCCACCCCCGCCTCGCCCAGCAGAACCGGGTTGTTCTTCGTCCGTCGACACAGCACCTGGATCACCCGCTCGATCTCATCCACGCGTCCGATCACCGGGTCCAGGGCGCCTTCCTGTGCCTGTTGGGTCAGGTCACGTCCGAAGCTGTCCAGCGCCGGCGTCTTCGACTTCCCGCTCGGACGCTCTTCCCCCTCGGGAACCCCGGGCGGCGGAGCGCTCTGCTCACCCTGTTCATACGTCGCCCCAAGCAGGTTCAATACCTCTTCCCGGACGTCATCCAGCTTCACGCCCAGGTTCATCAGCACCCGTGCCGCAACCCCTTCCTGCTCACGAAGCAGCCCCAGAAGCAGGTGTTCCGTCCCCACGTAATTGTGCCCCAGGCTCCGCGCCTCCTCGAACGCCAGCTCGATCACCTTCTTCGCCCTCGGCGTATACGGAAGCTTCCCCATCGTCGCCGTGTCCGGTCCGCTCTGGACGATCTTCTCCACCTCCAGACGGATCTTCTTCAGGTCGATGTCGAGGTTCCGAAGCACGTTCGCAGCAACCCCGCTCCCCTCCTTCACCAGCCCCAGGAGGATGTGTTCCGTCCCGATATACTCGTGATTGAATCGCTGGGCTTCCCCGTTGGCCAGACCCATGACCTTGCGGGCACGGTCCGTAAATCGTTCGAACATCATGGTCTCCTCAAGACAAAGAAGGGTCACTCTCCGTCCTTCGAACGGATCGACCCTTAATTCACTCCAGATCCGCCCGGAGCCCATCTTGGCTCACGGTCTTTCTATCGACAATAATACCGCACGTTCTCAAGCTTTTCAAGCGGCAAAATCGGCAGGCGCACACGCCACTTCTCATTGTAAATCAAGGGGTTACGACCGAATGACCCCCGGAAAGATTTTCCAGTTCCCACGTCCACTTCCCCGCGCGGTCCAGCCTCCTCACCACGCGGTAAAACCGTCTCGCCAAGCCCGTTTTCCCCTGAAGTTGGCACGTTCGTCCAAGATACAGCCACCCTTCCACGTCCCGGTCGTCCAGCGCCAGCACCGTCCGGAACGCCTCTTCCGCCTGTCCCAACTCCCCGCGGAGCATCGCTTTCTGACCCGCCAGCAGGATTTGTTCCCCCTGTCCCCCCGCCTGACGCTGTCTCGCGCGTCTCAGCAGCAGACTGTGGTCCAGCAGGCTGTACCCCCAGATCACCAGCGCCAGTCCGCCCACGTACGCGGCCATCCCCGCCAGCGCCTCGGGCCACACCATCCCCAGCAGCAGCGCCTCCAGCGTCACCGCGAACAGCATCCCCAGCAGTGCCCCCTTCAGATACCGTCCGCACAGCAGGTGCCCCAGCCCAGGAAACACCACCGATCCCACGATCTTCCCCATGCGTTTTCTCCGCCTTTCCCCACATTCTAAGCCATTTCCTCCCCTTTGACAAGCCCCATGTCCCCGATCCGCGCCCGCAGGCCGTTTTTGCTTGCTCCCGCCGCCCCAGGAAGCTTAAATCGCCTGTGGAGGTATCCAATGATCCGATATGCCGCCCTCGCCCTGACGATCCTGATGTTTTGGGCCTCCGTTCCTGCCCATGCCTACAACCAGGCCGATTCCCGCGCCGAGATCGCCCGCGCCCGCACCTTCTACAACAAGGGCGCCTATGACCGAGCGATCGCCGAATGTACCAAGGCCATCGAACTCGATCCCGACTACGATCTCGCCTATGATTGCCGGGGTTGGGGCTATTTCTGCAAGCGCAACCATGACCGCGCACTCGTCGATCTCAACAAAGCGATCGAGCTGGCCCCGGAGAATCCGGATTATTACAGTGATCGCGGCCAGGTCCACATCGGCAAGGGCGACTATGATCGCGCACTCGCCGATTTCAACAAGGTCGTCGAACTCAACCCCGGCAACGATCATGCATACACTAGCCGGGGCTGGATCTATCTTAAAAAGGGCGACTACGACCGTGCCGTCACTACTCTAACCAGGGCCACCGAACTCAACCCTGACAACGACAGAGCATATGCCCTCCGAGGCTGGGTCTATCTCAGAAAGTACGACTACGACCGTGCCATCACCGATTTAAACAAGGCCATCGAACTGGCTCCCGATAACAACCTGCATTACTACTACCGCGGCTCCGTCTATTCTCGTAAGTGCGATCCCGACCATGCCATTGCGGATTATTCCAAGGCCATCGCACTCGATCCCACCGCCCACGAATCCTACAACAATCGTGGCCGAGATTATTACGCCACGGGCGACTATGAAAAATCCGTTGCGGACTTAACCAAGGCGATCGCGCTCAAGCCCGACTACGTCATGGCATACATTAATCGCGGTGATGTCCTGTTCGAAACAGGCGACACTGAACGGGCCCTCACTGATTTCAACAAGATCGTCGAACTCGCCCCCACCTCGACGGTTTCCCGCTATGTCCGCGGATGCTTTTTCTTCGACCAGGGCGACTTCGAACACGCCATCCCCGACCTCACCAAGGCCATCGAATTCGAACCTGATGCCTCCAGCCTCGTTTACCCCCACATCCGCCTTTTCATCGCCCGAAAGCGCCTCGGACAGGATGCCGCCCCCGCTCTGGCCGAGTTCCGAAAGACCCTCAAGGACGACGACGGGATGACCCCGGTCGTCCGCATGCTCCTCGGCGAAATCACCCCCGAAGCCTGTCTCGAAGCCGCCACCGATAAGAGCCCCCAACGCGCCAAAGAGCGGACGTGCAAGGCCCACTACTACATCGGCCAGTTTCATCTCCTCCAGGGCGACACCGACGCAGCCCGAAAATCCTTCCAGGCCTGTCTCGACACGGGCGTCACCCACTACCGTGAACACGTCTCCGCCAAGGCCGAACTCA
>CAZVTD010000231.1:0-4025 GCA_964629945.1 uncultured Planctomycetota bacterium | reverse complement strand
GGGGCGGAAAGGTCCCGGTAATAGGCCAGACCCGTCTCCCCGCTCGCCACCACCCCCGCGCGGCCGGCCAGGTCTTCCAGTTCCGTCCAGGCCTGCTCGGTCACCCCGTCCGCCTCGTGCGGATGAATCCCCACCCCCGCGTGCACCTTCTTGTGGGCCGCCGCCAGCGCCACCGCCCGACGCGAACTGACCAGGTCCGCCCCGACGTTCACCATCGCTTCCAGTCCCGCAAGCTCCGCACGACGGATCACCTCGTCGCGATCCGCGTCGAACTCCGGGAAGTCCAGGTGAACGTGAGAATCGACCAGACGCAACGATGGAACTCCTTAGAGGGCGCAGAGAACAACGGAACTCAATACTTGTAGAACGACGTCGCAGGGAAGGCATCCTGAATCAGCTCGCAGTCGGCGTCCTTTCCTTTGGGATCGAACTGGATCGCCACCACGTCGAACCGACAGTCCTGCACGGGCACTTGGTGCTGCATCAGAAAGCCAAGGGCTGCACGGACGATTTGTGCCTGCTTCGCCGGACGGACCGCTTCCACCGCACCGCCGTAGCTCTCGTCGCTGCGTGTCTTCACCTCGACGAAGCACAGCGTCTTGCCGTCTTTGGCAATGATGTCGATCTCGCCCAGCGGACTCTTCCAGTTCCGGTGCAGGATCCGATACCCCTGCTTCTTCAGGAACTGCACGGCGGCCCGCTCGCCCTTCCGTCCAAGATTCTTCCGCTCCTGGTCCGACACCCGTCGGCCTCCCCTCGTTCGACGATGACCGCCGGGTCTTCAGATCGTCCACCGCGGTCCCGCACTCTACCCGCTTGGACATCCTCTCCCGGCACGGTCGAATCTGAGGGTCATCGGTCGAAACCCGCGAGACCGGCTCCCTCAGCTCGTCGACTCCGGCGTTTCCGCTGTCGCCTGATCGACCTCTTTGTCCGAAGCCGCAGACTGTGATCCCGGTCGGCGTGCACGAACCCGCGTCGCCTTCCCCGTGCGCTCTCTCAGGTAATACAGCTTCGCACGACGGACGTGACCTTCCCGGACCACCTGCACGTCCTGGACCGCGGGTGAGTGGATCGGAAACACACGTTCCACGCCTTCTCCCTGCACGATCCGACGGACCGTGAACATCGCCCCCATCCCCTGTCCCTTCCGCGCGATCACCGTCCCCGTGAACGTCTGCGTCCGTTCCTTGTCCCCTTCCACGATCCGAACCTGAACCTCCACCGTGTCCCCGACACGGAACTTCGGCAGCTTCTCCTTCATGTGCATCTTCTCGACATCCTTGACGGTGACCATCGCTTCCTCCAGTCGATCTCTCAAAAACCTGTTCCGGCCGAATCGCGGCGGACCATTGCCTCTCAGGGTTCCTGCCCGCTCGAACGCTTCCGCCGCTCCTCCGTCCGTATCAACGACTGCTCCCGGCGCCACGCCGCGATCCGCGCGTGGTCCCCCGAAAGCAGCACCTCCGGAACTTCCATCCCGCGGAACTCCCGCGGACGCGTATACTGTGGATACTCCAGCAGCCCGTTCTCGAACGACTCTTCCACTGTGGACGCCTCGTCCCCCAACACGCCCGGGATCAACCGCACCACCGCGTCCACCACCACCATCGCCGCGATCTCACCCCCGCTCAGCACGTAGGGCCCCACCGACAGCGCTTCCGCACCAAGACCCACGCAGATCCGCTCGTCGAATCCCTCATACCGTCCGCAGATCAGCATCAGTCTCGACTCACCGCTCAACCGACGGGCCGTCTCCTGCCTGAACGGCGCACCCTGGGGCGTCATCAGCACCCGCCGCGACGGCAGCGGACTCAACTGCTCGACCGCCTCCACCGCCGCGAACACCGGTTCGGGCCTCAACAGCATTCCCGGCCCACCTCCGAACGGCTTGTCGTCCACCTTCTTGTGACGGTCCGTGCTGTACTCCCGGATGTCCGTCAGACGATACCGCACCAGACCCTTGTCGAGCCCGATACGCAGCGTCGAAGAACCCAGCACGGACTCGAACATCTCCGGAAACAGGGTCAGGATGTCTATCTCGACCACGTCCGCCTCCTGTACCGGGACCTCGGTCCTACTCGCTCTTCTTCGCGCCGGCCTTCTTCGAAATATCGATGCCCGCACGCTTCAGAAGGGACTTCACCGTCTCCGTCGGCTGCGCCCCGACTCCCAGCCAGTGCTTCACGCGCTCGGCGTCCACCACCAGCTGCTTGTCCTCCTGCGGGAACTCCGGCAGATAGGTCCCGATCCGCTCGATCACGTCACCGTCCCGAGCCGTCCGGATGTCCGTTACCACGATCCGGAACGAATTCACGTTCCTGCGACCGGTCTTCTTCAGTCGAATCTTTACTGGCAAAACCGCTCTCCTTTGCAAAGGGGTCTTTTCCCCGCGAGCACCCGCTTTTTCTCAGCGTCGGTGCCGCTTCTTCCTGTCCTTACGTTTCCGCTTGCTCCGCTTCTTCCCGATTCGTGCTCCCGTCATCATCCCCGACATCACGTCCTTGTTCATCCCCGCGCCAGGACCGAACTTCCGCATCACCAGCTTCATCTGCTTGAACTGCTTCAGCAGACCGCTCACGTCCGCAGGGTCCGTCCCGCTCCCACGCGCGATGCGCATCCGTCTCGGCGTGTCGATCACGTCCGGATCCTGACGTTCCTCGGGCGTCATCGACTGGATGATCGCCTCGATCTGGGTCAGCTCATCTCCATCCATTTCCGGGAGTGCCATCTGCTTGCCCAGTCCCGGAATCATCCCCAGCAATTCCTTCAAAGGCCCCATCTTCTTCAACTGCTTCAGCTGGCCCATGAAGTCTTCAAGGTTCAGCGTATTCTTGCGCAGCTTCGTCTGAAGTCGGGTCGCCTCCTCCACGTCCACCGCTTCCTGCGCCCGTTCCACCAGCGTCACCACGTCCCCCATCCCCAGGATGCGGTCCGCCATGCGCTCCGGGTGGAACTCCTCCAGCCGGTCGAACTTCTCCCCCGTCCCGATGAACTTGATCGGTTTGCCCGTAATCGCCTTCACGGACAGCGCCGCCCCGCCTCGCGCGTCACCGTCCAGCTTCGTCAGGATCACCCCGTCCAGTTCCAGGTCCTGGTTGAACCGCGACGCGCTGTTCACCGCGTCCTGACCCGTCATCGCGTCGCACACCAGGTACACCTGCTGCGGCTCCACCGTGCGCGCGATCTCGCGCACTTCCTTCATCATCTCTTCGTCGATGTGCAGTCGGCCTGCCGTGTCCAGGATCACCACGTCGCGTCCGGACTTCCCGGCTTCGCCCACCGCACGTCGGCAGATCTTCACCGGGTCCCCGCCCACCTCTGAATACACCGGGACCCCCACCTGCTCCCCGACGATGCGCAGCTGCTCGATGGCCGCCGGTCGTTTCATGTCCGCCGCCACCAGCATCGGTTTCTTTCCGCGCGAAATCAGCAGCTTCGCCAGCTTGCCGCAGGTCGTTGTCTTGCCCGACCCCTGCAGACCCGCCAGCATGATCACCGTCGGTCCGTCGGAAGCGAACGGGATCCGGTGGTCCACCGGCCCCATCAGCTCCACCAGCTCGTCGTGGACGATCTTCACGATCTGCTGACCCGGGCTCACCGCCTTGATGACCTTTTCGCCGACCGCCTCTTCGGTCACCTTCCGCGTGAAGTCCCGCACCACGTTGTAGTGGACGTCCGCCTCCAGCAGCGCCGTCCTCACCTGGCGCATGCCCTCGCGAACGTTCCGCTCCGTGATGGTCCCCGAGCGTCGCAGACCCTCAAACACCGCACCCAGACGCTCGCTGATCGCCTCGAACATCCCTCAAGCCGCCTCCATAACCCCTGCACGGACACGCACTTTCGCGAATCACGAATGATACCGAAAACCTGTCACAAATCAAGTCAAAAATAGGACTTACCGCCCCTCAGGCCCCCGTCCCGGACCCCTCCGGAAACAACCCGGGCGGACGCCAACGTCCGCCCGTTCACCGACACCCCCATCCCACCAGGTTTTTTACCCCCCAACACCCTCCCTGAACCCC
>CAZVTD010000230.1:0-4032 GCA_964629945.1 uncultured Planctomycetota bacterium | reverse complement strand
CGCGTTCACCGTCAGCAGTGTCTCCCCGCTCCGTTTCGTGATGTTCCCCACCGTCCCGGTCCCGTCCACGTGTCCCTGAACGAAGTGTCCCCCCAGGCGGTCGCCCGCCGCCAGTGCCAGTTCCAGGTTGACCCGATCCCCTGCTTTGAGTTCTCCCAGCGTCGTCCGTCCGACCGTCTCCGCCACCGCGTCGAACGCCAGCACCCTCTCCACTTCCGTCGCCGTCAAGCACGTCCCGTTCACCGCCACCGAATCCCCCGGCTTCACTCTCCCCGAAAGCTCCGGCGCCTCGATGACCAGCGATATCCCCGTCGATCCGCGCTCCGCGCGAACCCCCTTCCCCACCACCTCCACCAGTCCCGTGAACATGACGCACCTCCCTTTCGAACACCCGCCAGTCTAGACCCCGCGAATGCGCCTGTCAAGACTGCCCCGCCATGCCGCCGCCGGCCGTCCCGGACCGGTTTGCACTCTTCCCCGACCGACCTTTTGCCCTTGACCCGTTCCTGCAATTCTGCTAAGATGTTGTTACCCCGCTCCTTAAGGAGAACGCAAGGATGGCCGGCATCCAGCGCATGACCGCCAAGAGACTCGGCGAAATCCTCACCCACAGCGGTCTGATCACCAGCGAGCAGCTCGAAGAGACACTCAAGGACCAGAAAGGCTCCGATTCCCGTCTCGGCGAGCTCCTCGTCGATCGCGGGTTCGTCACGGAACGCGACGTTGCCGAAGCCCTCACCACCCAGTTCGGTCTCCCCTACCTCTCTCCCAAGCAGTACTACACCTCTTCCGCGGTCACCAAGCTCGTCCCGCTCGACATCATGCGCAAGCACAACCTCGTCCCGCTCGACAGGATGGGCGACGTCCTCACCGTCTGCGTCAGCGGGCCCGTCGAAAACAAGGTCCTCGAAGACATCGAAAAGTCCACCGGATGCACCATCCAGGTCTTTGTCGCCATGACCCGGGACATCCACGAGACCATTGAAAAAATCTCAAAGGAAGGCGAGTGAGCCCGAGCCTTTGGGATTTGGGGAAGGATGCCAGCGTGCCCAGCCAGCCGTCGAGCAAACGACAGTCCGTCGTCGACCTTCTCCCGAACCAGGACGTCAACGAAGTCTACCTCCTCAAATCCTGCGAGGTCCGCACCGCCCGGAACGGCTCCCTCTACCTCCAGATGAAGCTTACCGACCAGACGGGCACCGTCGATTGTCGCGTCTGGGACGCCTCCGAAGCCATGGGACAGACCCTCTGTGCCGCACGCTTCGTCCAGGTCAAGGGACGTGCCGAAACCTACCAGAACCGCCTCCAGGTCGTCGCCGCCGCCGTCAGCCCCGTCAATCCCGACAGGGTCGATGTCGAAGCCTTCCTCCCCCGGACACAGGCCGACATCGAAACCATGTGGTCCGATCTGCGCACCGCCGCCGACACCATCGAAAATCCCCACATGAAAGCCCTCATCAACGCCTTCCTCGATGATCCCCAGCTCGCCGAGGACTTCAAGCGCTGTCCCGCCGCCGTCTCCTATCACCAGCCCTACCTCGGAGGCCTCCTCGAACACACCCTTAACATCATCGACCTCGCCTCCTATGTCTGCCGGAAATACCCCGCCCTCAACCGCGACCTCCTCATGGCCTCCGTCATCCTCCACGACGTCGGCAAAACCCGCGAACTCACCTACGACGGCCCCTTCGACTACACCGACACCGGAAAGCTCCTCGGACATCTCGTCATCGGCGTCATGATGATCCAGGACAGAATCAGGGAACTCCCCGACTTCCCCGACGACCTCCGCGACGTCCTCTGTCACATGATCCTCAGCCACCATGGCGAATACGAATGGGGCTCCCCCAAGCTCCCCATGACCCCCGAAGCCTTCGCACTCCACCACCTCGACAATCTCGACGCAAAGGTCGAAGCCGCCTCGCGAGCCATCGAGAACGACCACCTTGCCGAGAATCCATGGACCGAGTGGAACCCCATGTTCAAGCGGGAGTTGTACAAGGGACTGTCGGAAAACGACCAGGCGTGAACTTATTCTTCGTCGCCATCCTCGGGACGCAGTTGATTGACAATCGTCTGGTTGATCTTGTTCATCAGTTCCAGGTAGTCGGCCTGCGCCGTCACCAGCGCTTGTAGCGCCGGATGTGAGCGGAAATCGTTCTGAAGCAGCGCCAGATTCCTCTTGTCGGAAACCTCCACGGGCTTGCCGGAAATCTCCAGTTCCGCAATGTGATTCATCTGCTGCTCCAGCGCCTGCTGCGTCGCGTTTGCCCCGGGGTTTTCCGACACCTCCTTCTCCGCCGCCCGCAGGGCCTGGAAACGCTCATGGGCTGCGATTGCACGCCCCAGTTTGTCCGCCAGCGCAAGCAGTGCTTCCATCATGAGCTCCTTTGATGTCGAGGGGATACGCGTGACGCACCCAGTATACTCATCCCACAAACCCGCACACAAGACAAAAACCGTCCTCTCCCTCATCGGCCGTTCGCATGCGGCTCCGTTTCGCATGCCACCTGTCCCGATGCAGTGGATCGGGATTCGCATTCCCCCTTCCCGCGTCCCGGAGGTAGCCCTGTGACCCACGATCCTGCCGATCTCATCCAGGCCTTCGCCCATGCCCGAAGCCCCCTTTCCCCCGCCAAACTCCTCCATCGCCTCGACGACCCCGACCTCCCCGAAACCGAACTCGACGCCCAGCTGGCCACCCTCGAAGCCGCGGGCGTCCTCCAGAAGCATGGCCGCGACGCCTACACCCTCCGCAAGTCCAAAGGCTTCATCACCGGCACCATCGAGCTCACCCGCAAAGGCGCCGGCTTCCTCCGGCAGGACACCCCCGGCGCCCCCGACGTCTACGTCGCCGCCGAGCAGCTCGCCGACGCACTCGATGGCGACCGCGTCCTCCTCGAACTCCTCGGCTCCCGACGTTACCGCGGCAAGCTCTCCTCCGGCAAGATCCTCATGGTCCTCAAGCGCCACCAGGAACGCATCGTCGGCACCTTCAAGCTTTGGCGTGACCGCGCCTATGTCGAATCCCAGGCCGCCGGTCCCACGCGCGAAATCGCCCTCGCCAAAAACGACACCGCCGGCGCAAAGCCCGGCCAGAAGGTCCTCATCCGCCTCGCCCCGCGACGCGACCGTCTCGCCGGGATCGTCGAAAAAGTCCTCGGCGACGCCGACGACCCCGCCTCCGACCTCCACGTCATCCTCGCCGAGTTCGACCTCCCGGGCGACTTCCCCGCACCCGTCCTCGACGAGGTCCAATCCTTCCCGCAGGACCCCTCCCCAAAAGACCTCGCCGGAAGGACCGACCTCCGCGACACCCTCGTCGTCACCATCGACCCCGCCGACGCAAAGGACTTCGACGACGCCATCTCCCTCACCCCCGACGGCGACGGCTGGACCCTCGGCGTACACATCGCCGACGTCAGCCACTTCGTCACCCCAGGCACCGCACTCTGGGACGAAGCCCTCCAGCGCGGCACCTCCGTCTATCTCCCCGGACACACCATCCACATGCTCCCCGAAGCCCTCGCCGCCGGTCTCTGCTCCCTGCGCCCGGGCGTGGACCGACTCACCAAGTCCGTCTTCATCCGCTTCGACGGCGCCGGCCACCCCGGCAAAACCACCCTCGCGCGCACCGTCATCCGCTCCGGCGCAAGACTCACCTACGAGCAGGCCGCCGCCATCATCGACGGCCACGCCGCGGACTTCACCCCCCAGATCGTCGAGTTCCTCTCCAACGCCCACCGCCTCGCACAGATCCTCTACCGCACCCGCATGGACCGGGGCGCCCTCGAACTCGAACTCCCCGAAGTCAAGGGCGAGCTCGACGGCTCCGGTGCCGTCACCGGCGCAAAGGTCCGCGAGCGTCTCCACTCTCACCGCCTCATCGAAGAGTTCATGATCGCCGCCAACGAAGCCGTCGCCCGTTCCATCTTCCGACGTTCGCTCCCCCTGGTCTCCCGCGTCCTCGAGGATCCCGACGAAGAAGCCCTCAAGGACCTCTTCTTCTACGCCCGCACCCACGGACACTCC
>CAZVTD010000229.1:0-4057 GCA_964629945.1 uncultured Planctomycetota bacterium | reverse complement strand
CCCATCCACTCAAGTCCCCCCGCCTTCAGCCCGGCCCCGGCTTCCCTTACGACCCGTTCGATCACCTCCAACCCCGTCGTCCCCGCCACCAGCGCCAGACGAGGCTCATACTGCGCAACCTCAGGCGGAAGACCGTCCATCTCCCCCTCGCCCACATAAGGCGGGTTCGCCGTGATGAGGTCCACCGTCCCCTTCAATTCCCCCGGCACTGCCTCGAACAGGTCTCCCAGGCGCACCTCCACCTGAGCCCCAAGCCCCAATCCCGCCACGTTCGAGCGCGCGACCTCCAGCGCGTCGGCCGAAACGTCGCACGCCAGCACCCGAAGTCCCTTTCGCTCGGACGCCACCGCCACCGCCACCGCCCCGGAACCCGTGCACAGGTCCACCATCGTTCCCGACTCATCCTGTCCCACGCGCTTCAGCGCCTCGCCCACCAGGTGTTCCGTCTCGTCGCGGGGAATCAGCACCCGCTTGTCCAATTTCAGCGTCAGACCGTAGAAATTGTCCGTTCCGATCAGGTATTGTCTCGGTTCGCGGCCGGCCCGGCGCTTCACCAGGTCGCGGAACTGCCCCAGCGCCTCGGGCTCCACCGCGTGCTCGAAACGCGTGTACAGCTCGATCCGCTGCCAGCCCAGAACGTGGGCCAGCAGCAGTTCCGCTTCCAGTCTCGGCTGGGTGATTCCCTTCTGTGCGAAGTGCTTCTCGGTCCACTGGATCAGCTTGAGAGGCGTCCAGACCTCGCTGCTCACCGCGTTCCACCCCTCGGACGTCGCCGTCGACCACGTCGCGACCGCCCCGTTTTCGGCCCCGAATGTCCCGCCGGAGCCGGACCCGTCTTTGCCGCCGTCATCCCCGACCCGATCAGCTGACTCAGAAAACCTCCCAGCTTCGACAGCGCTCGCCGGTCCGTGCTCCCCAGCACCACCCGCGCCTGTCCCGTCCCCTCGCTGCCGCCCTGCGTCATCGTCAGACTCGCACGACCCCGTCGGCTCCCCAGCCCCAGAACCCGCGACCAGTGCTTCAGGTTCACCTTCGGCGAGCAGCCCAGTGCCGTCAGCACCAGGTCATTCTCGTCCCCACCAGGCCCTTTGGTCGTCTCCACGCGCAGACGGAACGTGCACGACTTCCCTTCCGCTTTGAGCTGCACGTCATCCTGTCCACGCCAGTCCGCCGCGTAACCGAACTCACCCAGCAGACGGACCACTTCGTTCGCCATGTCTTCCAGACCCGCATGCGCGAACACACGCACGTGACGCCGACGCGTGGTCGAGTCTTCCGGTCGAGCGCCGCCGTTCGTCTTGGCACCGCCGTTTGCCCGGACGCCTCCCTTGCCGCGCGCGGGACGTCCACCACCCCCGCCGCCTGCCGCCACGGGCGCACGCTCCGTCACCTTCGGCACCTCATACTGGAACCCTTCCGGCGCCCCGCCATAAGTCTGCGTCAATTCCCGCCAAAGCTTCAACGCACGCAGCGTCTCCGCAAAGTCCGATCCCCCCTGACCCCACATCCCGTCCCGGTTCCGGCACGACGACAGCAGCGCCATCACCTCGTAAGGCGCCTCCCACGTCCTCGGCCAGCCGATCGCAAAACCCAGCTCACCCCACGTCAGGAACCCGTCATAGCTGCCGATCCGCACCCCGCTCGACGACACCGCACTGGTCAGCACCGTCCGCTTCCCCACGAACAGCGACTTCAGCACCGCCTGCGACAACTCCGACACCGTGAATGGCTCGAAGTGCGCCAGCGCCTCCAGCAGCAGACGTCCCGGTCCCCCGGGCTCCCCCGCCAGCCGCACCGGCCAGTTCGCCTTCAGCCACAAGAACAACCACCGCAAGGCGTTACGTAAATCCCCACTCCGCCCGTAACCAAGCAGCGAAAGCGCATACGTCACCTCCGCCGTGAACTGCACCCGCTCGACACCCTCCAGTTTCCCGAACGAACCGTCCGGGTTCTGCAGGTCCAGGCACACCTCCGCCGCCTTGCGCACCTCTTCATCGCCCCGGCTCAGTCCCGCTTCCGCCAGGATCTTGAACATCCACGGCTGGAGCTTCAGTCCCTCGTACTCTTCCGGTCCCGCGCCCCACCATTCCGGCCGCCCGCCCGCCGAGTCCTTCGACCGGTTCCCCAGCAGTCCCTGAACCTCTTTGCTGTCACGGGCCGACCGTCGCGCACGCACCACCTCCGGGTCCGTCGCTCCACGACCCGAAAGCTCCACCAGCGTACGATACCGCACCACCGCCGGACCTTCCAGCAGCCGGTCGATCACCCGTTGTTCTTTGCTCAGGTCAAATTCATACATGGCAGGCCAACCACTCACACCCGGAAATGCGTCCTGTCCTCACAATAGAAGAATGCGCTCCCCGCGGCAACGAAAAAAGCCCGAACGAGCGGGCTGTGGCAAAAGTTGCACCGTTTCCTCTCATCATCACCCCCTGTTTCCTCACAGGCTCGCCAGTCGCTGCGCCCGGTCGTGGGCCTTCAGTTTCTCGATCAACTCCTCGATGTGACCCTCCATCACCCGGTCCAGCCCGAAGATGCTCTCGTTGATCCGGTGGTCCGTCAGCCGGTCCTGCGGAAAGTTATACGTCCGGATGCGCTGCGAGCGGTCCCCGCTCCCGATCTGCGACCGTCTCATCGTCTCGCGTTTCGTGCGCTGCTCCATCATCTTCATATCATACAGTCGGCTCCGAAGGATCCGCATCGCACGGTCCAGGTTCTTATACTGGCTCGTGTTCTCCTGGCAGTGCACAATCAACCCCGTCGGCTTGTGATGGATCCGCACCGCCGACGACGTCTTGTTCACCGACTGTCCCCCCGGACCCGACGACCTCATCCGGTCGATTTCCAGGTCCGCTTCCTTGATCTCCACTTCCACGTCTTCCACCTCGGGAAGCACCGCCACCGTCGCCGCCGACGTGTGGATCCGGCCCGACCCTTCCGTCTTCGGCACACGCTGGACCCGATGTCCGCCCGACTCATACCGCAATTGCGAGTACACGTCATCGCCCGACACCTGGAACACGATCTCCTTGAACCCGCCCAGGTCCGTCGGACTCGAATCCATCACCTCCACGCGCCAGCCCCGGCCCTCCGCGTAGTGGCCATACATGTCGAACAGGTCCCGCGCGAACAGCGCCGCCTCTTCCCCGCCCGTCCCCGCACGAATCTCCATGATCGCGTTCCGGTCGGCGTCCTCGTCCTCGCTCAGGAAACCCTCCTGGATCGCCTCGATCAACGCCGCACGTTTCGTCCGAAGCGCCGCCAGCTCTTCTTCCGCCAGCTTGCGCATCTCGACGTCCGACTCCTCCGCCATCAGCACCGACGTCGACGCCATCTCCCCTTCCAGCTCCTGAAGACGCCGGTATTCCCCCACCCGCTTGCTCAGTCGACCGTGTTCCTTCACCGTGGTCCGGTACAATCCCGGCTTGCTGATCACCTCCGCGTCGCCCAGCAGTTTCTCCAGCTCCGCGTGACGCTGCTCCATCTGGCGCAGACGTTCCTGGATCCCCTTCGGCAACTGGATGTCCTCTCCGGTGTCCTCGTCCGCCATGGCGTCGCCTTCTCCAACGTGCCCGTACAACAGCACGGAGGGCCTGTGCCCTCCGCTTCATTCCTGTTCCGACCGCACCACGTGCCGGCTAAAGAGACCCTTCTTTCTTCCCTTCGGCCGCCTTCTTCTCATCACCCCACCCATACCGACGACGGAACTTCTCCACGCGACCCGCCGTGTCCACGAACTTCTGCTTGCCCGTGTAATACGGATGACACTGCGAGCAGATTTCCACGTTCAGCGTCGGCCGCGACGAACGCGTCTTGAAGCTCGCACCACAGCCACACGTCACCGTCGTCTCCACATACTTCGGATGAATCTTCGGCTTCATCGGTATCCTCGCACTCTTCTCGTCACGGAACATCGGTCCTCAAAACACCTTATTCTGACCCGATTTCCCCAAAATGCAAGTAAAAAAGCCCCGGCGTCACCCCCCGTCCCGCACCCGCCCCGGCCCGCGTTACACAACACTTACGCCAAAACTCCATGCGTCCGACCCGCAACCTG
>CAZVTD010000228.1:0-4061 GCA_964629945.1 uncultured Planctomycetota bacterium | reverse complement strand
GACGCCATGGCCCTCCGCGAAAAACCCGAAGAACAGCAGAAATACATCGAGACTCTCAAGCGGGCATACCATGACAAATTCACCAGCAAATGGATCCTTCAGCACGCCTACTATGACATCGCCAAGGAATATGAGACGCTTTCGGTCACCGATGAAACCTACCTGGAAAAAGCCCTCGATGCGTATCAGAAGTTGCTGGACGATATCCCCGAGAGCCGATACGCAGCGAAACTGCGCATGGAGCTGGGGGACATGTTCCTGGGGCGTGGCGAACTTGAACGCGCACGCAAAAACTTCCAGGGAGCCATCGGCAGCGGATTCGGCCCGGAAAACGAAACCCATGCCCGCTTCCGACAGGCCGAAACCTACCTCCTCGAAAACGATCCTGACCAGGCTCAGACGCTTCTCTCCCAGATCAATCCCGACGGACTGAGCGCACTCAGTCGAGCCAGACTCTCCATCAGGAAAGCCGATGTCCTCGCCGTCAAAGGAGAATACGCCAAGGCCTACGATATGGTCCTTGACGTTCTCAAAGAGAGGAAAACCGCCGCGGTCGAGCCCGAAGCCTACCTTGTCTTGGGCGACATCTTCAGACAGAACAACCAGAACGACGAGGCCTTGCTGGCATACCTCCGCGTCCATATCATGTATGAGAGTGTTGATACGGTAACCCGGGCCAGAGCACTGGTCGGGGCGATCAGAATTTTCCGACAGACCGGACGCTTGGAAAAGGCCCGGGAATTGCAGACGGAGCTTGCCCAGCGCTGTCCGGGACCGTTTTGGGAGAAGAGACTCAGTCAATAAACGCCCGTAAAGGGATAACCGCGCATGAGGCCCGGATCGGTTTGGGTGGTCGCAGCCGCCCCCGGAGCGGTGCGCTTGCCGGTGAACCACGAGGAAGGAGGAGTCCGTTGTTGGCCAACTGTAAACTGAGCATGGGGTTGTTGGTGTTGCTGTTCGTCCTGGGGTGTGGCGTGGTCCTCTGGGCTCAGGGAACCGATACGACCCCAACCACGCCGACTACCACTCCCACGTCCACCGCGTCATCCGAATCCACCGGTGGAAAGGTCGCAAAGGAATGGACCGCTTGGAGCACCATCAAGGCCGGTAGCTGGATCGGGTTCTTCATCATCCTGCTTTCCGTGGCCGCCATGGCCCTCATCATCGAGCATTTCATGAGCATCAAGGACGAAAAGCTTATCCCTCCGGATTTCGTTGCCGCACTCCAGGAGAACATTGAGGCCAAAAGGTTCCAGGAGGCTGTTACACTCTGCGAGTCCTCCGACAACTACATCAGCCGCATCATGCAGGTCGGACTCACCGAAATCCCCTATGGATACGAATCCATGGTCGAAGCCATGGCCACCGTCGGGGAAGAGGAATCCATCAAGCTCAACCAGAAAATCGGTTACCTCTCCTTCATCGGCATGATCGCGCCCATGCTCGGACTGCTCGGAACCGTCACCGGTATGATCATCTCCTTCAACAAGATTGCCTCGGCCACCTCCGGCGTCGACGCGTCCGAGCTCGCCTACGGTATTTCGCAGGCACTCGTCACCACGTGCGAAGGCCTCCTCGTCGCCATCCCCGCACTCTTCTTCCACAGTCTCTTCCAGGATAAAGTCACCAATATCGGTCTTGAAGCTGGTGCCGTCTGCGAAGAGCTCATCCGAAAATTCAAGCCCGTCAAGGTGCAGGGCATCAAGCTCGTTTCAGGTGCCGCGGCCGCCAAGCCCGCTGGACCCCAGGGACAAGCGGGACTTTCGCAGCCGAACAGTTGATCGGAATTATCCGGGACCGTGCGCGTGCCGGCTATCCCGGCACGCACGACCCCGGTGAAACGTGCTCAGGAGAACCTGACAATGAAAATGTTGGGAAAGTCTGTCTACGGCAAGGGACGACACAAGATGCAGTTTGCTCCCATGGTGGACTGTGTCTTCCTCCTGCTCATCTTCTTCCTCGTTGCCTGTCAGGTCCGTCCCACGGAGGGTGATTTCGATACCAAGGTGCCTGCGGGCAGGGGACAAGCCGACGTCAAGATGGAGCAGAAAAACATCATCAACGTCTGGGTGGCTGATCTCGGCGACGAACAGGTTGAGATTCGTGTGGGACAGCGTCTCATCCTCAACTTCAAGGCCCTGAAACTCGAGCTCGAATCCATGGGTGGAAAGGATTCCGTCGTGGTCATCGACGGACCTCCCGATGTCAGCATCCAGACCATTACCGATGCGATGGACGCCGTCGTCCTGGCAGGCATCCCCTCCATGACATTCATGGATCCCGAGATGAAGGCCATTCAGACCGGACGGATCCCGCTTTCACCCATGTCGAGGAACTGACCTTCTTCTGGGGCCTTGATGACCCCGCAGGTTTAGGAGTGACTGACCATGATGCTCAAAAGAGCACCGCTCATCAAGCGCGAAATCGACATGACACCCATGATCGACTGTGTCTTCCTCCTCCTCATCTTCTTCCTGGTCGCCACACAGATCAAGGAGAATGAGACCACCCGCCTCAGACTCCCCACTGCGGCCGCGGTCCTGGATGTTGTGAAGGACATGAAGCCCATGCCGATTGTCGTCAACATCGTCCAAAAGGAACCCGGGGAGCCCGGCGTGGGGTCCCGTCCCTATTGGGTGCTGGGAGTGCCCCACAGTCTGGACCAACTCAAGAACTTGCTGGATGTCCAGGCCAGAAAACAGTTTGAGGAGAATGGCCAGAACGCCACGGTCCGCATTCGCGCCGACAGAGGAAGCGAGCTTCAGCAGTTGCAGGCCGCAATGAAGGCCTGCCAGGCGACCAAGATCGATCGTCTTTTCATCGCGGCCGAGAAGATTCGGGCGAGTTTTTAGGTCGTTTTCAGACGGAAATCGCCCCGAAAAAAGCGGTTAATTGACGTTTTTTTGTGCCCGAATGACGCTTTTTTTCGTTTCAACCCCTGTTCCGGGGTCGATGAAGAGATATAATTCTAGCGGATAAGCTGAAGAACTTTTGGAGGGTGGGAGATGGCCCCCGCACAAGAAAACAGCGGTTCCAAGGGTCCGGTCAGGCCCGCAGCCTCATCTGTGATTATCCCCGGACAGACCGCTTTGGATCGTCTGCAGCAGATTCAGGACAGCCGCAAGGGCATTTGGAGGGATTTCGCCGAGAATTGGCCCGGCTGGCTCTTTTCCGGCGTGTTTCACCTGGGATTGGTCCTTTTGTCCCTCTTCATTGTCATCGGTGTGCCCAGCATCACGAACCGGATCATGATGGAGACCGGCTACGACAACAGCCTCAAGCAGTTGACTGAGGAGCCGCTGGACGAGCTCTTCAAGGAGAGTCTGGTCGACGCAGACATCGACGAGATGCCCAGTGTGGATGCCAACAAGGACGATACCACGCCCGGATACACCGATCTGGATCCCGGTGCACCGGCGTGGCTGACCCTGGGCGGTCATCTGACGGGTCTGGGCGGCGGCGGTGGTGGTGGACATGAGTTGGCCGGAAAGAGCTGGGGAGGGTATCTCAAATCCGTCCAGAAATCCGGTCTCGATGTCGTTTTCGTCTTCGACTCCACGGGCTCGATGGGCGGCATCATCCTCGAAACCAAGCAGCGTATCCGTCAGCTCATGACCGTCGTATCCTATCTCGTCCCCGATTCCCGCCTGGGTCTGGTGACCTATCGCGACCTGCGTGAGTTCGACCCGGCCGAATACGAATACACCACCAAGGCCAAGGCCCTCACACAGGACGTCAAGGGACTTGAAGCCTTCCTCCGGGGGGTGGAAGCCTACGGGGGTGGCGACCAGCCCGAAGCCATCTATCAGGCCCTCGAAGCGGCGATGCACATCAACTGGAACCAGGGCACGAAGAAGGTCATCATCCTCTTCGGTGACGCACCGCCGAGACCCGAAAATGACGGCCTCAACAAGGTCTATCAACTGTGCAAGCAGTGGCACGACAAGACCGGTGGACAGGTCTCCTGCATCGATACCAGCAATGCCGTCTACGAGACCTACAAGATGATGCCGGAGTTCCAGGCCATCGCCGAAGCCGGTGGGGGCGACGCGATCCTCCTC
>CAZVTD010000227.1:0-4070 GCA_964629945.1 uncultured Planctomycetota bacterium | reverse complement strand
GGGGTATTTTACGGGGATGCGTGAGGAGCACCTGAGAAAGGTGGGGGGGCGACGAGAACAGTATAAGCACGTGTATCTGGTTCCGGAGGTGGACTTTCATCGGCCGTCCGGTTCGACGGGGACGGCTGCGTCGGAAGAGGCCGGGGTGGAGCAGCCTTGTTAAGAGAGAGGTGGGCATGGGACAACTGGGGCAGGCCTGGACGCTGATCCGACAATTCGGGCTTTCGCATCTTGTGCGTCTGAAGCGACGTCATGAACGCGCACTGCCGATCGTTCGAGGGTATGTGACGGTGCGTGTGGTGTGGGCGCTTCTGACGACGGGCGTGCTGGACGAGCTGGACGAGCGCGGGCCCTGCGCGGTGGGTGAACTGGCGAAACGGTTCCAACTGGATGAGGAGATTCTTCGGGACCTGTGCGAATACCTGGACTGTGCGCGTGTTCTGAAGCAGGTTTCGACGGACCGGTACGAACTGGGCAAGCTGGGGAAGGTCCTGATGGCGGAGCCGCGGGGGGTCATCGACCTGATGTACGGGTATGA
The DNA here is from genome assembly GCA_964629945.1 of uncultured Planctomycetota bacterium. Classification (GTDB taxonomy): domain Bacteria; phylum Planctomycetota; class DG-23; order DATKVD01; family CAZVTD01; genus CAZVTD01. The sequence goes on along the minus strand of CAZVTD010000227.1, from coordinate 3,532 downwards.
GCCGATCCTGAAGAGCCTGCCTGAGATGCTGACGGGGAAGAAGCAGTATGGGAAAGGGCTGAGCCGACGGGAGAAGTACATCGCGATCGGGAGCGGGGAACTGGGTCAGCAGCTTCCGTTCCCGGTGATGTGCGACATGCTCTGCAAGAGCGGGGTGAAACGGGTCCTGGACCTGGGGTGCGGGGACCTGGAGTTTCTGTTCAGCGTGTGCGAGCTGACGGAGGCGACGTGCTTCGGGATTGACATTTCGGCGGACGCGATTCAACATGCGCGGGAACGGCTGAACGGTTCGCCTTACCGGGACCGGATCGGGGTGGCGCAGGCGGACATGTTCGAGCTGGGGAATATTTCGCGGGAGTGGCCCGGGACGGACTGTCTGACGGCGTGCGACACGTTCCACGAACACCTGAGCGAGGGGACGGGGAAGATCGAGGGGCTGCTGGTGCGTCTTGGAGAACAGTTCCCCGGGGCGAAACTGCTGGTGGCGGAGTTCTGTCGACAGAGTCACGAGACGCTGAGGAAGCGTCCGACGGGTTTTCTGGAACATCACCTGTTCCACGTTCTGACGCGACAGAGGATCCTGTCGGCGTCGGAATGGCGTGGGGTGTTCGCCCGAAGCGGCTGGTCGGTCGAGGAGGAACGGGTTTTCGATATCGTGGGTCACGGGTATTTTCTGCTGAGCCGTCGTGGCGGCTGAGCACGTCGCACGCAGGGTGCGCAAGAAGGGTCGAACGGTGGATCAATTTTGCCGGAAGTGGCGTGGTGGGCAGTTGGTTTGGGGTCTGCTGATGGCGGCATCGGCGGGGATGCTGTTGCCGGCGGGATGGGGATGGGCGGAGCCGTCGGGTTCCGAGAAGACGGCGCCTGACGTGGCGGCGATGCTGAAGGAAGGTCAGACGCCCAACCAGGCGGTGCGTGCGCTGCTGAAAGAGGGGATGTCGCGGTGGTCGAAGGTCAAGACGCTGGAGGTGACGTTCACGCGTCGTGAACTGCTGGACGGGAAGACGGAACGGGGTCCGCAGGAGGTGATTCTGCTTCGGGAGCGCACCGGGTCGACGGCGATCTACATGAAGTGGCTGGAGGGGCCTGGGAAAGACCGGGAGATCTCATATATTCCGGAGCGGGACCGGACGCGTTTTGTGGTGACGCCCGGAGGGGCGCTGAGATGGGTGGTGGTGGAGCGGGAACTGGACCACGCGGACGTGAAAGCGGTGTCGCGTCACAGTCCGGCGGAGGCGGGGATGGGTCATCTGCTGGGACAGCTGGAGGAGCAGTTCCGAATTTCGGAGAAGGACGCGGTGGTGACGTACGTCGGAGAGATGAAGGTAGACGGACGTGCGTGTTACCGGTTCTTCCGGTTTCTTCCGGAGAAGTCGGGTCCGGACGGGCAGCCTTATTACTGCTGGAAACTGGACCTGTGCATGGACAAGGAGACGTGCCTTCCGGTGTCGGTGAAGTGCTACGGCTGGAAGCGACAGTTCGACTGGCAGAAGGAGCCGTTCGAGGAGTATTATTACACGGGGTTCACGTTTGACGGCAAGCTGGACGACAACGCGTTCCTGGTTCGCAAGGAAGAGGAATGAGAAGGGCGATGAAGCGGATCATCGGGGGCGCGATCATCCTGCTGGTATGTGGTGGTGTGTCGGGGGTTCCGGCGTGGGGTGAGGACGCGGCGGGCGAATCGAAGCCCGTTGGGGAGCCCGAGAGCGTGGAGAAGCTGATCGCGGACTGCAAGGCGTCGTATGAGAAGGTGAAGGATTACCGGTGCACGTTCCAGAAGCAGGAGCGGATGGAGGACGTTCTGAAGCCGATCGAGGTGATGGAGATGACGTTTCTGAAGCCCCAGGCAATTCACCTGGTGTGGAAGAACGGGATCCTGAAGAACCGCGAGGTGCTGTACGTGGCGGGGAAGAACGAGGGGAAACTGCTGGTGTATACGGGGAACCTGCCGGCGTTCCGGAAGGTGTTCCGGATCAGTCTGGACAGCGTGGAGGCGTCCCGTGAGACGCGTCATCCGATCACGGAGGCGGGGATCGGCTTTCTGTGCGTGCGCCTGGGTGAGCAGTTCGAGAAGGGGAAGACGGAGGGGAAACTGGAGGTGCGCTACGTCGGGGTGCGTGAGGTGGAGGGACGGAAGACGTGGCACCTTGTGAAGGACCTGGAGGACGGGGGACGTCGGGAGTGGGACGTGGACGTGGAGCTTGTGCTTCCGACGCGCGTGGAGACGTATGACAAAGAGGGCAAGCTGCTGGAGAGCTACGGTTATTCGAAGATCAAACTGAACCCGGGACTTAAGGACGAGGACTTTGACCCAGAGAAGATTTTTTTCTGAGTACTTCCGTGAGTCGGGGAAGGTCCGGTGTGCCGATGCGCTGCGCCGGGGTCGGCGGGTGTGTCTCCATGGGCTGGGACTGCTTATGCTGGTGTGGGTGATGGGCTGTCAGGGCAGTCCGGAGGTGAGCAACCGGAGCGTGTATTTCGAGAACGAGGGGAAAAGCGGTTCGGAGGCGCGCAAGAACGCGGACCGTGCGCTGCAGGCGGCGTTTGCGAAGGCGGCGGGGATCCGGGACGTGACGGCGGACCTGATGCGACAGGAGCGGGTTGGGGACCGTCTCCAGGAGCCGGAGACGATCCACTGGATCCAGCGTGTGAAGCCTCATTCGCTGCACCTGACGTGGACGGGTGTTCGTCTGAACGGACGCGAGGTGGTGTACGTTGCGGGGGCGAACGACGACAAGGTTCTGGTGCGTCTGCCGGGCTGGCTGGGTCGGCGTGCGGGGACGCAGAAACTGTCACCGACGAGTTCGGCGGTGACTTCGGGGAGCCGGTATTCGATCACGGTGGTGGGGTATGACGCGCTGGTGAAGCGGATCGTGGAGAATTACGACGCGGCGGCGAGACGGAACACGCTGGCGGTGGTGGATTATGGGATTCAGAAGGACCTGAACGGCTGCGAGACGCACGGCTTCAAGGTGGTGCTGGACCATCCGGGTCAACAGCACGGCGACTACCACACGATGATTTTCTGGATCGACGTGACGTGTGGTCTGCCCATCCGCTTCGTGGGGATCGATAAGGATGGGGCGCTGCTGGAAGATTACCTGTGGCTGAACCTGAAGATCAACCAGGGACTGACGGACGAGGACTTCGTGATCGGGAATCCCGCGGAGACGCCTGAACCGGAGAAGCCGAAGCCGTCCGAGACCGTTCCTGCCAAGCCCGTCGAGGAGCCGTCGAAGAAGCCCGCGGAGCCGGCTCCCGCGAACCCGGTTACCCCATGAAAATCCGACGTCTCGATATCATGGCCCTGGTGGTGCCTCTGCGCACGACCTTCCGTACGGCCTCGTTGGCACGTCAGACCAGCGAGAACGTGGTGGTTCGCGTGGAGCTGGAGGACGGGACGGTGGGCTTTGGGGAGGGGCTTCCCCGGGAGTATGTGACGGGCGAGACGGTGGAGTCGTGCTTTGCGTTCCTGTCGGGATTGGCGGGTGAGCTGGGGTCGTGGGAGGTGAAGGGGTTCGGGGCGCTGGTG
>CAZVTD010000226.1:0-4094 GCA_964629945.1 uncultured Planctomycetota bacterium | reverse complement strand
CCTACCGCCACCCGATGCCCACCTGCAGCTACTCACCCCACGGAATCCCATACCGGAACTCCCCGTGCCCCCCCGGAATGCTCCCCCCCTGCCCTTTCAGTTCGCCCGCCGTTGCCTTCAATCCCTTGATCGCGCTGGTCGAGCCCACCACCACTTTCCCCGTGAACGTCCCGTTCTTCGCCCCGACAATCACCACCGGACGCAGACCCTCGGCCGCGTCCCCGAAATCCAGGTCCACGTCATCCGACATCACGTCCGCGTTCCACACCTGGAACCCCTCCGGACGTTTCGCGTTCGGCTCGATCCCCGCCGGACCCGCTGCCGTCAGCCGCGCACTCAGAATCTGACACGAGTTCTCCTCATACATTCCGTCGGCCGCTTCCGTCGCATAAGGCGCACGAACCACCTCGATCCCCAGAACGTTCACTCCCTTGCGCAGCGCGCTCCCCGGGATTACCATCTCCAGCGTCCGGTCCTCGATCGGCCCTCCCGCCAGATTCGCACCCGCCGCAAGGTGTTCCCGCTTTACTTCCTTCCCGTTCACGTAAACCACCACGCCCCCGCGATACCCCACCGACAGCGACAACCCCTTCACCGCACCCACGTTCGTCACCACGAACTTCCCTCGCAGACACACCCGCGCCAGCATCGCCGTTTTCGGCGCAAGCGTCACCGGACCTCGGTGCCATTGCCGGTCGTCGAACTCAGGCGCCGTCCACTCCTTCTCCACCGCGGGCGTCTTATAGTTGAGCCACGCGTGACGCAGCGTCACCTCTTTGCCCCCTTCGATCACCGGAGGCGCAATCTCACTCGCAAACCGCCACACCCCATACGTGTTCAGGATCAGGGTCCCTGCTTCCGATGCACTCGTCGCCCCGGCGGGTGCTCCCTGACCCCACGCCACGCCCATTCCCAACGCCACCACCAGTGCCGCGCCGAACCCGAAAAACTTCTTCATGGAACCCTCTTTCCTTTCCTGCCGGGAATCCTTCGATGCTCATCCCCGACGCTGTTCTTTTCTCCTGTTCTACCTTCTGCTGTTCTCCTGCTCCCACGCATCAGCACATAACCCCTCCCCCTAGATGGGGGAGGCGGTCCCGATGTTGTCTATCGGGACGGTGGGGGTGATGCGCTTTTGTCCCGCCGTTCACCGGCTTTGCTGCCCTCGCGCGTCAGCGCGTGTGGTCTCTCTGGTTCGTCCCCCAGTTCCCCTGCTTGCTCACGTCCACCGGCAGCGGACCGATCTTCTTCGTCACCTCGCCCGCCAGCCTGAACAGTTCTTCCGTCGCCAATTCGTGTCCCGAACCCAGGTACCACGCGTCCCCCCCGATGTCCTGCCCCTGCCGCCACGACGACGCGAAGTAGCTCCCCGTATGATGATAATAAAGCATCAGGTTGCTCAGGCTCAGCCACATCTCCATGTGCCGCTTCGCCAGGTATGTCTCGCACCGCTTCGCCAGGTCTTCCCCCATCTTCTCCCGGGCACGGTCCAGCCCATACTCCAGCACGATCCGCGCCTCGCATTCCTGGATCCCCTGACGGAACGCCTCCAGCTCATCCGAAGCCACCGGACCCTCCGGTCCCGGCGCAAGCAGCGCCTCCGGAATAAATAAATTCCGCCACGTGCTCTCCGGATACCGGTCGTGGCTGCGTCCCACGCGTCTCCCGCGTTTATCCTGGATCACCGGCCAGTAATCCGCACCAAGACGGCCGTTCCCGCGCTGACCCCCGGTGATCGTCGCCTCGGGCAGTCTCATCCAGAACAGGCTTGGACACGACTCCCGCGAAAACCGGTCGAACTGTCCCACCAGGTCGGGCCGCGCCCATCCCATGTGGCTCGTGATCCCGCTCCACGCCCCTTTCCCACGGTCCGCGTGATCGTCCGAATACGACACCATCCACACCACGTCCTGATACCCCATCTTCACGATCCCATATTGCAGCGTATTGCGTGGGCGCCCTGCGCCCCCTCCATCACGAACCCCTAATGCCGCGTCTGCCGTCCCACCCCCGTCCCCTCGTGCGACTGCATCACCCAGGGCAGGTTCCCCGACATCTCGTTGAACAGCGCCAGTTCTTCCTTGGTTGCCCACACGTCCGTCTCCAGCCCCAGCATCATCGCGTCTTCGAGACCTCGCGCCTTCATCTTCGCACGCAGCTTGTCCAGCAGCGGCTTCCACAGCGCTCGGCTCGTCTCCGCCTCGAAATACGTCGGCAGTTCCGCCAGTTCCGTCTTCTGCGTCGCCGGATCCACCACCGTCACCATCGGACCCCCGCCCAGCTTCCCCGACTTCTTCAGAATATACTCCGCGTTCTGTTTCTGCCGCGACCTCCCCGTGCCGACCTCCGCGTCCTTCGCCGGAATCATATACACGTCCCACACCACGAAAATCACCTGCTTCGGCTTCCCCATCGCCTTCGTCGCCACGTCCAGATACTTGTCCATGAGGCTGAAGTCATAGTCGAACTTATCCTCTCCCTTCTTCACCCACCGCACCATCGACTCCTCGTTCCCCAGGTTCGTGTGACAGATCAGCGGAATATACACCGTTCTCGAACCCGTCTGGCCGATCAGCTTGAACGACTGTGCGATCATCTCCCAATGCTTCTCGCTCCACAGCGGAACGTTGTACTCCATCGCCGACGTGTCCGGACACTGGATCAGGTCCACGAACGTGTGCTGCACCTGCGTGTCGGGTAGCGTCCAGTCCGCCACGTGCAGTTCCACCGGAACCTCCCCCGCCTTCTCTCCCGTCGCCTCCACCCTCACCGTCCCCGTATAGATCCCCGCACCCGCCGTCGCCGGAACCTTCACCGTCAGCCAGATCGGCACCACCGCCCCGTCCGCCGACCGCCCTTCCGCCGCGTCACGTCTCAGCGTCGCACGTTCCCCACCGGGCGTCAGCACAGGAAACTCCGCCAGCGGCTTCTCCGCCAGCGCGCCAAGACGCACCGCCGCCGTCGTGTAGGGAATATACATATACTGCATCCGTCCGTTAACGTAAGGCGACTGGTTCAAATACCCCCACGGAACCCCATACCGCACCGCCACGGCCGTCCCGGGAATGCTCCCGCCCTGTCCCTTCAACTCTCCGGGCGTCACCTTCAGTCCCTGGATCGCCTTCGTCGAGCCCGCCACCACCTTCCCCGTGAACATCCCGTTCCTGGCGCCCATGATCACCACCGGACGCAGCGCCTCCGACGGGTTCCCGAAGTCCGTCTGGAAATCCGTCACCAGCGTGTCCGCGTTCCACACCTGGAACCCCTCCGGACGAACCGCACTCGGCACCAGTCCCGCGTCGCTTTCCGCCGTCAACCTCGCACTCAGGATCTGGCACGAATTCTGATCATAGAGAAACTTGTCCGACTCCGCCGCCTGGGGCGACCTCACCACTTCCAGACCGATCACGTTCACACCCTTGCGCAGCAGCCCGTTCGCGATCGCCAGTCCCGTCAGTTCCCGGTCCTCTCCCGCCGGCCCATCCGCCAGGTCTTTGCCCGCCTCCACGTGTGCCCGGGCCACTTCCTTCCCGTTCACGTACACCACCAGCCCCCCGTGATATCCCACCGACAGCTTCAGTCCCTTCACCGCCCCAACGTTCGTCACCTCGAACTTCCCACGCAGACACACTTTCTTCAGCATCGCCGTCTTCGGCGCCAGCGTCACCGGTCCTCGATGCCAATACTGGTCGTTGAAATCCGGACTCATCCAGTCCTTCGTCACCGGCGACGTCTCATAACCCAGCCACACGTGAGGCATCGGCGCCGACCTCCCGTCCGCAAGCACGGGTGGCGCAAGCTCACTCGAAAACCGCCAGATCCCATACGTATTCAAAATCATCACGTCCCCCGCAGGGGCCTGTCCCTGCGTCGGCTGAACCCCGCACACCAACCCCGCCAGAACCAATCCAAGCCACAGAACCCGTTTCATATCTCCTCCCCTGATCTGACGTTGCACCGCTTTTCGACACACTTTCCACTCCTCCGCCCTATCCGTGTCCGATTCCCCGCTGTTCATTACACCAATTCCCCAGTCTCATCCTGTCGCCCCGCCGCCCCCCGCCACCACCCCCCCGCACCAGTACTACGCCCGC
>CAZVTD010000225.1:0-4144 GCA_964629945.1 uncultured Planctomycetota bacterium | reverse complement strand
ACCGTCGCAATCCGCTCCCGGCCCTCCCGCCGACCGTCCTCCGCACTCCCGCTCGAAAACGTGCTCTGCGAGCCCATCGTCCCCCAGAACGACAGCCGATCCCCGTGAAGTCGTTTGATCCGGGCCGGGTCATTCGCTTCGGGCTGAACCGACTCCAGCACGTCGATCCCCGCATCCGCCAGTTCCCCCACCAGGGGCTCCACGTGGCCGCACGAATGATACGCGATCAGAACGTCCTGGCGCACGCTTCGGATCGCCTCGATGATCCGAACCAGGGGCGGACGAATCAGACGCCGCCACATGTCCGGACTGAACACCAGAGAGTTCTGTGTCCCCAGGTCGTCCCCGATGAACACCATGTCCACCCCCGCCGCCACGCTGACCGCCGCCTTGCGCGCCTTGATCTCGCTGATCCGCGTCAGCAGCGCCTCCGCAAACACCTCATCCGCCGCCAGGTCCATCAGGAACTGCTCTCGTCCACGCACGTGACACGCCATCTCATACGACCCGTTCTCATACGACGCCACCGCCGCAAACCCCGCCTCGTGGACCTCCCGCACCCGACGTTTCATCTCCTCCAGTTTCGGCTCATACCGAGGCCACGGATACGCCTCCAGGTCCGAAACCGTCAGGTTCCGCATCGGCGGGTCCAGCTCGCGGGCGAAGTGCCATTCCCCCTCGAACACCCACGCGTGTCCCCAGGGCGACACCTCCGCCCCCTCCGGAATTACCTCGTGATACCTCGTGAAATCCGCCGGCTTCTGGTCCGTCGCATACGGGACCCACCGGATGTCCTGTCCGAAATACGTCTCCAGGTCCTGCGCTCCCGTGTGCTTCCTCAGCCGCTCCGCCAGGGCCGGCGCCGGTCTGAAGCTGAAGGGCACCCGGTCCGTCTCCTCGTGATGCAGTGCAGCCAGCACCCGCTCCCGCGACTTCATCCGTCCCGCTCCTTACACGTGAATGGGATAACCCCCGAACCGCTTCCCCGCCTCCAGGAACGCCACCACGTTCTCGGGCTTCACGTCATCCGGAAGTGTGTGGCACGGGGCCAGAATGAATCCCCCGCCCGGCGCAAGCGTGCCGATCAACTCCTTCGTGAACCGCTCCACTTCGTCCGTTGTCCCGTAGGGCAGGATGTACTGCAGGTCCCCTCCCCCGTGGAAGCTCAGCCGGTCCTTCTTCCCCGCAAGACGTGCCGGCTCCATCTCCACCGCCGCCGTCTGTGTCGGGTTGATCACCTGGATCCCGATGTCCGCCAGGTCATCCAGCAGACGGTAACTGCTCCCGCAGCAGTGATGCGCGATATACGCATTCGGACAATGCTTCCGGATCGACGCCACGTACTCCGCAAAATACGGCTTGATCACCTCGCGAAACACCTCGGGCGACATATACGGCCCGTTCTGCGTCGCCAGGTCGTCCCCCAGCAGGACCATGTCGATGTAGGGCCCCACCACCGGAAAATACACGTCCCCCAAACTGATGTTGGCGTCGATCACCTTCCGGCAGAACGCGTGCACCCAGTCCAGATCCAGCATCAGGTCCACCAGGAACTGCTCGTATCCCCTCAGCGCCTGTCCCAGCTCGAACACCCCCTGCCCCACGTGCGCCGAGCAGATGAAATACTCCGTCTCCTCGTGCAGGAACTTCGCCTTCTCCTGGACCCCGACGACCAGTTCCTCCGTCCCCACAGGCCACGGAAACCGGTCCAGGTCCTGGATGCTTGCGTTCCGCAACGGCGCATCGTGAACGTCATGGTACCCGAACTTCGTCCCGCCCTTCGCCGGTCGGATCGAGCGCAGGTCACAGCCGAAATAGCGCTGAATCCGGTCGTCGAACTCCGTGAATCGCCCATCCCGCTCCCCGGAAAGCCCCAGCACCTCCGCGATGCGCTTCTGCATCTCCGGCTCGGCACTGCTCAGGAACGTCCCCCCGATGTCCAGCGGAAGACGGTCAGGCTCACGGTGCTCCAATGCTGTCCTCACACGCTCCCGGCTCGTCATGGCCCTCGTCACACCCATACCCTCCCCTTCCCTTTTCTCTCAAAGGTGATGACACACCGCCAGACTATCATCCCTGATGAAAAGCGGAAGGTCAAAAATGGAGCCCCGGCGCACGGTTTGCCCGCACGTCCTCGTCTGCTTTCCCCGCGTTTCCGCTTACCCTTTATCCGGAGCCTGTCCCTGCGAATGAGGCAGCACGTGCCCGCCACCCAGCGACAGCACCTCGTGACGGGCATACTCCGCCCAGGGCGTTCCTGCCTGCTTCTCCACGATCTCCTGGTACTTCGCCTTCACCACCGCCAGCTCGCGTGCCGCGTCCGTGCCCGCCTCCGGAGGCGCCCCGTAGAAGCTGATATACCACCCGAACTCCCCGGGGGCCGGGATATTCTCTTTCACCGCCAAACGTCTCAGCAGGTCAAGATACCCCTTCGCGATGTACCGCCTCTTGTACAACTGCGCCACCAGGAACTGACGGTTCGCCTCCCAGCGCTTCGGACTGTCAGGCACCGTCACATTCGCCATCGACTCCAGACGCGGGATCCACGTGTTGCAGAACTCGATCACCGCCTGACCGCCCTTCTGACCCGCCTCCAATTCCGCATTCAGCTGCGCTTCGTGGAAATATCCGTTCACCCGCGTCTTCTTCTCCATCTCAGCCCATTCCGTCAGACACTGACGGATCGCACTCCGCAGGGCGTTCTTCCGGTCGCGGACCAGCAGTTCCGCACGCGACACCACCTCCGGTTCATACCCATCCAGGAGCTTCTCGTAGTCATACGTTCCCGTCATCGCGTTCAGCAGGAACATCATCCCGCCCGTCTCGTGCGTCAGCCGCGCATACGGATACGCCCCGAACCCGCCGTTCACGAACCACCAGTTCGTAAACGGATAATCCAGCGGCAGCACCTCGTCGATCCCCGTGTCCCGTCCTCGATCCACCACCACCGACTTCCCATCCGGAAGCCGTTCTCCCGTCGTTTCGCGATAGAAGCCGCCCAGCTTCCCGAACACCAGCACCGACGACTTCGTCGCCTTCAGCCGCGCCACCGTCTGTTCCAGGATCGCATCATCCCCGATCTTCGCGTCGTCGTCGTCCCCGCCCTCGTCCGTCACCAGGATGATCACGATCCGGCGCTTGTACCGCTGCGCATACGGCTCGAACGCCGTCAACACCGTATTGATCGCCTTCAGAAAATTCTCATCCCCCGACTCATCCACCTGCACCTGGTCGATCGCCTTCCGGATGTCGTCGACCTTCTCCGTCGGCTCCGAAATCAGGACGTGCGTGTCCTTCCCGAAGCTCGCCACCGCCGTCACCACCTGCATCGACGCCCCGCGCAGCACCGACATCCGTTCCATCTTCTTGTACAGCTCGTCCACACGGTCGCGGATCGCCTCCTGATCGTCCTTCATGCTCGGCGACTCGTCGAACAGCCACACCACCAGCAGACGTCCCTTGCTCAGAATGTCCGTCTCCAACACCCCCATCGTCGCGTCCCCAGCCCCGCTGGCCAGCGCCGTATCCCCTCCACCGATCTGTCCCACCGGAACCGGGTTTTGACCTGTCGTCAGAAGCAGCGACGGCGCATCGATGTTCGGCCGGTCTTTCCTGAAAAGGTCATCGGGCAGAGGCAGAATCGCCTGACTGATCTTCATCTCCTCCGGAACCACGGCGTTCTTCGTCACGGACTGCTTCGTATCCTGCGGACGGGGAGGAATCATGATCGGGGGCACCGGAATCACCCGCTCCTTCATCTCAGGCCGGAGCACCACTTCTTCCTTCGGCAGACTCCCTTCCCACGTGATGTACAACGCCAGGATCACGAAACCAACGTGCAGGATCACCGAGATGATCACCCACGGACTGTTCCGCAGAACCTCGCGCAGCGGATTCGTATGATACCCCTCCATCATCCGCAGCACTTCAGACGACGCCTGCCCCATCCCCTCCGGTTTTCGTTCCGCGTCGCTCATGACCCTCTCCCTTCGGCCCGGTTCACCTCGCCCGCATTGCACAGCCATACGCTCTTCTCACCCCGTCCAACTATATTATACCGGAGCAACAGCCGATGTCAAACGACGCAAACCCGGAAGAACAAACCCCTTACGACAACGCCTCATTCGCCCCCGCCGTCCCCTCC
>CAZVTD010000224.1:0-4146 GCA_964629945.1 uncultured Planctomycetota bacterium | reverse complement strand
AGGTTTGGCCTCCGGTTTGGCCTCGGGCTTATCTTCGGGCTTGGCTTCGGGTTTCTGGTCGGGAGCGGGGGCTTCGGGCGCTTCGAGGGCGGTGGGGGAAGAGAGTTCATACCAGTGCTTCTGGAGGCGTGCTTCGTCCTCGATGGAGGTTTCGACAACGACGTCGGGGGTAAGTCCGCCTTCGCCGGTCTTTTCGTCACGATGGATGCCCCGTCCGCTGGGGGTGTAGTAGTGCGCGGTGGTGATTTTGAGTGCGGAGCGACCATCCTCGAGCCGGAAGACGGTCTGGACGGAGCCCTTTCCGAAGGTGTGTTCACCGACGATGGTGGCGCGCTTGTGGTCCTGAAGTGCGCCGCTGAGGATTTCGGAGGCGGAGGCGGACCAGTTGTTGACGAGGACGACCATGGGGAAGTCCGGGAGGGTGTGGCCTGGATTGGCGCGGAAGACTTTTTCGGGACCGACGCGTCCGCGCGTGGAGACGATGACGCCCTCGGAGAGGAAGCGGTTGCACATGTCGACGCAGGTGTCGAGTTGTCCGCCCGGGTTGAAGCGGAGGTCGAGGACGAGGGACTTCATTCCGGCGGCGCGGAGGTCGGCAAGGGCCTGGTCCATGTCCTTGGTGGTGTTCTCCTGGAAGGCGCCGATGCGGATGTAGCCGATTTTGCTTTCGGGATCGACGAAGTAGTCCCACTTTCCGTCAAGACGCTTGTAGCCGCGGACGGAGATGAGGGGGATGACGTCGCGCGTGATGTTGAGGTCGATTTCGTCCCTGGCGCCGGCATGGACGATGGTGATGTTGACGGACGTGCCTTTTTTCCCGCGGAGGAGCTTGACGGCGTCCTGGACGGTCATGCCTTCGGTGGTGTTGCCCTCGATTTTGATGATGCGGTCACCGGCAAGGATTCCAGCCCGAGAGGCGGGGGTGTTCTCCATGGGAGCGATGACGGTGAGCCAACGGTTTCGTTCGCCGAGTTCCATTCCGAGTCCGGTGAATTCGCCGGTGGTGAGGGCATCGAATTCCTCGAAGTCCTTTGGGGAGATGTAGGCGGAGTAGCGGTCGAGATTGAGGACGACGCCCCGGAGAGCGCCTTCGAAGATCTGCTCGTCATCGACGGGCTCGACGTAGTTGTCCTTGATTTTCTGGACGACGGTGGCGAGGGTTTCGAAGTGTCGGAGGGTGTCCTCGCGCTGCTTGTCGCCATAGGTCTGCAGGGCGACGGTGACCAGCAGGGCGACAAAGAGGATGATGATGAAGTCATGACGACGCATGTGCAACTCCTTTAAAAGACGTTTCAGGTCCGGCGAGGCCGGGCTTCGGCAGACCGGAAGCCTATTATTTTATACGACGGGGTGTTGGAATCAAGGAGATAAGACCGCTGGGCGGCGGTGCGGGTTCCGTCAATCGCCCGAAAATTTTCCAGGAACCGCGGGAATGGAAGCGCCGCGGGAGGGCAAAGGCGCCCTCCCGCAGGGGTTGTCGAGGCAGGCGGCTCAGAGGACGGCGGTCTTGAGGGTGTCGAGACCGATGCGGTCGATCATGCGTCCGAGTCGTTCGTGGGGCTTGGCGTTGGCGGTGTAGTAGTCGAGGATCTTGGCGATGAGTGCCTTGGCCTGGTCGTCGGAGAGGGAATCGGCGATTTTTTCGGAGAGTCTGGGTTTTGCGCCGCCATTGCCACCGACGAGGAGATCCCAGCCGGGCTTTTTGCCGACGAGCGCGATGTCCTTGATGCAGGTTTCGGCGCACTGGTTGGGACAGCCCGAGACGCCCATCTTGAGCTTTCCGGGGAGTTGGAGTCCGTGGTAGAGCTTGTCGAGTGTCATGCCCATGGAGAGGGAATCCTGGACGCCCCGCTTGCAGAAGGAGGTTCCGGGGCAGGCCTTGATGGAACGGACACAGAGTCCGACGGCGGCGCCTGGCTGTGCACCGAGATCTTTCCAGACGCTGTCGATGTCCTCTTCCTTGAGCCCGACGATGGCGATGCGTGCGGCGGAGGTGATTTTGAGTGCGGCGGCGTGGTATTTTTCGGCGACGTCGGCGAGTTTGCGGAGGAAGTCGGGTGAGACGACGCCACAGGTGGTATGGGGGGCGACGGCGTAGGATTGCTTGTCGCGCTGGATGATGGCGCCTTTATCTCCGTCCTGAAGCATGGTCAGTTCCTTTCCATTGGATATCGAAGCACCGGGATTTCCCGGACCTACGGGAGCATCCTGCTGAGTGCGGCGACGTGTCCGAGTTCCTCGCGGATGATTCTGGACATTTTTTCTTTGCCGAGGTCGCCGGGGACACTTTCGCGGACACCGGTGTAGTAAATGACGGATTCTTTTTCGATGCCGATGGCGATGAGGAGGATGTCCTGGATGGATTCGTTTCCGGTGAGGAACCGAGAGGGGTCCTCGCGAACGTCGAAGATTTTTCCGTCGGCGACGGCCTGGAGGTAGAGGGCGGCTTCGCCATAGGGGTCGGAGACGAGGGCTTGTCGGTCGGCGTCGGTGAGACGCTTTCGCATCTCGGTGAAGGTTCGGAGGTGGTCGTCCTCCATGGCGGCGAGCTGTCGGAGGAGCTTGGCCGGCTCGGGCTGATCAAGGGAATCGGCGGCTTTGCGGTAGAATTTGCCGCCATTGCGTTCGATCTGCTGGGCGATTTCGAAGATTTCATCGGCATTGTAGGTGACAGGCATACGGGACTCCTGGAATCAGAACCTGGAAACGACACCAGACAGCACACCCACAGCATAACGTCCCGGCAGGCGAAGACAAGAGGGAGATCAGGCTTTCCAGAGGCCATGGACGTTGCAGTGCTCGCGGACGGAGAGGAGGTCGGCCTGGATGGGGAAAGTGGCGTCGGGGGTCTGTCCGGGCTTGAGGAAGGCACGGTAGGCCTTGTCGCCGACGAGGACCTCGATCCACTCGATGTAGTGCTTCTCTTCCAGGGGAGGGGGGACGGAACCGCCCTTGACCGTGATGCCTGCGGGTGTTTTTTCGACGACGGGGACGTGCTTTTCCTTCCCCTGATCGGCGGTTTTGGCCTGGAGGCGCGTCATGGGCTTTCCGCAGCATTCGGGCTCACAGCCTGCGGGGGTGAGGACTTCGAGGGTGAGGGGGCAATCGGCGCACTTGTAGATATCGAGTTTCTGAGACACGGGCATCTCCTTTCAGAGAGAAGGGTTACCAGTTTTCGCCGAGGAGTTCGAAGTGCATCTGGGGATGCGCACAGGCGGGGCAGAGTCTGGGGGCTTCGGTTCCTTCGTGAATGTAGCCACAGTTGATGCAGCGCCAACGGACGGTTTTTTCGCGCTTGAAGACGCGGCCGGCTTCGATGTTCTTTGCGAAGTCGCGGTAGCGTTTTTCGTGCTGCTTTTCGGCAACGGAGACGGCTTCGAAGACATCGGCGATCTCTTTGAAGCCTTCCTTGCGTGCGACGGCGGCGAAGTCGGGATAGAGACTGCCCCATTCGTGGGCTTCGCCAGCGGCGGCGGCTTTGAGATTGTCGAGGGTTTTGCCTGTTCCTCCGGCGGGGAATGTGGCGGTGATTTCGACGTCGCCGCCTTCGAGGAATTTGAAGAAGCGATGGGCGTGCTCACGCTCCTGCTCGGCGGTCTCGGTGAAGACGTTGGAGATCTGACGATAGCCTTCCTTGTAGGCGATGGAGGCGAAGAAGGAATAGCGATTTCGAGCCTGGGATTCTCCGGCAAAGGCGGACAGGAGATTTTTTTCGGTCTGAGAGCCTTTCAAGGCCATGGGTACCCCCTCAATGACAAGTGAAGAACGGTCCAGCGAACCTGTTATCTCTTGGATAGTAGCACATGGACCGTGCAAGGCAAGAGACGTTCGGGGGGAAGTGTATCGGGTCGGCGCAAGGTGTTTTATGACAGAGGGTTATGACGCGGATCAAATCGGTGTAAATCAGTCGGGTTTCATGAAAAGGCTGGGGCGGAGCGGGCACGCGGGGAAAAAGAACCGGCCCCGGAGTGTTCCGGAGCCGGAGGATGAATGGCGAGGGCGACGGGACTCGAACCCGCAACTTCCAGATCGACAGTCTGGTACTCTAACCAATTGAGCTACGCCCCCAAGTGTCAAGGCGAGGGATTGTAGCGGAAGGACGCGGTTATTTCAAGGATAATCCGGGGGGATCGGGAGTAAGGGGAT
>CAZVTD010000223.1:0-4210 GCA_964629945.1 uncultured Planctomycetota bacterium | reverse complement strand
CCCAGGTTTCCCCGCTGTTGCTTCGAACAGTTTCCCCATCCCCTCACACACCATAAATCCCCTTGACGCTCGTCCCCATCCCGTTATCATTTCCCTTCCTGGCACAAGCCTGCTTCGTTGTGCTTTCTGCTGCTGTTGTTGTCCCGGCGTCCGGTTTCCGGTATCCTGTTTCCGGTTCTCTCTATGGAGCCCAGCCATGTCCGTAACCCTTGAAAGTCTCTTCGGTCTCTCCGGTAAAACCGCAGCCATCACCGGCGGTGGTGGCGTCCTCTGTGGAGACATCTCCCGTGCGCTCGGTGACCTCGGCGTCAAGGTCGCCGTCCTCGACCTCCTCCCCAAGGCTGCCCAGGTCGTCGCCGATCAGATCAACGCCGCCGGCGGCACCGCCATCGCCGTCGAATGCAACGTCCTCAAGCGCGAATCCGTCCAGGCCGCCTATAACACCGTCGTCTCGGAGTTCGGTGGCATCGACATCCTCATCAATGGCGCCGGTGGAAACAAAAAAGACGCCACCACCGGTCCCGAACTCTCCTTCTTCGACCTCCCCGAGGACGCGCTCCGCTTCGTCTTCGACCTCAACTTCATCGGGACCCTCATCCCCTCCCAGATCTTCGGCAAACACATGGCCTCCACACGAACCGGCTCCATCATCAACACCTCCTCCATGAACTCCTTCCGACCCCTCACCAAGGTCGTCGGATACTCCGCCGCAAAAGCCGCCATCTCCAACTTCACCGCCTGGCTCGCCGTCCACATGTCCCAGAACTACTCCCCCGAGATCCGCGTCAATGCCATCGCCCCGGGGTTCTTCCTCACCGAACAGAACCGCTACCTCCTCACCGACCCCAAAACCGGCGAACTCACCCCACGCGGCAAAACCATCATCGGACACACCCCCATGGACCGCTTCGGCGACCCACAGGACCTCGTCTCCACCATCGTCTGGCTCCTCGGTCCCGCCTCCTCCTTCGTCCACGGCATCGTCGTCCCCATCGATGGCGGCTTCTCCGCCTTCTCAGGCGTCTGAACCGAACCGGCGGCTGCTGCTTCTGTTGCTTCTGTTGTCTCTGTTGTTGTTGGCTGAGCGCTAAGCGCTAAGTGCTTAGTTCTTTGTGAGGAGGGCTTCTCATGGGATACTCGAAACAGAGAGTTCGAAATGACCGACCCCCAGGCCCCGTTGCGCAACATGAAGCCCTCTCACAAGTTCTTCGTCGGCATCGACTCCGACGGCTGCGCCTTCGACACCATGGAGCCTAAGCACAAAGAATGCTTCTGTCCCGTCACCATCTGGAAATACGACCTCGCCGCCGTCTCCAAATACGCCCGCGAAGCCTGGGATTTCGTCAACCTCTACTCCAAGGAGCGGGGCTGCAACCGCTTCCTCGCCCTCCAGTCCGTCTGTGATCACCTCCGCAAGCGCGACGAGGTCGTCCGCCGGTTCGTCAAGATCGCCGAACTCAAATCCCTGCGCGCCTGGACCCAACGCGAAACCAAGCTCGGCAACCCCGCCCTCAAGGCCGAAGTCGAAAGAACCGGCGACCCCGAGCTCAAGTGTCTCCTCGACTGGTCCGTCACCATCAACGACATGGTCTCCCAGGTCGTCAAGCACGTCCCGCCCTTCCCCATGGTCCGCGAATCCCTCCAGGCACTCCAGAACCAGGCCGACGTCCTCGTCGTCTCCGCCACCCCCAACGAAGCCCTCCAGCGCGAATGGACCGAACACGACATCGCCCGCTACGTCCGCGTCATCGCCGGCCAGGAGATGGGCTCCAAAAAGGAACACCTCGCCCTTGCCGCAGGCACCAAGTACGAAAAAGATCACGTCCTCATGATCGGTGACGCTCTCGGCGACTTCAAAGC
Organism: uncultured Planctomycetota bacterium; assembly: GCA_964629945.1. Lineage (GTDB taxonomy): Bacteria > Planctomycetota > DG-23 > DATKVD01 > CAZVTD01 > CAZVTD01. The sequence continues at coordinate 2,350 of CAZVTD010000223.1, read as the reverse complement.
CGCCAAGGCCAACAACGCTCTCTTCTTCCCCATCAACCCAGGCCACGAGGAAACCTCCTGGCAGCGATTCTTCGACGAAGGCATGGAAAAATTCCTCTCCGGAAACTTCGCCGGAAAATACGAGCAGAACCTCCTCGAGGAATTCGACTCCTACCTCCCGGAACTCCCCCCCTGGCATGAAAAAAAGTAGATCACCTGCCGTTCAGCACATCCGGGCGGTTGCAGCTTTTCGCGACCGCCCGCTTCTTTTCCGCTCTCCTGTTCACCTGCTCTGATGCCCTCGCGCGAAGCGCACCCGCCTTATTCAACGCCTCAGCCGACAAGGCTGATCCCGAGCCGGCGCAAAGCGGAAACTTCGGGACCGCCACAAAAACCTCCTCCTCAAACAGCTTTCCAAGACGCTTCGCTGACACGGTCAAACAATCGGGGCGGCCGCGATCCCTCGCCGCCGCCCCGTTCCCTCTACTCTCTACTTTCTGCTGTTCTCCTGCTCTCGCCCTGATTTATCGGGGCGCCCCCGGGTCTCCCGGAAACCTCGGCACGCTCCCGTCCTCCAGACGATACAGGATCTCACCCGCCTTCGGCACGCCCAGCACCCCCTCGTCTTCGCGGCCCATGAACTCTTCCTTCACGATGCTGGCCGGGTCGCGGTACCCAAGGTTCACCTGTTTGCAGCGCGCCTCCGGAATCGCCGTCGCCAGCACCACGTTCGCCCTCGGCGTCTCCACCCCGCCCTCGAACGTCCCGATCCCCTTCACGTGCGTCGAGTGCGCCATCACACCCCTCGGCACCCCCTTGAACTTCTCCGCCTGCTTCAGGAAGTAATCCCGGACGTGATACCCGATCCGGTCCAGCACCTTCCCGTGCGTATACGAAATCTCCGTCACATGAGGCGCATAGATGATCAGTTCCGCACCGTCCGCCAGCACCGGCTCCAGCTTATACATGCACTTCCCCGCCGTCCAGATGTCGTCATACATCACCGGCGCACACGACAGCACCTGCTTGTACGATCGCTTCTCATACTTGATGTGGATCTGCGCGCTCAGGTCTGCCGCCTTGTCGTACGCCTCCTCGGGCGTCCCAACGTACACCCCCCGCAGCTCGCTGAAATACACCACCATGCTCACGCACATCTTCGGCACCTTCAGCATCGACGCCGCACGGTTCACCACGTCTCGGCAGGGCGTGCTCTTCGTCCCGTTGATCACCGGGTTCGTGATCACCGCCCCAAGCCAGTGGAACATGTTGATGATCTCCGCACCCGCGATTCCCGGGAACAGATACTTGTTCCCCCCCGAGAACCCCACCACCTCGTGCGGAAACGTCGGCCCGCAGATGATCAGCTGGTCATAATCCAGCACCATCCGGTTCAATTGCACCGGCACCGCTTCCCGCATCAATCCCCCGGTGATCTCCGCCACCTCATCCGCCGAAATCACCCCCAGCGTCGTCATCGTCTCCGCCAGGTCCCACCGGTGGTTGAACACCCCGATCTTCGCGTATTTCCCCTTCCGTTCTTCCTCCGTCAATCCCAGCAGCCGGTTGATCGCCGGCTCGCTCATCGGCGGATGTGTCCCCAGCGCGATCAGAAAGTCCAGTTTCTTCGCCTCGCCCCCCAGGATCTCCACGAACAGACGGAACATCATCCCCACGGGCGCCGACCGCGTGCTGTCCGGGATGATCACGATCACCTTTTTCCCGCCGAGCTTCGCCTTTCCCAGCTCTTTCCCCAGAAGTTCCCGAACGTCTTTCTCGCCCAGCTTCGCACTCACGCTCCCGATCCCAACCGCACCCATCTCTCCCTCCGTTCCTGAAATCGCACAGCTTCCGCTGCGCACCATTCGTGTCTAACCGACCACAGCCACCTTGAACCCCAGCCCTTTCAGCGCTTCGGCCACCTTCGCCTGAGCCCCTCGCACGCTCACCCGCGTGTTATAGAACTCTCTCCTCACCGGGTATTCTTTCCGCAGCCGGTCGAACGCCGGACCCACCGCATCCCCAGCCAACGTCGTCAATCCCCGCATCCGCTTGTCGTCTCCCAGGAGGTCATACACCCCCAGCGCCGCCTCCCGCAGCCCGCCCCTCCTCACCCGCATTCCCCGCGCCCTCGAGCGCCAGCTCACTCCTCGGCGCCTCGGGAAGCCTCGGCTCCCACGTCGCCGCGATCCCCAGGTGCCGACACGCAGCCCGGTAGATCATCCGCGTCCCTTCCACCTTCCCGTCGAACGAGTACCCCGCAATATGGGGCGTCCCGATGTCCACCTTCTCCAGCAGTCCCACATCGATCTTCGGCTCGCCTTCCCACACGTCCCGCCCCCCCGCGCTCGTCCGCCCCTCGTCGATCGCC
>CAZVTD010000222.1:0-4217 GCA_964629945.1 uncultured Planctomycetota bacterium | reverse complement strand
TCGTCACGCTTTCCGTGCGGCCGTTCTTCACCTCCAGATGTTCCGTCTGTCGGCGGACCACCCGAACGTCCCCGTAATCCGCGCCTTTCCGCCTCATCAGCTCCACCGCTCGCTTCACAAAATCTCGCATGGTATCCTCCCGTGCCTCGTCCCGTTCAGTCTTCCTTGGCAGTCGTCACTTGGCGATCGTTCGTCGTCTCCGGGTAGATTCGGAACCCGGGGATCTCGTGATGTCGGAAGCCCCGGTAGAACTCCGCCGCCGTATCGGTCAGCAGGTCCACTCTCTTTGCCCCGCACCGCCGATACGCCTCCTCGATCAACCGCTTCCCGATCCCTTTCCCCCGTTCGCTCTCTTTCACCAGCACCAGCGACAGGAACGCCGCGATCTGCCCGTCGCTCAGAATCTGCGCGAACCCCAGCACCTCGCCCGCTTCCTTCGCCACCACCGTCCACACCCCGGGCCCCGTCAGCGCCTTCCACGTCACCTCCGCGTCCTCGACGTACGACGTCCACCCCTCCGCCGCGCACAGACCGACGATCCCCTCCAGGCACGCTCGACTGACGACCTCGTACTCCATTCCCCTTGGCCCTCGCTCGATGCCTTCTGTGCCCCTGCATTATACGCCGTCCCCGCTTCCTGACAACTCCCATCTCCCCCGCCCTCACAACAGCGTCCCCCGGTCCCTGTGTTTCCGTTCCGCTTCATCTTCTTCTGTTTCTGCTGTTGTTCTCCGTTGTCTCTCTGTTGTTGTGGCTGCTTCTTCTGCCGTTTACCATGTTTTGGCCATTCCCTATGTTCTCCTGTTTTCCTCTTGGCCCTCTGTGTCAGTTGTGCGGTTTCCTCTTCTGTCCATTCCGAAATCTCCCCCACCCCGTTCCGGGCACAATCGCGCCCTTTCCCCCGAAAATCCCTTGCAAACCTCTCCCCGTTCATTACACTCCCAACTCGTCACGGCGTTTACTCTGACCTTCGGGAGACCTCCCGTGTCCGATCACGTCAAACTGGGCGTCAATATCGACCATGTCGCCACCGTCCGACAGGCGCGGCGAACCACCGAGCCTGATCCTGTCCGGGCCGCTGTCCTGGCCGAACTTGGCGGCGCCGACCAGATCACCGTACATCTCCGGGAGGACCGACGACATATCCAGGACCGCGACCTCGAAATCCTCAGCAAAACCGTCACCACCCGCCTCAACCTCGAAATGGGTCTCGCCGACGAAATCATCCGGATCGCACTCAAAACCCGCCCCCGGCAGGTCACACTCGTCCCCGAAAAACGCCAGGAAGTCACCACCGAGGGCGGACTCGACGTCGCCGCCGCCCTCCCTAAAATCACCGAAGCCGTCAAAAAATTCCACGACGCCGGCATCGACGTCTCCACCTTCATCGACCCCACGCGCGAGCAGGTCCACGCCTCCCGACGCGCCGGCGCCGACGGCATCGAACTCCACACCGGAAACTACGCCAACGTCTCCTCACGCGCCGAGGTGCGTCAGGAGGTCTACAGACTCCACCTCGCCGCCGTCCTCGCCAAAAATGAACGCCTCGGCGTCTATGCCGGGCACGGACTCACCTACGTCAACGTCGGACCCGTCGTCAACCTCCTCGAAATCACCGAGGTCAACATCGGTCACTCCATCATCTCCCGCGCCCTCTTCGTCGGCATCGAACGCGCCGTCCGCGAAATGAAAGAACTCCTCATCCGTTAACCCTGACTCTCTCTTGGGAGAATCCTTATGTTCAGTGGAAGCATCGTCGCGATCGTCACACCCTTCAAGGACGGACAGGTCGATTTCGACACCCTCGCTCAGCTCGTCGATTTCCACGTCCAGGCCGGGACCGATGCCATCGTCCCCTGTGGCACCACCGGGGAATCCCCCACCCTCTCTCACCAGGAGCACGACCGCGTCATCGAGGAAACCATCCGTGCTGCCGACGGACGCGTCCCCGTCATCGCCGGAACAGGCTCCAACTCCACCACCGAAGCCCTCCGCCTCACACGTCACGCCGCCGAAGCCGGTGCCGATGGCGCCCTCCTCGTTTGTCCCTATTACAACAAGCCTTCTCAGGAAGGACTCTACCAGCACTTCGCCACCCTCGCCGAAATCGACATCCCACAGGTCCTCTACAACATCCCCGGACGCACCGGCGTCAACCTCCTCCCCACCACCATCGCCCGGCTCGCCAAACACAAGAACATCGTCGCCGTCAAGGAAGCCGCTGGCTCCACCGATCAGGTCCAGGACATCATCCAGCTCACCGATCTCGTCGTCCTCTCGGGCGACGACTCCATGACACTCCCCTTCATGTCCGTCGGGGCACAGGGCGTCATCTCCGTCGTTGCCAACGTCGTCCCCACCGAGGTCCACAACATGGTCGCCGCCTTCCTCGATGGCGACCTCCCCCTTGCACGAAAGCTCAACCACAAGCTCTACCCGCTCTCCAAGGCCATGTTCCTCGAAACCAACCCCGTCCCCGTCAAGACCGCCATGAACCTCCTCGGTCGACTCAATGGCGAGGTCCGCATGCCCCTCGTCCCGCTCCTCCCAGAAAACCGAACCAAACTCGCCAACGCACTCACCCACTTCGGCCTTCCGCTCGCCTGATCTCACGGCAGACCTTCGGCCATCCTCTCACGGATGACCCCGCTCCCGGCTCGCTGTCGTCGTGGTCAACCCCTCCCCCCTGACGGGGGAGGCGGCCCCCGATCAATCAGCATCGGTGCGGAGGCTGTCGCGGGCTCGGTTTTCTCTTCCCTTCGGCTCCCCCTCCCCGATGACCCGACGCCACGCCCAGCCCATGTTCGCACCCGGAAAGGAAGACCGACACCTCCCCCCAACCCGCTTCAAATGGACGCACGCCACACCCGTCATACCATAGCGCAATACGCATAACCCGTTCCGCCAGAACAGGTTCCGTCATTTGGTCAGACGGACAACCCTTCCGCTGAATATTTTCCTGAAGAATATATTATTTATATCTCTTTCGCCCCCTCCTTGACTTCCCTCCTCCATGGGGTATGTACGTATATGACAAGGATGATGCTCCAAATGGTTCGGGGCCATCAGGAGCCGACCTGGTGGGTGATTTCTCGCCCCGAACATTCGAGCGTCCGCTTTTGCACGGGGAGGGCCCAAAATGGTACGGGATAGAAAACTCCCGGCCGAATACATTCAGGAGGCCACCGAGCTCTTTCGCCTGTTGAGCGATAAAACTCGTCTCAGTCTCCTCATGTTATTGGCCGACGGCGAGCACAATGTCGGTGAGCTGTGTGCCAGGCTCGAATTGCCGCAGCCTACCGTCTCTCATCACCTCGCGCTCATGAGAATGTCCGGAATCCTCGCCAAGCGTCGACACGGAAAGCAGATGATCTACCGCGTCCACCGCCATTCCCTCGAGAGCCTCGCTGAAAAACTCATCCACCACCTGTCCGACGACGGCACCTCCGTCCAGCTTGGCCGTTTCACCTTCTCAAAAAACGCCTGACGATGTCGTAGGATAGCCTCTAAGAGCGGCAGCCCCCGAGCCGCTCTTGTGTACAAAAAACGCGCGTCCTGACTGACCTTCTCCCAGGCCGGCCAGGACGCATCCGCATCTTCGTTTTCATCTTCCGTCGCGTTCTACTCCTCATCTGCTCCGGCTCGCCCTTCGCGACGTGCCTTCACCCGTTCTTTCACCCGATCCTTCACGCCTTCCCTCACGCGTTCCTTCACCCGATCCCGCACCGCGTCCACCTTCGCCAGCTGTTCCTCCGTCAGCAAGGCCCGGATAGCCGTCTGTGTCTTCTCCACGATCGCCCTCATCCCACACCTCCTGTCTGATTCCCGTTTCACCGGCTCCACCGCTTAACCTCCCTCACAACCCACATGCCCATTCCGACCAAGCGGTTGTTTCTGTTGCTGTTGTTCATTGTCCATTGTGTGTTGTGTATTGTCCGTTGCTGTTGTTCGTTGTTCATGGTGTGTTGTGTGTTGCCCATTGTCCGTTGATTGGTTCCCGTTGCTGTCACTTGCCCGTTTTCAATTGGCCGTTTGACATTGTTTCCCATCGTGCCGCCCCGGCGTCGTCCCGATGCCGCCTATCGGGACGAAGTTTACCCGCCTGCATCTTGGGGGGCCAGTCCCCACCCCCCGACTCCTCTCCTACTCCAGCCCCTTCTCAAAGGCGAACTTCACCTCGCCGAACTGCACCCTCCCCACGCTCAGCCGCAACGACA
>CAZVTD010000221.1:0-4290 GCA_964629945.1 uncultured Planctomycetota bacterium | reverse complement strand
GCGCTGCGAACCGGTCTGGCCCGGCTCCTCCGACGCTACCGGCGCACCGTCATCCTCAAGGGATGTTCCGCCGCCCTCACCGTTTTCCTCGTCGGCATGTTCCTCGTCATGCTCCTCGACCGCCTCTTCGTCCTGCCACAGATCCTGCGCACCGGACTCTCCGTCTCCGTCTGGTTCCTCGTCGCCGGGGTCTTCTGGCGTTTCATGCTCGTCCCCCTCGTGCGAATCCCGCGTCCCGCCGCCCTGGCCGCCTCCGTCGAAGCACGACACCCTGAGCTTGCCGAGGAGTTCAGTTCCTCCGTCGAGCTCGTCACCTCCGAGGACCGTCCCGAGTTCCGCGGCTCCACCGAACTCATCGATGCCGTCGTCCACCGTGCCGAAACCGACAGCCGCAGCGTCGACTTCGCCGAGGTCGTCCACACCGAACGCGCAAGACGCTTCGCTCTCGCCGCCGCCGTTCTCGTCATGGCCGGGGGCCTCCTCTGGACCCTTTGGCGAACCGATTTCAGCCGCCTCGCCGCCCGCTTCATCGCCCCCTGGGCCAACCTCCCCCGCGTCAGTTCCACCGAACTCCTCGTCCTCCCGGGCGACACCGTCGTCGCACGCGGCGACGCCCAGCTCATCACCGCCGTCGTCCAGCGCGGACGGGCCGGTTCCTGTTGGCTCTTCCTCCGCTCCGGCACGGCAAAATGGACCCGGCTCCGAATGACCGAGGACGAACCCGGGTGCTTCTCCTATCAGGTCGCCTCCGTGGACAACGACCTCGAATACCATCTCCGTGCCGCCGACGCACTCACCCAGGACTATCGCCTCGCCGCCGTCGACCGTCCCGCCGTCACCGCCATCGACGTCACCTATGATTATCCCGCCTACACCGGCCTCGGCTCCGCCACGCTGCGCGGCGCCGACGGCAATCTCGAAGCCGTCGCCGGGACCCTTGCCACGCTCCGCTTTCATCTCAACAAGCCCCTCGAAGACGCCTGGATGCACGTCACACGCAGCCTCGCCGAAATCCCCGAGTCTGCCGAAGCGCCCCCTGACCTTCTCGATCATCTCCAGTTGGAGCCCGCCGCCGACCTCCAATACGTCACCCGCATCGAGCTCAAAACCGACGCCGTCTACACCCTCACCCTCCGCGACCACCACGGCTTCGACAATCGCGACGACACCGCCTACGCCATTCGCATCATCCCCGACCAGCCTCCCACCGTGCAGATCACCCAGCCCTACAGGGCGCTGCGCTTCGCACGCGTCGAGCCCGTCGACGTCGGACTCCTCGCCCACGATGACTTCGGCGTCGCAAAAGTCGAGCTCGTCTTCGAGATCAACAATAGCGGCTTGCGACGCAAGGAACTCCCCGTCGAAACCCTCGGGACCCCGGACGTCGAATATCTCTACACCTGGATGCTCGTCTCCCTCGGCCTCCGTCCCGGCGACACCATCCGCTACTACGTCGAAGTCGCCGACAATCACCCCGGAACCCCCAACGTCGCACGCAGCCAGACTCAGTTCATCCGCATCAGCTATCCCGACCTCGCCCAGGAGACCCGCATCCGCGAGCAGAATCTCACTCGCATCCGCGAGCAGCTCGACCGCCTTGTCCGCGCCCTCAAAGACGCCAAAACCGCCGAAGAGCAGTTGATGCAGGCCGCACGCGAAAGCGTTCCCTACAGGTCCTTCCCCGCCGAGCGTCGCCGGACCGCCCAGGCCAATCTCGATCAGGCCCGCGACGCCGGCACCCGTCTCGCCAAAATGCTTGCCGCCGATCCCGTCCTCAACCTTCTCAAGCCCACCGCCGACGAGATCAACGAAATCCACGTCCCCAACGCCAAAACCGAAATGACCCGGATGGACCCCGACAAGAAGCTCGCCGAAAGCAGTCCCGTCATCCAGACCGCCCTCACCGAAACCACCAACGCCCTCGTCAAGGCCGAAGCCATCCAAAAGCAGATGGAGGACCTCGCCAGGCTCGAAGCCGAGCAGATGAAGCTGGCCGACCTCGCCGCGAAGGAAGCCCAGTTGGCTCAAAACGCCGCCCAGCCCGAGCAGGTGGACCCCAAGAAAGCCCAGGACCTCGCCCAGCAGCAGGAAGCCCTCGAAAAACGTCTCGAAGAGATGATGAGCGACGCCGACCGTGCCGCTGCGCTCGCACAGAAAGCCCAGGAGTTGAAGCAATTCGCTGATGCGGTGGACGACCTCGCCGCCCGCGAGGAAAAGCTCAAAACCGACACCGACGAAACCCTCGACCAGCGCGTGCGCGACATCACCCAGCGCCGGCAGGAACTCGACGCCGGGGATGCCGCCGAAAAGGAAGCCCTCCGCAAAGAGCTCGCCCGGCTCATGGGACAGGAAGACCAGCCGCAACCCGAGCCCGACCCCCAGGACCGCCAGCAGGCCCTTCGACAGCAGGACATCCGCGTCGACACCCAGGAACTCGCCAGGCGGATGTCCGAGTCCGCCGTCGAACTTGCCGGTGTCGATCCGGACATGGCACGCGCTGCCGAACAGACCGCCGAAAAACTCAAAGGACCCGCCGCCTCCAAAATGCACCAGGCCGCCGGGCAGCTCGAACCGGGACGCATGAAGCCCGCCGGTGAGCGTGAAGCCGAAGCCCTCGCCGAGCTCAAAAACGCCGCCGCCGACCTCAAAAACCTCCAGAAAAAAATGCAGCAGGCCCTCGCTAAACTCGACCGGCAGCAGCCCGGCGATCCCGAGCTCGCCGCCGCGCTCGGACAGATGAACGCCGCTCAGAACAACCTCCAGGGCGACACCCCCGACGGCAAGGCCGCCTCCCAGCGCATGAGCCGCGCCGCAAACCAGTTGTCCCGTGCCGCCTCAAGACGGCTCGCCCGAGGCATGCCCGTCACCTCCATCCAGGAACCCACAGGCATGCAGGGCGCCTTGCCCACCGACCCCACGCAGCTTCTCATCCGGCTCGGACTCACCGTCGAGGAATGGAACAAGCTCTCCAGCGAACTCCGACAGGAACTCCTCGAAGGCGGCGACGAGCGCTACCCCGCCGAATACCGGAAACTCATCCGTCAATACTTCCGCGAAATCTCCGGAAGCGCCCCGGAAAAGGAGTGATGGCCTTGCGATCCCTGTGCCTCACCACACTGTTGTTCCTGACCCTCTGCGCCGCCCCGCTCTGCGCCCAGGACGCCGCCCGGACCGACGACGACGGACGCGTCGACCTCGCTACCGACAAGGGACTCCTCTTCCTCGCCGGGACCCAGCTCCCCGACGGCTCCTGGCCCACCGAATGCGGCCGAAGTCCGGGCATCACCGCCGTGGCCGTCCTCGCCTTCATGGCCAAAGGACACGTCCCGGGTCAGGGACCCTATGGCGAAAACATCGAGCGAGGCATCCGATACGTCCTCTCCGAAGCCCAGGACAACGGCCTCCTCGCCGCACGCTCCTCGAAGGGCGGCCCCATGTACAATCACGGCATGAGCACCCTCATGCTCTCCCAGGCCATCGGCATGTGTGACGACGAACTCTCCGCACGCGTTCGACCCGTGCTGGTCAACGCCATCAAGCTCACCCTCCAGGCCCAGCAGATCGAAAAACGCGAAGCCGCCCAGAAAGGCGGCTGGCGCTACGACCCCCGCAGCAACGATTCCGATATCTCCTGCACCGGTTGGCAGCTCCTCAGTCTCCGCGCCGCCAAAAACTGTGGTGCCGACGTCCCCAAAGCCGCCATCGACGACGCCGTCGAATACGTCAAGCGCAGTGCCGTCAAAGGCGGCGGCTTCGCCTATCAGCCCGGCTCGGGCGGCTCCAACCGCGCACGCGCCGCCACGGGAATCCTCTCCCTCGAAATCTGCTCCCGACACGAGGAGCCCGAAGCCCTCGCCGCCGCCGATTTCCTCCTCGCCAACCCCCCGAAGTGGGACCCCAAGCAGCACGATTTCTTCTACTACTCCGCCTACTATTGCTCCCAGGCCATGTTCCAGATGGGCGGACGTTACTGGGAAATCGAACGCCCACGCATGGAAGCCCTCCTCCTCTCCGTCCAGAACCCCGACGGCAGTTGGCCCCCCGCTGACGAAGGCGAAAAACTCGGTGGTCCCGCCTACTACACCGCCATGGCCGTCCTCTCACTCTCCGTCAAATACCACTATCTCCCCATCTACCAGCGCTGAAGGAACGCCCCATGAAGCTCGACGCCGCGCTTCCATCGCTCCTCCGAACCCTCCTGGCCGCGGCCCTGTCCCTCACCCAGCACCCCACCCACACCCCCGATGAGCGCATCGCCCGCCCCCACTTCCCCGACAACCAAAACCCCAC
>CAZVTD010000220.1:0-4304 GCA_964629945.1 uncultured Planctomycetota bacterium | reverse complement strand
CCCACCCTCCGCCCCTTTGCCAGGCCCCCGAGCGCCGGATTGCACGACAGCCCCCCCACCGGCGAGCGGCTCCTCGGCACCCACCCCCCGGGCGCCCCCCCCCCCGCCGCGGCGCCGGCCGCCTCGCATCCCGCGTGACCCGCACCAACCACTACGATGTCGTAACGTTCTTCCATCTCGTTCATCCGCTCCGGACACACAAAAACCCGGAGCCCGATCCGGACGGACCGTTCTCCGGGTCATTCTTCCTGAACTTCCTCATCCCTTGCCCATCAGAATATCGCGGACCTCTTCGGTTCCCTTCGCCTCAAGCAGTCGGCGGCGATTCGTGCTGTTCCGCAGTACCCGCACCAGCTTCGCCACCACGCGAAGATACTCCGCCTGCTGCGACGTGTTCGCCGCAATCATGATCACCAGGAACACCGGACCCCCGTCGAACGAATCGAACGGGATCGGGTGCTCGCTCCTTCCCACCGCGACCACGAAATCCTTCACCTCCGGGATCCGCGCGTGTGGAATCGCCACCCCAAGCCCGATCCCCGTGCTCATCACCGCTTCACGATCCAGGACCGCACGTCGAAACGCCTCCCGGTTCTCAATCAACGGCGACGCCGACAGGACTTCCACCAGTTCCTCAATCACCGCCAGCTTCGATGGACCCCACAAATCGATAATCCGCTCCGCCGAGATCATCCTCGACAGATCGACGTCTTCCACCTTCTCATGCTTCGTCACCGCGTTCTTCCTCTCCATGTCACAACAACCGATCTCCATGTTTCCCGATGGGGCATGCCACAATTTGACTTAAACATTCTAACACCTGCACCACCCCGATTTCAAGACCAAAACCGCCCTGCTCCCCTTCGGCGTTGACAGCGCCGCCCCGTTCTGCTATGTTTCTTTCTTTCAAGCCTTCCCAAGGAGCCATGATGGAACTGCCCATCTCGATCAAATTCAACGACCAGGGCCTCGTCCCCGCCATCGTCCAGGACGACGAAACCGGCGACGTCCTCATGCTCGCGTGGATGAATCGCGAAGCGCTCGAAAAAACCCTCGTTACGGGAAACACATGGTTCTTCTCGCGGTCCCGAAACAAGCTCTGGATGAAGGGCGAATCTTCCGGACACACCCAGAAAGTCCGGGGCGTCTTCTATGACTGTGACGCCGACGCCCTCCTCGTCAAGGTCGATCAGAAAGACGCCGCCTGCCACGAAGGCTACCGCTCCTGCTTCTTCCGACAGATCAACCCCGACGGAACCTCACGCGTCGTCGCCCAAAAGCTCTTCGATCCCGAACAGGTCTATGGCAAGAAGAACAACTGATCCGTCTGCGTGCTAGGGCGTCACACGTTCGAAGTGCACCACTTCATGCTCCAGCGTCCACTTGGCCCCCACCGCCTTCCCCAGCACGTCCAAAGCCTCCACCATCGGACGTTCGTCCACCTTCACCGTCACCTGCTCGGCCGCCAGGTCCGCCGACATCACAAAGTTGATCCCATACCGTTCCCGGAATTCCCCCGCCAGTTCTGAGAACGCGACGTCTTCCACGTCCAGCCGGACCCTGCGCTCCAGCAGTTCCTTCTCCACCGTCCCCCGCCAGCGGCGTTCCATCGCCATGCGGAACCGCTTCAATTGCTCCTCGCGTCCAGGCGCAATCCGTCCCGCCTGCGCCAGAACCACCCGCGTTTCGTCATAGTAATAGCTCAGCCCTGCCTGCGTCGTCGTCCAGTACAACACCGACTCCAGCGACACCCCCTCCAGTCTCAGCGTGATTGGCGTCTCCAGCACCCGTTTGTCCACGTGATCGTCATACACGATCTGCACCGTTCGCCCCCGTGAAAGCTGTGCCGCCACCAGCGTCAGCGGAACACCCTCCACGTCCAGCGAAATCTTCTCCTGCAGCGCCAGCCCAGGGTCCACGCCGCTTGCCGGCTCCGCCACGGGCGCAGGAACCGCCACCCCGTTCCCGCCCGTCCCCGCCGGCTCACCCCCATGGTGGCAGCCCGCGGAACCCGTCAGGACAACCAGCGCCCCAATCATCCAAAAAATGCTTCGCATGACATTCGAACCCTAAGAGCCTATCCTAATAACCCGTCGTCGGCCCGAGACCGTGCGAAAGTGTCGAGGGCAAGGAGGTCGAAGCAGGCGATACAACGGAGCGTATCGCCGATGCAGACCGACGCAGTCATCGAGGCTTGCAGCCGGTCGAAGCCAGAGGGGTTATTAGGACAGGCTCTAAGGCTTCTTCTCACTCTTCTCACTCTTCTCCCGGATCATCACCACCATCGCATCCGTCCGATACGAGATCGCGTACGCCAACCCCGCCCGGTCCAGCACCAGCCGAACCGCCGCGTCCAGCGCCAACCCCTTGCCGCTGACCGTCACCCGGTGCTCTTCGGCCGGAAGCTTCGGAAGCTCGATCTTCACCCCAGACCTCTGCTGCAGATTTCGCAGCGCCTGCGTCAGTTCCATGTCTTTGAACTCGAACGTCACCGGCTGAACGAACCGCGCTCCCAGACCCGCTGTCCCCGTCTCCAGTTGCAGCTTCGCCATGTTCGCCTGGCTGGCGATATACACCACCTCGTCACGCATCACGTACTTCATCCCCGACAGCTTCGTCACCCATTTCAGGACGTTCTCCACCGTCATCTGTCGCGCCTGGAACCCCACCAGCTTCGCCGTCTTGGCCGATTCCGCGTCCACCACGATGTTCAGCACGCTCTTCAGCGCGATGTCCTCCCCCACCCGGTCCACCGGATCGTTATGATAGTTCACGTCGATGGGGCCCTGCATCTTCAGCTCGATCTGTCGCAGCCAGCCGGTCTTCAGGTCGCTCATCCGTCGCGCGTACCGGTCCCACATCGCCTGGCGCCATTCCGGGTCTACCTTCACCTCCGGAGCCACGTACACCGCCTCGTCGCGGACCACGTACGTCAACCCCGCCAGTCTCACCGTCCACGCCAGCGCGCTTTCCGCCTGCACCCCGTCCAGTTTCAGCGTCACCCTCGGCATCACCGCCGTCCCCGGATGCTTCGGCTCTTCCAGGTCCAGGATGATGTTCACTTTCGTCCGGTCACGGAAATATTGCAGGGCCTTGGTCAGTTCCGTCCCGTCGAAGGCCACGGAAATCACCTCGCTCAGCTTCGCGTCGATCTCCTTTTCCCACGCCGGAACCTCCCGTTCCTGAGCCCACAATCCCCCGCCGGCCGTCAGGATCGCGCACGCCACCGCCCACCCCAGCCCTGCTCGCTTTCCGCTCCTTCTGCGCCTCCGAACAGGCTTCCGTCGTGTCCGCATTATACCGCAACACCTCATCCCTTTCAACTTCCCCTCCCCCGCCGAACCGACTTCCGACCACCCAATTCTTTCCCTTCTTCCTTTTTCCCTTGACGCACCCCCGTCCAGACACAAGACTTACACTCAGACCTTCCGGAAGCCGACCGACCCGTCTGGACCGGTGCCGAGGCCGCCCGGAAGCCGACAGACTCCAGTCCGTATAAGGAGATGCCCGTGACCGAGCCCTGCGAATCCGAAAAAAGACAATTCGTCCGCATCCCCGTCGATCTTCGAATCGACTATCGTTTTATTCGACAGCCCACTTCCCCAGGTTCTGACGCCGTCCTCGCAGGACACAGTGGAAACATCGGGGCCGGAGGTCTCCTCCTCGTCGGACAGATCCCCGAAAACGACCTCATTGCCGACCTCCTCATGCGGCGGGTCATCGTCGCCCTCGACATCCACCTCCCAGGCGCCGAACAGCCCATCCGTGCACTCTCCCGCGTCGCCTGGCTCGAAGCCATCGACCCCGATCGCAATGCCTGTGCCATGGGACTCACCTTCAAGGAGATCACCGTCGAAGCACAGGACGAACTCTTCCGCTTCATCATCAACTCCGTCGCCCCCTGAGCACTCCTCCGTCACGACCGCCACATGCGAGGGAACCCGATGAAATCCCTCAAGCCCTTCCTCTTCCTGGGCCTTGTCCTGCTGCCCTCGCTTCCCGTCCGGGCTGGCGAACTGGCAGGTTCCATCTCCCCCCCGGACCGTCTCAAGTCCATTACGCTCCTCGACCGACGCTCCGGAAAATCCTTCACGCCCACGTTCGACCGCACCACCGGCGCCGCCCTCGCCAGGGACCTCCCCGACGCCACCTATGACCTCATCCTCGAAACCGACCTCGGCCGAATCGAGGGCGTCAACCTCCGACTTCCCGAAGATCCCGACGCCAGACCCCGCACCCTCACCCCCGGACCCGTGGACCGTGCCGAACTTGCCGACCTCCTCGCCAGGCTCCGCGCCAAAAAC
>CAZVTD010000219.1:1342-4317 GCA_964629945.1 uncultured Planctomycetota bacterium | reverse complement strand
CCCTCAAAACCCCTGTCCCCGCCTCGACATCCGCAGAGAGGCCCTCAATCAGTCCCCTGCTCCCGCCGGATGCCCTTTCGAAGGCTCATGGCTTCCACGCCGCACATCGGCCCGCCGGTTCCTGGGGGGCTGGATCGCGAGGATAATGTCGCTGCACGGCTCGTATCCCTTCTCGGTTTTGCGCAGCAGTTCCATCTGGGTCAGCCAATTGAGATCCCGGGTCAGCGTCTTCTCCGTCTTCGTAGCGTAAGCTCTCGCTATCCTCGGAGAAACGTTCTTTAATTCGCTTCTTGCAATCGGCCTATCCCGATGGGACAGATCCAGCACAAGACGTCTTCGACGAGTGTGTGATTCGCCGGCAAGATCACGGAACTGCTCGTGTACGAAGTTTCGCCAGGCAACGTCCATCTGCTGCCGACGAATAACGTCGATTTGCTGTGCCAGTTCGTCGCGCAGTCCCGCTATCGCATAGGACAGAAAAGGCAGAACTTCTCCCCCTGATTTCGAGGCTCGATCCAGCTCCATGTAGTATCGTGTTCGGGTGCGGTTGTAGTGATTGCTCAGAAGGTGTGCGCAGGGTGCAGGGACACCCGCCCGTAGAAGAATCTCAAACTCCACCAGGCGTGCAGTGCGACCATTGCCGTCACCAAACGGATGAATCCATGCCAGGTAAAGATGGGCCAGCACCGATTTGAGAATGGCCAGAATGATCTTGTTCTCCTCACCAAGGTGAAATTCGGTTTCCTCTAGCCACTCGCACATCTTGTTCAGAAGATAGTCGCAGTCCTCCGGCGGGGCGCCTCGATACCTTCCCACCACCGCCGAATAGCTCCGGATTGCGCCCGGGACGACGCCTTCCTCGACCTCCAGCCCCTTGAGGATCGCACTGTTGAGATTCCGAATCCTGCCAGGGGTTAGCCTGAGATCTTCACCCTGCTCAATATCTTTCCATGTCGCCTTGCACGCCTCAATGACGTTCTCCACTTCACGGGCCAGATACTGACGGGAAGGCGGTAACTTCAGGGTCCCCTGGATAAGTTCCTCGGCTTCTTGCTCAGAAAGCGTGTTCCCTTCGATGGCCGTTGTAGATAAGGCCCCCTTCGCCAAATACACACCATAGAGTTGTCTTGCCGTCTGCGGTTGCAGAGGAACCCCTGCCACATGTTCGATCTTGGACTGACATTCCCCCAACATCGCCCAGAACCGCCACGAGGCACCCTGAAGATCCGCTTGGAATCGAAGCCACGGATGGGTCTTTTCGTATGTCCTCATTAATGTCCCTCACAACTAATTGCATGAAAACGAGTTGTGTCAATTATGGGGTGTAATATGTCCTCTAATTATAGCCTATTAGACGTCCTTGTCAATGCGGAAAGTGCGGGATGGGCCCCTACAGCTTCTCCAGCCGGGTCACCGCCCGGTAGATCCCCCCGAGCAGCTCTTTCGGCACGATCCGCGAGGGATATTTCGGGTTGAAGCTCTCCAGCCTCACGTGTTCCTCGTCATCGTGCCAGACCTGCTTGATCGTGGAGGCGCTGTCGCCGTTGTCGTCGATGCGCACGAAGCAGATGTCCCCGTTCTCGATCGACTCCGCCGGACTGATCACCAGCACGTCGCCCTCGTGCAGACGGGGCTCCATCGAATCCCCCACCACCGTCACCGCAAAGGCATACGGGTCATCGATATCCGGCACGCTCACGTACTCGTCGGCGATCCCCACCGGATAGCCCTTGTCCGTGAAATCGCTGGGGTAGCCCGCGGCCACCTTGTTGATCAGCGGGATGGTCCCGAAGTTGCCCTTGGGACGCAACTCCACCGTGCGAACGGACTTGTGCGGGATGCCCTCGCGATAGAGACGCTCCTGGTCGATCTCCTCGCGGATGTCGGCAGGCGTGCGTTCCAGGTGCGCAAGACGCACAAGTTGGTTGTTGGTCAGACCTAACGCCTGCTCGATCTTGCGGATCACGTCGTCGCTGGGCGATGGGCGCTTGCCGCTTTCCAGCAGGGAAACGTAGCTTGCCGTCACGCCGATCTTGTCGGCCAGTTGGCCCTGCTGAAGGCCGGCATGACGTCTCTTCTGTCTCAAAAGCTCGCCAAAAGTGGGTAACATTTCGCTCAATTCACCCCCGAAAAAGCGTCAATTAGACCCCGAAAACGACCCGTTTTTCGACCGTTTTTCGGTCGCCCGCCAGGGGCTGCCGGAGCAGAACCCCTCTCGATTGGACAGCGTGTCAAGGGAACAGGGTGGCCTGGCTCATGCGGAAACAATCCCTCGAAAATGACGATACCTCAAAATGACCAGTCAGTCAAGAATCTCCCATGATTTATCTTGGAATCGCCATAATGGCCTTATTTATAAGGTGGTTACGAAGAAACACAACATGCTTGACTAACCAGTTAGTTTGAGATATACTTGGCCCAGACGAGGGGAATGAGGTTTTTGAAAGGAGATTGGTGGTGAACATCGGACGATTGCTGTTGCATGCCAGACTGGCCAAAGGGCTTGACCAGAAAGAACTTGCGCGACGTTCGAAGGTCTGGCCGAGTCAACTGTGTCGTTACGAGCGTGGGGTGGCCCAGCCCAGTCCGAGGAACATCGAGAAGCTGGCCCGGGGACTCGGATTACAGGTTTCGGACATGATCCGGTGAGGGCGAAAGAGGTGTGCGATGGTGGACACGTTGGCGGTGGTGGATACGGAGGACCTGTTCAAGGGGTATCTGGAGCGGTGCTGCACCGAAGCGGACCTGGTGGGCTGGGTGATGAGGCGGTTCGATGCGTCGGACGTTGCGATGAGCGATACGGTGCGTGCGATCGTGGAGGAAGCGATCGGGTGTCTGACGCGGGGGGAATTGACGGAACAGGTGATGTTGAACGTTGAGGGCCGCCGGGATGATGACGGGTATCGGCAATGGTGTCTGGCGGCGGTGGAGGGGCTGGAGATGGGCGTGTGGGCGGGGATCCTGGGCTGCACGGA
>CAZVTD010000219.1:0-1332 GCA_964629945.1 uncultured Planctomycetota bacterium | reverse complement strand
TGGGTGGAGGAGGAGCAGGAACGTGAAGTCAGGGAAGTGGCGGTGTGTTAAGGAGCCCTCAGAGAAAGCGTGGAATCGGTCAGGCGCGTTTGCGATGAACGGTTCCGACGCCCCGGTCTTCGACGACGAACGCGGCACAGAGGTTTTCGGGGACGAGGGTGTTCGAAACGGTGAAGAGGTCGACGGTGGAGCCGTTCCAGCCCATCCAGATGCGAGCGTCGGGGTCGAGATCGAGGGCCTCGACGATCTCGGCGGTGTTGAAAACGGGGATCAGGGACTTGCCGTCGTGGGCATAGAGGGTCCAGAGCCGGGTGTCCCAGGCGAACCAGAGGATGCGCTGATCGGGGAGAGAGGCGGGCTGATGGGTCCCGGTGGCGTGGATGAGGATGTCATATCGGCCGGCGTCGTGTCCGTACCAGGTGACCAGACGGGTGTCGTCCTTGACGTAATCGACGCTGCCGGAGAGGTTGGCCAGATGCACGGTGCCGACGGAATCATCGAGGAAGAGGTCGTATTTCCCTGGGGTGAGCTGGAACCAGCGGATGTCGGCGAGGTCCGTCCGGTCGAAGAAGTCGTCGTCGAGTTCCAGGACGTGTCCGGTCTGGACGACGGTGGAGGGGGTCATGGTTCGAAGTCCCTTGAGGACCATGGCCCAGTATTGCACGTTGTGACTGAGCATCTCAGGAGCCGACATGTTGTTCCTTCCGTGTGCTGGCGGACGGCTCAACCGGCTCGTACACGAACGAACCGGCAGACAGCTTCCCGATCGTTCCACTGCGTGGGAACGACGTTTGGCTGCACGCTGCCGGCTCTGAAACGCCACACTGACTCCAAGAACCCTGGACTTATTCCCGCGCCCGGGCTCTCACCACTGCAAGAATACCGCAAGAAACGTGCCAAGGTCAAGCGAGACGGGGATATAGGGCAAACTGCAAATGAAGCAACTGTTTTCCGGGACAGATGTTACGACGAGACGATGGCCGAAAAGTTTAATGTATTCAACAAGGGGAGGGTAGGGGGGATTACGTAAATGATGGACAGAGACGACATCAAGACCCACAGTGGCCACGGAGTGCAACGTCGTGGCAAGGAGGAGCAGGTCGATGGTGATCAAGAAACGTACGGAGGGGGGCTGGGAAACGCTGGAGCATCCGGCGGTTGGGGAGGCGATGCTGGCGAACAAGGAGCTGATCGGGGCGAGGCGCTGGGGGATGGCGGCGCTGTATTACCGTGCGGGTCTGAGCCAACAGGAGATCGCGGACGTGTTCGGGATGAGTCGCCAGGGGGTTGCGGGGCAGTTGACGCGTGCGATGAGGCTGGTGGCGTGGGCGA
>CAZVTD010000218.1:0-4320 GCA_964629945.1 uncultured Planctomycetota bacterium | reverse complement strand
CAGTCAGTGTGCCGCCCCGAAGGAGATCACGCTGAAACGGGGTGAGACGGTGACGCTGTGGGTGGCGAAGACGGCGTCGGACGTGGATTTCGACCGGTTCGTGTGCGAAGAGCTTGGGATCAGCCTGGACGTGAAGGACGGAGAGGTGACCCGGCTGGAGTTGAAGCCCGAGAAAATGGGGGACTTCGTGTTTCTTGGAACCGTGACGCCCGACAGTCGGGTGATGGTTCACGTGGTGGAGTGAGATTTTCGGCGCTCTTCGGCCTCGGAGAGACGCAGGTAGAGCGGTTCGACGGTCAGCAGTTCATCCACACCGGATTTTCGGTATTTTCTGAAGCCGAGCCTGCCGACCCAGGCGGCGGCGGGCGTCGGATCGATCCCATCCAGAACAACCAGTCCGGCCTTCTCAAAGACATCACGATAGCGCTGTGCGCCGTCCCCGAGAAGCACAGTCCCAGGAGGGATCACCTTGGCGGCGTCGGCCGGGGGCAGGATGTGGTGGGTGTCCTGGAGGAGCCAGTCGGCGGCATCGGCACGATAGAGGGAGAGGTAGACGTAGTCGCGCTTGGCATCGACGACGACGGTGGCGAGTTGACCGGGCCGGGGCGCGAGGGCGTAGACGGCGGCGTCGGAAGAGGCGGCGCCGACGAGAGGCGTGTGAAGGGCAAAGGCAAGGGCTTTGGCGGAGGCGGTGCCGACGCGAAGACCGGTGTAAGAACCGGGACCGGTGCCGACGACGACGAGGGTGATGCTCCGGGGTTCGAGGTTCAGGGAACGGGTGAGTGTGTCGAGGGTGGGGACGAGGTCGGTGCCATGACGGAGTCCCTTGGCGAAGGCTTTCTCGGCGAGGACATTTTCGTCGGAGAGGAGTGCGACGGAGCCGAGGGTGCTGGAGGTTTCGATGGCACAGGTGATTCCGGGTGCGTCATCGTGCATGATCAGGTTCTCATCGAATGGCGGTCGGACAGGACGGGGTCGTCCGGGATTCAGAGGGCGGCTTTCAGGTTCTTCCCACACTTGAAGGTGACGTGACGAGACGCGGGGATCCGGATGCGCTGGCCGGTCCTGGGGTTCGTTCCAAGATGGGTGCGACGGCGATTGACACGAAAAGTTCCGAAGCCAGCCAGTGAGACGACATGATCCCGACGGAGGCCGGTGATCAGACAGGAGAGCATGCCGTTCAGTGCACGCTCGGCGGCCGCCTTGGAAGTCCGGTTATGACGGGCAAGCGCCGTGACGAGCTGGGCCTTGTTCACTGGAGCCCCTCCGTGAGTGATCGTGCCGATGACAGAGGGAGTGTAAAGAAGAGCGGGGGCGGTGTCAAAGAGAAATGCGGAAACGGAGCGGTCCGAGAAAGGGCTTGACATCATATAGAGGGTGGAGGACAATGCACGTTCTGCCCGGGTGAGGAGCGGTCTGATGCCGGAATCGGATGGACCATCGGAGGAACTGCTTTCGATCCTGGTGTGTCCGATCTGTCGCAAGCAGGTGGAACAAAAGGGGGCGGGTCTGGTATGCGGGACGTGCGGACGGTGTTACGCCATCCGCGACGGGATACCGGACATGGTGGTGGAGGATGACGCGGGTCGGGAAAGAGGTTGAATGCGCGCGATAATCTCCGACATCCATGCGAACCTGGAAGCCCTGCGGGTGGTTTTGAAGGCGGTGGACGCCGCCGGGGCGGACGAGGCGGTTTGTCTTGGGGATTTCGTGGGGTATGCTCCGGACCCGAAAAGTGCGGTGGACGGGGCGATGCGGCTGAGCTGGTGCATTCTGGGGAATCACGACGAGGGACTTCTGGTTCCGGAAAAGACGACGCGGTTCAGCTCGCGTGCGGCGGAGGCCCTGGGGTGGACACGCAAGGTCTTGGAGGCGGGAGCGGACGCGGGGAACCGGAAACGCATGGAGTTTCTGGGGGGCCGGGAACGGGTGAAGAAGGAAGAGGACATCCTTTATGTTCACGGGAGTCCGCGGGACCCGACGGGGGAGTATCTGACGCCGATGCTTGGGGCGAACCCGGAGATGGTGAGGGAACTGCTGGAGACGTTCGAGCACGTGGTGTTCGTGGGACACACACACTGGCCCGGGGTGATTACGGAGCGTGAGGGCTGGCGGTCGCCCGCGGAACTGGGGAACGAGTACGTGATCGGCCCGGAAAAGGCGATCATCAACGTCGGGTCGGTGGGACAGCCTCGGGACCACAATCCGCGTGCGTGCTTCTGTCTGTTCGACGGTGAGGTGGTGCGGTGGCGTCGGGTCGCCTATGACGTAGACGCAACGCAGAGCAAGATTTACGCCAACCCGGAACTTGACGATGCCCTTGGGGACAGGCTTTCCGAAGGCCGTTAAGCCCATGAGAAAAGGACAATGACCGAGAAGAAACGCCTGATTCTTGCCATGATTCTGTGCGGCGCGGTGCTGCTGATCCACGTGTTCTTCGTTGCGCCCCACTTCAAACCCAAGCCCAGCCCCGAGCCCATTCTGATCGAGGGCGGGTCGGATCCTTCAGTCACACCAAAAGACGAAGCGAACGACGAGAAGCCGGCGGATACGACGAAGGAGCCGTCCCCGGATCCGCAGGAAACGGTGACCCCGACGGAAGCGCCGAAGCCTCCCGAACCTGAGACCGTCGAGGAGACGGGAACCAAACCGGAAGTCCGGAACGACTTGGTTCTCGACAATGAATGGCTGCACACGGAATGGACCAGCGCGTCAACCGGGGCGTGCACACTGATCGAATTCCGCAAGGAGTTCTATGCGGATCGCAAGAAAGCCCCTCTGAAGCTGCTGGGGAGCTATCCGGAGGTGAGGGTCTATACGAAAGCGGCCTCCCAGGAGGCAGAGGAGAAAAAGGAAGAGACGGAGAACGAGAAGGATCAGAACGAGATTCAGCGCCGGGCGATGATTCTGGATCTCAAACTGGTGGACCCGGAAATCGACTTGGGCGACGTGGCGTTCCAGGTGGTCAGCGCCAGTGAGGAGAAGATCGTCTTCGAGGGGACGGTTCGGAACGAGAGTGGTCCGCTGCTGAAGGTGGTCAAAACGGTGTGGCTGCCAAAGGACCGTTTTGAGATTGCGATGGACGTGACGTTCACGAACGTGTCGACGGGGGACGTGAGTTTCCAGTATGACATCGGTGCGGCGGAGGCGCTCCACATCGAAAACCCGCGCCAGCCGATGATCAACGTGCGAACGGCACGCTGGCGGCCCCAGGAGGTCTATGCGGTCAGGGATCGGTCCTATGGGAAGCTCGATAGAGACTTGCTCTGGATAGAGCCGAGCGTCAAGGACCAGGACGCCGGGGCGAGCGTGTTGTGGGCGGGCCTGGCAAACAAATACTTCGCGCTGCTGCTGCTGAACCAGATGGAGGAGGGTTCTGGACCGTCCCAGTTGATGCTTCGGGCGACGGGACAGGAGATCCGGGTGCCCGTGGCGGCCGGGGTGGATCCGCTGCCGGGAGCGTCGGTGAGGATGGTCTCGGCGAAGATGGACCTGCAGCCGGGCGAGACATGCGTTCCACAGCATTTTGTCGAGTACGCCGGTCCACGACGGAGCGACGTGACCGCACAGTACGAGCGCTATGGCTTCGAATTCCTGTACGACACGGGAATCTTCTCGCCTTTCTCGAAGGTGCTGATGTTCATGCTGTACAAGCTCGAAGACGTGACACACAACTATGGGGTGGCGATCATCCTGCTGACGGTGATTATCCGGGTCCTGCTGCATCCGCTGACGAAGAAATCCCAGTTGTCGATGTACAAGATGCAGAAGCTCCAGCCGAAAATACGGGAGCTTCAGACGAAGTACAAGGGAGACAAGCAGAAGCTGGCGGCGGAACAGATGAAGATGATGCGGGAGTCCGGTGCCAGTCCACTGAGCGGATGTCTTCCGATGCTGGTGCAGATTCCGATCCTGATCGGACTGTATCAGGGACTGAACGCGGCGTTCGAGTTGCGACACGCGCCGTTCATGTTGTGGATTCAGGACCTTTCGGAGGCGGAGACGATTTTCACGGTGGGGAGCTTCCAGGTGCACCTGCTGCCGATCCTGATGACGGTGGCGATGTATCTGCAGCAGGTGATGACGCCCCAGAGTCCCGACCCCCAGACTCAGCAGCAGATGAAGCTTATGCGGTTTATGCCGCTGATTTTCGCAGTCATGTTCTACTCGCTTCCGTCGGGACTGTGTCTCTACTGGTTCGTGAGCACCCTGCTGGGGATGCTGGATCAGTGGGTGATCAACCGTCATCTGAAGCGTCACGAGAGCCAGGAATATGCGGCGGCATCGTGAGATGTTGGGACCGGTGGGGTGTGTCGGGAG
>CAZVTD010000217.1:0-4329 GCA_964629945.1 uncultured Planctomycetota bacterium | reverse complement strand
CCCCCCCCCGCCCCGCCCCACGCCCCCGCCCCCACCCCCTGCGCCACCACCCCCCGCCGGGCCACCCGGGCCAGTTCCAGCTGACGGTTTCCCGCCGTGCCCAGAAAGTTATTGAGGTCCGCGAAGATCGCGTTCAGCCGCTCCCCGATCTCCCCGAACTCCCCACGCTCCGATGGAGACATCCGGCTCGAAACGTTCGCCGCCAGCACTCTCAACCGGTCTCCCAGCACACCCAGCATGTTCTTCAGACGGTGTCCCTGACCATAGATTTCCTCATAGGCCTGTGCCCGTCCCATGTCCACCAGGAACCGTGCATATTCCTCGCACGTGCTGGCGTCCAGTTTCATGGCACGCACGAACGCCTCCACCGCCTCGTTCCATCGTCCCTTCGAAATCAGCATCACGCCCAGGTTGAACTCCCCCAGTGCGTCCTCGGGCTTCATCTTCAGCGCTTCGCGCATCTCCCCGATCGCCCGTTCCGTCTCGCCCAGGAGGAACCGTGCGATCGCACGGGCGTAGGCCGCCTTCCACCACGTGGGCTCCATCTCGCATGCGCGGCTCAGCGCCCGCACCGCCTCCTCCAGTTGTCCCGTATCGCGAAGGATCACCCCCAGCAGATATTGCGTGCGTGCCGCCTGCGGGATCCGTCGCAGCGCTGCTTGTGCACATGCCGCTGCCTCTTCGAACCGCCCCGCCTTGTAATATGCCGCTCCCTGCTTGGTCAGGGTCCGATAGTCCGGCTCCTGACCCCCGTGTTCCCCCAACACCGCCGCCGCTTCCAGGAATCGACCTTCCCGAAACAGAGCCAGAACCTCCTGTCCTTCCCGCTCGCTCAACGTCGCATCCTTTCCCTGCACCGGCCTTTCGGTCCGTGTCGCGTCCTCTGCCCCAGCTGAAAGCCTAGCAAACTCCCTCGCACTTTGCCAGAAAAGTCCGACCTTCACCAACGACATCATCGAAAGGACATTTTTGACGCTCCAGTCGTTCGTCACCCCGAAGACGCGACGATATTGTTCTGTGGCTTCCGTCAAACACCCGCCGTGACGATATGTCTGACCACGTTCTCAACCCTCTTGACACGGTCCTTTCCCAGAGGTACACTTCCACGCGGCGAATGGATGGTTTTCTGTGCCGGAGATTTGCGATGAAACATTTCGTTGTTCTACTGTGCTGCGTCGTCCTTCTTCTCATGGTCCCGTTCGTCTTCGCCGCCGAACCCGTCACCGTCGTCGGCACCGTCTCCATCACCGAGAACGACGACTGGCTCATCACGGCAGTCAAGATCACCGTGGACGAGAAGACCGTCTACAACGTCGTCCTCGACGAACAGGGCAAACAGCTCGGCTCCGAGCACAATGGCGACCGCGTCGAGGTCACCGGGACACTCACCATGAAGGGTGACGCACGCTGGATCACCGTACAAACCATCAAGGAGTTGGAGGAATAGGGCGCTCCCACCGCCCGCGCACTGCGTTCCCGGTCCACGGGAACGTCTCGTAATACCCGGACAATCCACGGACACGCTCTGCACCAACAGCCGTGACCGTATGCAAGGAGAGAAATTGATGGACCCTGTCCTCATCACTGGAAAGGTCAGAATCACCGAAGATTCCGACGGAAGACTTCTCGCCGTCAGTCTCCGGTCTGACGACGGACGGCTCTTCCGCGTCTTTCTCGACGCCCAGGGGGAACTCCTCGGCCTCGATATGGCCGGTTTTCGTGCCGAGGTCCATGCCTCGCTCCAGGAACGCGACGACGGCACCTGGCTCCGTGTGATCAATTACGATGAAGCCGAACAGGGCTCCCACGACGGACGCACCGACGACACCGACACCGGCCGCGACCTCCAACCGGCTCTCGTTCGCGATGATGATCTCGAAGACGACGAGAACGAAGACGAGGATCTCGACCTCGATGACGAAGAGGACGAGGACGACGACTGGTACGACGAAGAGGACGAGGAAGAAGACGACCGCTGGTAACGGCTCCTCACTGGAGCTTGATCGTCCCCACCAGGTCGTTGATGTCCTCCACCCCCAACTGCTTGCACCAGTCCGTCAGTTCCCCAAGCACCCGCGCGGGCGTCGTGTGATCCCGGAACATGATCGTCCCGACCGAGAACGCCCTCGCCCCCGTGATCATCAACTCCAGCGCGTCTTCCGCCCTGCTGATCCCGCCCATCCCGATCAGCGGCACCCCTAACCCCATACGATGAACTTCCAGCAGCTTCGCCAACGCCACGGGTTTGATGGCCGGTCCCGAAAGTCCACCCGCCACGTTCCCCAGGATCGGTTTTCTCGTCCGCACGTCCACCGCCACCCCCGAAAGCGTATTGATCAACGACAGGATATCCGCCCCTGCCTCCACCGCCGCCCGGGCCACCACTTTGATATCCGTCACGTTCGGCGTCAGCTTCACGATCACAGGAAGCTCCGTCGCCCGGCGCACTCCTTCCACCACCCTCCCGCAGACGCTCGCGTCGCACCCGAACGACATCCCACCCTCTTTCACGTTCGGGCACGATACGTTCACCTCGATAGCCGCCACCACCTCGCTCTCGCTGAAGTGTTTGGCCACCTCCGCGTACTCCCCGGCTTCCGACCCCGCGATGTTCGCGATCACCTTCGGTTTGATCCCGGCCAGCTTCGGAAGGTATTCCTTCACCACGTACTTCACCCCGGGGTTCTCCAGACCGATCGAATTCAGGATCCCCGCGCCGCCTGCCGTCTCCACGATCCTCGGCGTCGCGTTTCCCGCCCGTGCCTCCAGCGTCGTCCCCTTCAGCACGATCCCACCGAGGTCCGCGTTGCTGAAGCCCACGATCCGCTCGAACTCGAACCCCCAGCCGAACGTCCCGCTCGCCGCGATCATCGGGTTCGACAGTTCCAGCTTCCCCAGCTTCACCCTGAGATTCACCCCGGGTTCTACAGGCTCCATGCGATTACTCATCCCAGCACACCTCCCGTGCGTCGAACACCGGACCGTCTATGCACACTCGTTTCCGCACGATTGTCCCCTCCCCTGTCTTCAGGCGGACCGAGCAGGCCATGCACGCCCCCACCCCGCATCCCATCCGCTCTTCCAGAAGCGCCTCGCACGCCACCCGCTGCGTCAGGCAGATGGCCGCCGTCCGTCTCATCATCCCCCAGGGCCCGCACGCATACACCCGCACCTCCCGGAGCGCACTGCTCCGAAGACTCCTCAGATACCGTTCCAGCAGGTCTGTTGGATAGCCCCGATACCCTCGTAAGCCCCGCTCCGTCGTAATCCCCACGGTCACACCCAGTTCCTCGAACTCCCGGCTCGTCAGGAACACCTCCTCCGCACTCTCCATGAACGACAGGGGCACCCCGGAATCTGCCGTCTCGATCGGGATCTGCGTCTCGTCCAGCGCCCCGATGAACGCAAAAACCTTCTTCCCGCGTCTCCGCAGGTATTGTGCCAATTGATACAGAGGCGCCAGCCCCACCCCACCCGCAATCAGCACCGCCTCGTGAAGGTCATCCGCCCGACCCAGGTCGAACCCCTTCCCCAGGGGCCCCAGGATATCCACCGTCTTGCCCGCCCCGACCTCCGCCAGGGCCGCTGTCCCTTTCCCAACAATCTTGAACAACACCTCCAGCCGCCGCGGAACCCCCGCATCCTCCAGCACCCGGTGCACCGCGAAGGGTCGCCGGAGAAGCCGCTTCCCAAAAAACTCCCCCAACCCCGGCTCCTGGCAGTGCGAAATGTAGGCCTCGGGCCCCTCGAACACCCGATCTCCGAAATCCGACCGCCCACATAAGATGTTCACGAACTGCCCGGGCCGCACGGCACCCGCGATCTTCGGCGATTCCAGGGTCATCCGCACGTGACGCGCGTCCGGATGCTTGATACCGATCACTTTTGCCAACTCGCCGTAAATCAACCCCTCACCCTCTCCTGCCTCAGGTGCGAATCCCAACTCCCGTGCCTATCCTACCATGTCATCTCGCACCGTTCCAAGCCTTTTCCGATGCCCTTTCGTCCCAAACATGCCGTCCCAATCGGCCACAGTGGAAATTCATGTGGATAATCTTAGACACGGCGGCAACTCTCGGCCAGCAAACCGCTTGTGTCGCTTTTGCCCCTCGTTCCGAAGGATCGTGCGTTTAATATTTTCAACACCACCACCCCCTGCCTGAACCCCTGTTCTCCCGATTTTAATAAGTCACGAAACGCAACATACTCCCCCATAACGATTTGCAACATTTCGCCAATTTAGCCCCGCTTTGGGCACGCAATTTGCTGCATTATGGGGCGTTTAACCCTTCACAACATCACCAGGACGGAGCGGATATCGTGCAGTCA
>CAZVTD010000216.1:0-4330 GCA_964629945.1 uncultured Planctomycetota bacterium | reverse complement strand
TCCTGGCGCATATACAGCAGAACCCCCAGCCCCTCCTTGGCGATCATCTCCATCGCCCGTCGAAGCTGCGCACCACAGTCGCACCGCTGCGACTCGAACAGGTCCCCCGTCAGACATTCCGAGTGCACCCGAACCATCACCGCACGTTCGGCAAGGTCTTTCGGCGCCCCGGGCATCCCGATGCCCCCCATCGTCAGCGCAAGGTGTGGGTTCGGGTCCACGATCGAACGGTACAGGTGCAGGTCGAACGTCCCCCATCGCGTCGGAAGCTTCACGCTCACCGCCCTCGTCACCAGTTGTTCCCGTTCACGACGGTACGCGATGATCTGTGCCACGCTGCACATCTTCAGCCCGTGATGCTTCACGAACTTTTCCAGGTCTCCCATCCGTGCCATCGTTCCGTCGTCGTTCATGACCTCGCAGATCACCCCCGCCGATTTCAGTCCCGCCAGTCGGCACAAGTCCACGATCCCTTCCGTCTGACCCGTCCTCACCAGCACGCCCCCGTCGCGCGCACGCAGCGGAAAAATGTGTCCCGGCCGCACCAGGTCCTCCGGCTTCGCATTATCCGCCACCGCCGCAAGGATCGTCTGCGCACGGTCCGCCGCGCTGATTCCCGTCGTCACCCCCGTCCGCGCGTCCACGCTCACCGTGAACGCCGTCCCAAGGTGTCCCGTGTTCAGCTTCGTCATCGGCGGAAGCGACAGACCGTCCGCCGCCTGTTCCGTCATCGCCAGACAGATCAGCCCACGCCCGTACTTCGCCATGAAGTTCACCGCCTCGGGCGTCACCTTCTCCGCCGCCACGCACAAATCCCCTTCATTCTCCCGGCTCTCGTCGTCCACCAGGACGATCAGCCGCCCCGCTTTCAGATCCTCCAGAACCTCGCTCACGTTGTTCAGCGTCATCGCTCTATCCTTCCCGGCCGATCCTCGACCGTTAACGTCACCTGTTCACTGTGCAGCAGGTATAGCCGTCCCGCATAAAGGTAATCCACGCCCGAAAACAGCGTCAGGAACACCGTCAACAGGAACAACACCGTCATGATCCACCACCCCGCCGTCGCACCCGCCGCCGCCATCAGCCACGGCGACCCGAATACCCCCAGGATCGTCAGCGCCTGAACCACCGTGCACAGCTTGCCCACCCCGCTTGGCGTCACCATCCGGAGGCGTCCCGTCAGCACGAACAGCGTCAGGAACCCCAGCCCGATCAGCGCGTCCCGGCTGATCACCACCGTGCTCACCCACACGGGCATCCGCGGCTCAGGCCACGTCTTCCCCGCCAGCATCACGTACGCGCAGAACATCATCAGCTTGTCCGCCATCGGATCCAGGAACGCCCCCATCACCGTCCGCTGGTTCAGTTTCCGCGCGAAATACCCGTCCAGCCCGTCGCCCAGCGCCATCAGCCCGAACAACCCCAGCGCAACCAGCCGGTAGAGCTGCTCATCCTCCCCCGCCTGGATCATCGCCAGAACGAACAGCGGGATCATCAGGATCCGTATGACCGTGATGAAATTCGGAACGGTCATCCGCAGGTGCATGGCGCTTCCCCTCCCCTAACCGTTCTCCAACCGATACCATCCCACGAACTTCGCGATCCCCTCCTCGAACCCGACCTTCGGCTCCCACTCCAGGATTCGTCGCGCCTTCCCGATGTCCGCCCACGTCAGTTCCATGTCTTCCGGACGTTCCGGCTTCTCCTCGACCTTCGCCTCCACCCCCAGTTCCTTCTCCAGCACCGCCACCATCCGGTTCAGACTCACCTTCTGCCCGCCCCCAAGGTTCACGATCTCGAACCCCTTGCGCAGTCCCGACGCACGGACCAGCCCCGCCACGATGTCATCCACGTACGTATAATCCCGCGCGCTGAGCCCGTCGCCGTACCGCGTGATCACCTTCCCCTCGATCATCAGCCGCGTGAACTTGTGGATCGCAAGGTCGGGCCGCTGTCTCGGACCGTACACCGTGAACAGCCGCGCCGCCACCACCGGAACGCCCCCGAGGTGACAGAACGAACTCGCGAACAGTTCCGCGCTCCGTTTGCTCGCCGCGTAAGGACTCAAAGGCGTCCCCACCGCGTCCTCTTCCCGGAAGGGCGCCCGCGTGCTCCCGTACACCGAGCTCGAAGACGCGAAAACCACCACCTCCGCCCCCGCGCGGCTCGCCGCACGGAACACGTTCACCGATCCCCGGACGTTCACCTCCTCATACAGTTCCGGGTTCTCCACGCTCGGACGCACCCCCGCACGCGCCGCCAGGTGATACACCACCTCGGGCCGGAACCGTTTCATCACGTCCCCAACCAGCCCCGCGTCGCGGACGTCGCCCTCCACAACCTCCGCCCGTCCGCCCTCCAGCGCCCCCCGAAGGTTCCCGTGCTTCACCCCGGGGTCATAAAAATCGTCGAAGCTGTCCAGCACCAGCACCTCGCGTCCCTGCCCCAGAAGTCGGTCCACCAGCATCGAGCCGATGAACCCCGCTCCGCCCGTCACCACCACCCGTCCTGAAGTGCCCGTGCTCATATCCGAGTCCTTTGACGCATGACGTAGTCTACCCCTTCGACGCCCCACTGTCAACGTCACCCACGCCCAGCCCAAGGTCCGCCGCCAGCCGCACGTCCTCCGACGCCGACCGCCCCGCCTGCGTCAGGTAATTCCCGATCATCGTCGCGTTCGCCCCTGCCCAGAACATCATCCCCTGAAGGTCTCTCAGGTGCATCTCGCGTCCCCCGCACACGTTGATGTCCAGCTCGGGCAGCATCAGACGATACACCGCGATGATCTTCAGAATCTCCACCGGCCCAGGCACGTGTTCCCCCGAGACGCGCGTCCCCGCCACGGGCATGAAAAAGTTCAGACACACCCGGTCGGGCCTCACCTGTCTCATCGTCTCGGCCATCTCCACCCGCTGCGCCGCGCTCTCCCCGAGCCCGAACAACCCCCCCCCCCAGATCCGCAACCCCGCACCCATCGCCATCCTCAGCGTCACCAGGTGCTCCCGGTACCGCTCCGTCGTGCAGATCGTCCCGAAGAAGCTCTCCGCCGTCTCCACGTTATGGTGATACCCGTGAAGCCCCGCCGCCTTCAGCCTCGCCGCCTTCGCCTCGGTCAGCATCCCCAGCGACGCATCGGGCAGAATCCGCAGCACCTTCCGGATACGCCTCACCGCCTCGCAGATCACCTCCAGTTCCTTCTCGCTGGGCCCACGTCCCGACGTCACGATCCCCACCGAACGCGCGCCCATCCCCTCCAGCGCACGCGCCGACTCGACGATCTCCTCCGCCCCCTTCAGCGGATACGTCGCCACCTCCGAGCGGCTCGACACCGACTGCGCGCAGAACGCACAGTCCTCCGGACATCGTCCCGACTTCGCGTTCACGATCCCGCACAGGTCGATCCGTTCCCCCTTGAACCGAACCCTCACACGGTTTGCCGCCGCCAGAAGGTCCATCACGTCCGATCCCGAACACCCCAGCAGTTCCATCGCCACGTGGGGAGGCATCGGCTTCCCCGCAATCACCTGCTCACAGCTTCGCTGAATCAGATCAACACTCATCCGTCACGTCCCTTCCGTCCCGAAGCGGATCGCCTCGCTCGTCACCTCCACCAGCCGGTCGATCTCGGCTTCCGTCGTCGTCAAAGGCAGCACGTAATACACCACGTTCCCCAGAGGCCTCAGGATGCACCCCAGTTCCCGCGCCTTGTTCGCCACACGAACCCCGCTCCGTTCCGACCAGTCGAATGCCTCGCGCGTCTCTCGATCCTTTACCAGTTCGATCCCCACCAGGAACCCGCACTGTCTCACCTCGCCCACGTGCTTTAACGCCCTCAATCCCGCAATCCGCCGCCCCAGGTGCTCCACCCTCGGCCCCATCCTCCCGATCACGTCGTCCTTCTCGAAAATTCCCAGCGTCGCCAACGCCGCTGCGCACGCCAGCGGGTTTCCCGTGTACGAATGCCCGTGGAAGAACGTCCGCTGCGACGCGTACGACCCCAGGAACGCCTCGTACACCCGGTCCGTCACCACCGTCGCCGCCAAAGGCAGGCTTCCCCCTGTCAATCCCTTCCCCACGCACAGAATATCGGGCGTCACACCCTCCCTCTCGCACGCGAACATCGCCCCCGTCCGTCCGAACCCCACCGCCACCTCGTCCGCGATCAGCAGAACCCCATGCCGGTCGCAGATCTCCCGAACCTTTGCCAGGTACCCCGCCGGGTGAACGATCATCCCAGCCGCCGCCTGCACCAGGGGCTCCCCCACCACCGCCGCCACCTCATCCCCCTCTCGTGCCAGCAGCGCATCCAGCGCCCCCGCGCACGCCAGCC
>CAZVTD010000215.1:0-4334 GCA_964629945.1 uncultured Planctomycetota bacterium | reverse complement strand
CACCTCCGCCTCCGACGGCGCCGACGCCCCCGAAGCGGTCCTCCGCCGTTACCACGACCTCGGCTACCACTTCGTCACCCTCACCGACCACCTTCGCGTCACCCGTTGCCCCGTCCCCGAAGGGCTCCTCCTCATCCCCGGAATCGAAATCCACCTCCCCGAACCCGCCGCCGGAAAGCAATGGCACTTCGTCGGCGTCGGCTTCGACCACGAACCCCGCACCGACTTCACCTCTCCTGAAGAGATTGTCCGTTTCCTCCGTCGCCGTTCTCCCTTCCTCGTCGCCGCCCATCCCTACTGGTCCAACCTCTCCGCCGAAGACCTCCGACGGTTCGACGTCCTCGACGCCCTCGAAGTCTTCAACGCCCTCTGTCAGGGCGAGATCGCCCGGGGTTCCGCCGAGCAGCCCTGGGACCACGTCCTCTCCACCGGACGACGCCTCAACGCCGTCGCCGTCGACGACTCCCACCAGCGGACCGAATGCAACGACCTCGGCGCCGCCTGGGTCATGGTCAAAGCACCCGAACTCACCCAGTCCGCTATCCTCGACGCACTTAAAGCCGGCCGCTACTATTCCTCCACCGGACCCGAAATCCTCGATTGGCGTGCCCTCGACGCGCTCCACCAGGTCCAGACCTCTCCCGCGCGCTCCATCGCCTTCGTCGCCAACACCTGGTTCGGACGCAACCACCTTGCCCCTCACGGACAATCCCTCACCCGCGCCGACTACTGCCTCCAGGGACGTGAAACTTACCTCCGACTCCAGGTCACCGACCACCTCGGCCGACGTGCCTGGTCCAACCCCGTCTTCTTCTGATCTCGCCTGCCGACTCGTTGACACGGCAAGGCGGCCTCGCTATCCTCTTCCATCTTCTTCAAGGAGATTCCGCATGCGTGTTTCCGTGACAATGCTGACGATGCTCTTCCTCGCTTCCCTTGCGATGCCTCTCTTCGCCCAGGCGGATGCCGGGGTCGATGTGGCCGAGGTGAAGAAACGCTACGAAGCCGCCCTCGATGCCCTCCGAAAAAAGGGCGAACACCTCACCATCGAGGAACTCGCACCCCCGCCCATCCCCGACGACAGGAACGCCGCGCTCCTCTACGAGCGCGCCTTCAAGCTCTACGACGATCTTCCCGAAGACGTTCAAACACGGCTTAGGTCGATTTCTCACAGCAAACCCCTCACGGCCGAACAGATTGACGAATTGCGCGAACTGCTTTCGTACACCCGCGACATCCGGAAAACTCTCCTCGAAGCGAGCGCGCTTTCCTGCCGGTTTCCGCTGGACTATGACCAGGCCACCTTCGCAACCCCACTCCCTCATATCTCTCCCCTCCAGCATTGTTGCGCCCTTGTCGCGTTTTCTGCACGCCTGCATCTTGAAGAGGGACGTCCCGATGACGCCCTCGCAGACTGCGGCGTGCTCCTGCGTATGTCGCGTTCTGTCGACAACGAGCCGATCCTGATCTCGGTTCTCGTGGGACTCGGCGGCCGATACAGCCTGTTCGTGCGCGCTTCCGAAGTCCTCGACCGCGCCGAACCTGCTCCAGAGGCGCTTCGCAGCCTGCTGACCTTGCTCGGACCGGAGACCGACAGGGCCCGGCTGCTCCTTGCCATGCGAGGTGAGTGTTGTATGACTATCGATATTGGCCGCCAGGTCCTGGCGAAGCCCGAAACGATAGATGCGCTCCTTGACAACCCGGAAATCCCCCGGGGCATCCTGACCACGGACTCCCTGTCGAACGACCTCCTCTTTGGCCTGGAGTGCAGCACCAGGCTCATCCCCCTTGCCTCCAAACCATGGTTCCAGTCCGCCCCAGGCTGGGACGCATTCGACAAGGACCTCGTCAAAGATCCGCAAGGCAATGTCATCACCAGGTTTTTCTGCACCGACTGGAGTCGTAGCGTGATGATGTTCGACCGCGGCATCGCTCAGGAGGATCTCCTCCGTCTCGCGATTGCCCTTCGTCTCCATCGCCTCAAGAACGGGGCCTATCCCGACTCCCTCGAACCCCTCGCCCCGGCCTTCCTCAAAAAACTCCCCCTTGATCCCTTCAGCGGGAAAAACTACATCTACCGCAGGGAAGGCAAAGGATTCATCCTCTACTCCATCGGTGATGACATGACCGATGACGGCGGCACGCAAACCAGCCCCTGCGTCCCCGACATCGTCCTCAAATGCTCCCGGTGATTCCGTCCCCGCAACCCGGAAATCCCCCTGACGTCGCTGGGGCTACCGGTTGTTCTCCTGAGCCTTGCTGCTGAGCGAAGCGAAGTCCCGACTCGTCGGGATCCTCTGCGCCCTTCTTGCCTCGGCGTAGTCCTTGGACGAAGCCGGGTGCGCCTTTGCGTTGAACAGCCGTTTCTTCTTGCCTCCCGAGTTTCCTTGACCCCATCCCTTCCGATGTTATAATCCTTCCCATACGCACAAACTCGGACAGGAGGACCGACCATGCCGAACCTGCTCATCGTCTACTACTCCCGTAGCGGAAACACAAAAAAGATGGCAGACCTTGTCGCCGAAGGCGCCCGACAGGTCCCAGGCGTCTCCGTCACCGTACAGTCCGTCGCCGACACCTCTCCCGACCAGCTTCTCGACGCCCACGCCATCATCATGGGTTCCCCCGTCTACTACGGAACCATGGCCGCGCCCCTCAAAGCCCTCATCGACAAGTCCGTCATGCACCACCGGAAGCTCGACGGCAAAGTCGGCGCCGCCTTCACCTCCTCGGGCGCCGACCATGGCGGAAACGAAACCACCGTCCTCGACATCGATAAAGCCCTCCTCGTCCACGGCATGATCATCCAGGGCGACCCCGAAGGCGACCACTATGGCGCCGTCGCTGTCGGCTCTCCCGACGAGCGCGCCGCCAACTCCTGCCGACGCATGGGCAAGCGCGTCGCTCAGCTCACCCTCAAACTCTTCCCCTGATCCCCGCGCCTCCACCCTTGCTGTTGTTGCTGTATCGGTTTCCTGTTTCCAGTAGTTGCTGTTGCCGTAACGGTTTCCGGTTTTCGGTGTCCTGTATCCGGGTCTTCTCATGCGTGCCGTCGTCCAGCGAGTCCGTCGTGCCTCGGTCACCGTCGACGGGGCCCCTGTCTCGTCCATCGACCTCGGTTTCCTCATCCTCCTCGGCGTCCAGCTCACCGACGACGAATCCGATGCCGACTACCTCGCCGACAAAATCGCCGGACTCCGGATCTTCCCCGATGCCGACGACAAGATGAACCTCTCCCTCTCCGACGTCGCCGGCGCCGCGCTCGTCGTCTCCCAGTTCACCCTCTTGGCCGACTGCCGCAAGGGACGCCGACCCAGTTTCACCGATGCCGCCCCGCCCGAACGCGCCAACGACCTCTACCTCTACTTCTGCCGCCGACTCGCCGACGCCGGAGTCCCCGTCCAGAGGGGAACATTCCAGACCGTCATGGACGTCGAACTTATAAACCACGGACCCGTCACGGTCCTCTTGGACAGCCGGAAGAACTTCTGACCTTCTCTTGGGAGCCCGCTCATGAACGTTGCACGTCGATTCGTCCCGCTGCTCGTCCTTGTGCTTCTTGCCCCGTTTGCCCACGCCCAGAAGGCTGCCCCGCTCGAAGCCTCCGCACCCGCCGATACCCTCATGGAGGTCTACTATCAGGGCCTCGACCAGGCCTCTAAAACCTTCAAGGGCACCGCGCTCCTCGACATGCTCAACGAACCCGAGTTCCAGGAATTCGGCGCCGAAATCGTCCGTTACACCGAACTCCTCCTCCGTCAGAACCTCCCCGACCCCAACATGGTTACCTTCAATGACATCCGCCTCGTCCTCGATTCCGAAATGCTCCTCCTCATCATGAACGGCGATCCCGAGCCCGAACCCGTCCTCATCGTCCGAAACGCCGCCCATCCCGCCGATCTCCGTGCCTTCGTCAATCGACTCCTCCTCATCGCCACCGGCGGTCAGGAACCCGAAAAAATCAAGGGCGAAGCCGGAGAGTTCAGCCATTTCGATGACACCTTCTTCGGCTGGCTTGGCGACGACTTCGTCATGGCCCCCAACATGCAGTCCATCATCCGCATCGCCGCCGTCCGTGCCGGAAAATCCCCCGCCCTTGCCGCCAATCCCACCTTCGCAAAGCTCCAGAAGAAAGACGGCGCCCCCTCCGAGTTCCTCCGCCTCTACGTCGACATCCGTGCCATCCAGAAAATCGTCGTCGGCGACGAACCCCTCGACCGTGAACTCGTCGCCGTCGGACTCGACTCCTGCTCCGCCGCCTACGCCTCCTTCGCCCCCGCCGCCCCAGGCACCCGCTTCCGCGCCTACGCCCTCTTCCCCGAAGGACCCAAGGG
>CAZVTD010000214.1:0-4362 GCA_964629945.1 uncultured Planctomycetota bacterium | reverse complement strand
CGCCGACGTTTTCGGCGCGGTGTGCGCTGGAGCTGGCGCTGCTGGAGGCGGGGTTGAAGCGGTTCGGGGGGACGTTCGATGCGCTTTTCGATGTTCTGCCCGACATGAAGGGTCTGCACTGTCCGCGAGAGGCGGTGCGGTACAGTGTGGTGGCGTCGCTGGATGAGCCCGAACGGGCGTGGCGGACAGCGCTGAAGTATCGTCTTTACCGGTTCCGTCAGGTGAAGGTGAAGCTGGGGGAGGACGCGGGGTCGGACGGTCGGAGCCTGGAGACGTTTCGACGCTGGCTGGGGAGGTCGGTGGAGATCCGCGCGGACGCGAACGGGAGCTGGTCGCTGGAGGACGCGGTCGAGCGGATGGGGATGCTGCGTCGATTCGGGGTGGTGTCGGTAGAGCAACCTTTGCGTCGCGAGGAATCGGCGCGACTGAGGGAACTGCGCGAGAAGACGGGGATGGTGGTGGTCCTGGATGAGTCGCTGGTGAGCCTTCGAGACGGGATGCTGGCGGTGGACGGGGGCTGGGGTGACGTGTTCAACCTTCGGCTGTCGAAGTGCGGGGGGATCCTGGCGTGTCTGCGTCTGGCGGAGCTGGCGCGTCGCGCGGGACTGCGATGTCAACTGGGGTGTCATCCTGGGGAGACGGCGATCCTTTCGGCGGCGGGGCGACACTTCGCGACGTGCGTGGGTCCGCTGAGCGCGCTGGAGGGGTCGTATGATCGTCACGTTCTGGGGGCCAACGTCATCGACGGGGACATCACGTTCGGTTTCGGAGGGAAGGCCGGGCGTCTGACGGGGCCCGGATGGGGCATCCGCGTGGACCCGAAAAAGCTGGAGGCTCTCACGTCCCGGCACGTTGTTCTTGAAATTTCCTGAATCTCTTGCGAACATGATTGTGTGAAGCACGCGACAGGAGGGTGTGCATGCGCGTGGAGTGCGAGCGTTCGTCCGATGGGGTCGAATTGAGTCACGTCCGCTGGGGGGCCAGCGGGGCGATACGCGGACAGGTGGTGTGCGTCCATGGCATCCGCTCGCACGCGGGATGGTATGAGGGGTCGTGTCAGTATTTTGCGGAGCAGGGGTACGAGACGTTCTTCATGGATCGGCGTGGCTCGGGACTGAACCGCGTGCGCGGGGGCAGGCGGGTGACGGCGTCGCTGCTGATGAACGACGTGTCGTGCTTTCTGGAGCGCCGACGGGGCGAGCATCCGGAGCTTCCGCTGCATTTGGTGGGGATTTCGTGGGGGGGGAAGCTGGCGGCGGCGACCTTGCTGGGTGAGCCCGGGCTGGCGGATTCGCTGACGCTGGTGACGCCCGGGATTTTCGCCAAGCGGGACATCGGCACGAAGGAAAAGTTCCAGGTGCTGCTGTATCATTGGGTGAGTCCGGGACGGATGATGAGAATTCCGCTGAACGAGCCCGAACTTTTTACAGCGAACCCGGAACGGATCGCGTATATTCGAGAGGACGCCCTGTCGCTGACGGAGTGTCCGGTGGGGCTGATGTGGGCGAGCTTCATCCTGGACCGGCGGGTGCAGCCATCGGGGGCGAAGTTGACGGTTCCGGTGTTCATGATGCTGGCGGAGCACGACGAGATTGTGGACAACGAGAGGCTGGAACGGTATCAGGCGGAGCTGGGCTGCATGAGCAAGCAGATGAAGGTTTACGCCGGTGCGCACCATACGCTGGAGTTCGAGTCCGATCCGGGTTCGATCTTTCGAGACATGACGAACTGGTTTTCACGTTTTGACAGGAAGACGCCATGAAGACGCCACGGGTGGCAGTGGTCTATTTCAGCCAGACAGGGAACACGCGGAAGGTGGCCGAGTCGATTGCGGAAGGGTTGAGCGGGAGCGGGGCTCACGCGGAGGTGCTGGATCTGCTTGAGACGGACGCGGGGACTCTGGGGGCGTATGACATGATCGGAATCGGGACCCCGGTTTTCTATTTTCGGGAGCCGATCCTCGTCGAGCAGTTCATCCGGAAGCTTCCGGGGTGCGATCAGAAGCCGGCGTTCGTGTTTCTGACGAGCGGCGGTCACCCGAGCAACACGTTCTTCCACATGGAGCACGGGCTGTCCAACCAGGGGTATCTGGTGGTGGACGGGTATGCCTGTCACGGGTACGACGTGTATCCTCCGTTCAAGGGGCAGGACCGGTTCCTGGGACATCCGAACGCGGAGGAGCTTGCCGGGGCGCGGACGTTCGGTGGACAGCTCATGCAGCGCAGCCAGAAGATCCAGCAGGGCAACACCGATCTCATTCCGGAGTTCAAGCGCCACTGGGACCGTTTCGGGAGGCTGTCGATGGTGTTCCGGAACCGTCTGCTGACGTGGCTGATTCTTCCGCGCAAGCGGCTGGTGGTGGACCGGTGCACGCGGTGCGGGTTGTGCGCGAAGCAATGTCCGGTGGGGGTGATCGAGCTGTCGAAGGGCGTGGAGGCGGGTGCGGAGGGGGGCTACCCGGTGTTCAAGCGGGGCTGCATCTATTGCACGATGTGCGAACGTGTGTGTCCGGAAGAGGCGATCCAGTGCGACTGGAGCTTCATCAAGAAGAGGATGCAGGAGCCGCCCGAGGGAGCGCATGAGGGATAAACGCGGGGTGATGCGGGGGATGGTGTCGGTTGTGCTCCTGGCGGGGAGCGTGTTGTGGTGTGGCGGCTGTCGCAGCATGGACCTCCACGACGGCGAGGTGGAGGTGACGGAGTTCCGGCCCCAGACGGCGGACGGCTGGGAGATCGAGCTGAAACGCTATCGGGCGGGGCGACCGGATTCCGGACGGCTGCCGGTGATTCTGTGTCACGGCCGGACGAGCAACGGCAAGACGTGGGACATGACGCCCGAGCTGAGCCTGGCGCGGTATCTCGCCAGGCAGGGCTACGACGTGTGGGTGCCCAACCTTCGGGGGACGGGGACGAGCAGCAAGACGGGCTTTGCGGTGATCCGCGAGATGCTGACGCTGCGCGTCGACAACGCCCGTCAACTGGTCAACGTTCCACGGATCGCCAATCCCGCCCGATTCGGCTGGACCTTCGACGATTACTGCTTCCAGGACCTTCCGGCGATCATCGACACGGTGAAGCGCGAGAGCGGACAGCAGCGCGTTCTGTGGGTGGGGCTGAGCATGGGGGGGATGGTGATCTTCCCCTACCTGGACCACGCGGAACGTGACGCCGTGGCGGGGTTCGTCGCGCTGGGGAGTCCGGTGTACATGCCCCAGCCTCCGAATGATCTTTACCAGTTGTTGGTTCGGTATCCACGCATGTTCCAGGTGAGCACGGCGCTGCTGAACAACCACATTCCGTCGGTGATCGGAGGCGTGGCGGGTTACGAGGCGCAGGCGACGTTCTTCTACAGTCCGGAGAACATGGACCGCGAGGTCGTGCGCAAATATCTCATCGAGGGGACCGAGGATACCTCGACGGGCGTGACGGGACAGATGCTGGGGATGCTGAAGACGGGACACCTGAAGAGCGCCGACGAGAAGGTGGATTACACGGCGGACCTGGACCGTGTGACGGTTCCGGCCCTGCTGGTGTCGGCCAAGGCAGACAACATGTGCGAGCCGACCTGCGTGCGATATGCCTATGAGCACGTGGGCTCGACGGACAAGACGTATCGCGAGCTGGGACTGGCGAACAACTTCAGCGCGGACTACGGACACATC
Source organism: uncultured Planctomycetota bacterium (assembly GCA_964629945.1). Classification (GTDB taxonomy): domain Bacteria; phylum Planctomycetota; class DG-23; order DATKVD01; family CAZVTD01; genus CAZVTD01. The sequence goes on along the minus strand of CAZVTD010000214.1, from coordinate 701 downwards.
GACATCGTGCTGGGGAAGAACGCGCCCCGGGAGGTCTATCCTCTCATCCTCGACTGGCTCAGACAGCATGACCGGCCCTGAAGGGGCGATTCGAAAAGGGGGAACCGATGCGAGGGGGTGTTCCGAGTCGAGGCGTCTCCGGGGTGGTCCTTTCCGTCGCGCTGTTATCCCTGATGGTGTCCGGGTGCGTCAGTCCGCCGATGGGGTCGTCGGTGGCCAGGGAGGTTGTGGTCACGGAGTATCGTCCAACGACCGCCGACGGCTGGACCCTGGAACTGAAACGGTATCGACTGGAGCCGGTGGATGAGAGGGCAGGGGGACGGCTGCCTGTGGTTCTGTGTCACGGGTTGGCGGCGAACGGGCGGGTCTGGGACCTGGACGAAGAGGTGAGTCTGGCACGGTACCTGGCAGAGGAGGGGTATGACGTGTGGGTGCCTTCGCTGCGCGGGGCGGGGGAGAGCACGAAGCCCGGACTTTCGGCGATCCGCGAGGCTTTGCGGGGCAAGGACGTGACGTGGGAACAGTATGGACACTTCGGCACGTGGTCGGAGCCTGGGAAGTACGACTGGAACTTCGATGACTACGTGCTTTCGGACGTGCCGACGATCCTGGACGAGGTGAAGTCCCGGAGCGGACAGTCGCGTGTGTTGTGGGTGGGACATTCCATGGGCGGGATGGTGATGTACGGGTACCTGGAGCGG
>CAZVTD010000213.1:0-4363 GCA_964629945.1 uncultured Planctomycetota bacterium | reverse complement strand
CCAGCTCTCTGATTCCCAGGAACCTTCCGTCTCTTCACCTGTTCACCTGTTCCACTGCTCACCTGCTCAGGCGGCGGAACTCGCCTTGAAAATCGTGTCAGAATTCGCTCGAATTCGATCCGAATTCGCATGGAATTTGCTCAAATTCGCTTCGTTTTTGCGAGTTCCTCGCCGCCCAACCCCCGTTTTTAGCTTAAAAACGCGGTTTTCGATAAGTCTCAGTCTATGTCGGGTCTTCCATCTCGACCGCCATTTCCAGATCCAGTCACGCCTTCATTTTGCCCGCCTTCAGCGTTTGCGTGCTGGCGGCGGTCTGTGATGGGCGCTCTTGCGGAATCGGCCTCCTTGCCCATCACAGGGCTGCGCCATTTCCTGATTCTCGCGGGCCGCATGGTCAACCGACCCCGCTATTTGCCGAATAGCAGGCGTTTACGGGCATCTGGCAGTTCCTCGATGGAGGGGTGGGGCAGGGCAGGGCGGTCTGCGGCCTCCCGGGCCGTCCACTTTCCGGACATCCCTGGCCGTCGTGACCGCTTGTTCTTGATGAAAAAATTAAAAAAAATCTCACCATTTCACCTGGGCGAGGGCGTGGCCGAAGACACTACCTGTTGTGGGGCGCTCTGGGGCGATGCGGCGATATGGTGTTCCCGGCGGGGCTCTAACAAGTTGCGGCGCAAGTGCTTCCATCAATCCGACTTCGACGGCGGAGAAGGGCCTTGACAGGGCCCGGATCAAAACGTATTCTACAGCTTATAAAATATAAACTGTAAAGCGCACCGTGATAGCCATCCAGACTCAGGTTTTTCCTGCTGATCTCGCCGTGTTGTGGATGCAGATGGGCAGCCGTAACCAACGCAGCAGCAACACCTTGCAGAGGGGACCGCATGAAGCTGTTCGCTGGGGCTGTTTCACGGATGCATCTTACCTGTCAGTCCGGGCGTTCTTTCCTGGGCTCGTTTTCTGTACGCGCGTCAGTCTTATCGTCTTGGGAGGAACTGGTGTGAAACGGGACACATGTGGCTGCGGCTGTGGTGGGGGATCGGCGCAAGTGAAGAACTACAAAGCGGATACGATGTCCACGGTGGAGCTGGCCGCGCACCGGGACGCCAACGGGATCGTGTTGCTGCCGGTGGGCTGCACCGAGATGCACGGGCTGCACCTGGGCGTCGGCTGCGACACGTTCGAAGCGGAGGCCGCATCTCTTGTGCTGGCCGAGGCTTGGGGCGCAGTCGTCCTGCCGACGGTCGCCTACAGCTATGCGGGCGCGACGACGCCCTGGGCGGGCACGATTTCCATCCTTCCAGTCGAGGCCATCAACAACCTGGTCGCGGTGATCGAAGGCATCCTGCGCAACGGCTTCAAGCGCATCGTGTTGGTGAGCATTCACGGTCCCAATAACTACCTGGTGCCATTGGCGTTACGGACGGTCTTCGAGCGCACGGGCGAGATCCCGGTGTTCATCGAGCCCGACTACGACAGTTTTTACAAGCGGGTAGGGGAGCGCTGGCCGGGGTGCGAGCCGGGTGTGCCGGCGTATCTGGCGGTGGTGGAGATCTGCGGACGTCACGGAGAGTATGACCCGGCGCCTCAACCGGGCGACGTGTCGCGGACGTATCCGATGGAGAGTCTGCGGCGGCTGGTGAAGCACAAAGTCTTGACGCCCTATCTGTTTACGAGGCCTGAGGATCACGTGGGCAGCGGTCCGGGGCTGACGATGGCGGACGGGCCCGAGGTGGCGAAGGTTTTCAGAGAGGTGTTGATGGAGCAGGCGAAGGGATTTCCGGAGGATTACGCGGCGTTCCAGGCGGACATGAAGGCGTTGATGAACCGTGCGCCCTGGAAGGCGTGAGGTCGAGAGAGGAGAACAGGGAGACATGGGAAAGAAAAGCTGCAAGGGGAAGATGCGCCGGATCATGGCGGACACGATGAACACGCTGGAACTGGCGGAACATCGGCGGAAGAACGGGATCGTGCTTCTGCCGGTGGGGTGTACGGAGATGCACGGGGTGGCGGTGGGGATCTCGTGCGACTCGTTTCTGGCGGAGGCGGCGTGTCGGGTGCTGTCGGAGCAGTGGGGAGCGGTGATCTACCCGACGATCCATTACACGTATCCCGGCGCGACGTCGCGGTGGGCGGGGAGCGTAGGGGTGACGCCCCGCGAGACGATGGACTACATCATCGCGGTGGTGAAGGCGATCCTTCGGAACGGGTTCAAGCGTCTGGTCCTGGTGAGTCTGCACGGTCCGAACGACATGGTGATCCGGATGTGTCTGCGGGAGGTGTTCGAGCAGACGGGAGAGCTCCCGATCCTGTTCACGCCGAACTACGAGGGGAACGAGGAGTCGTTCTGTGCGCGGGTGATGAAGGAATACGGTCAGCCTCACAACGAAGCGGCGGCGTATCTGGCGTCGCTGTTGATCTGCGGGCGTCACGGGGAGTTCTGGCCGGAGTATGCGGGACCTGACGCGTCGGGTCGGACGCACCCGATGGAGAGTCTGAGGACGCTGGTGAAGCACGGGGTAGGGACGCCCTATTACTACAAGCGTCCGGAAGACCACGTCGGGACGTATCCTGGGCTGAAGATTTCGGACGCGGCGCGGCTGGCGGAGATCTACCGGGAGGTGATCGTGGCGCAGGCGCAGGGCCTTCCGGAGGATTATGAGACGTATCAGGCCGAGATGAAGGCGATGGTACAGTCGGCGCCGTGGGACAAGCACGAGTGAGTCAGGAGAGGAAGGAGCCCACCCTATGATGGCTGTTCGGAAGCTGTTCAAGATCGGAGAGGTGATGCAGTACAGCGGTCTGTCGCGTCAGACGATCCACAACTACACGGTCCTTGGGCTGATTCGAGAGCAGGAACGGACGGACTCGGGACATCGGCTGTATGAGGAGCGTGTGTTCGAGCGTCTGGAGCGGATCAAGGAACTGAGAGGGAAGAAGACGCTGCGTCAGATCCGTGAAGTTCTGAAGCGCGAGATGGGCTGAGTGACGAGGACGTGTGTGATGTCTGACGAAGGACGTGCGGATCATCGAAAGCGGGATGCCTCGAGCCGACTGGCGGCGAGCTGGCAGATTCCCGTTCTGCTGCTGGCGGTGGGCGGCTGGGTGGTGTTCCTGCTGGTGAGCGGGGGCGGCGAGCCCCGGGCCTCGCGGATGGAGATCGAGCGCAAGGCGTCGGCTTCAGAGGGTTCGGAGAAGGCGGCGGGGGAGGAAACGGGAGAGAAGACGGCGCTGGAGACGGGTCGCGCGCTACGGGTGAAGGGGGACACGGCGGGTGCGGAGGCGGCGCTGGAGCAGGGGCTGAAGGAGGCGAAGGTCGGGGAGGCGAAGGGGCTGCGGCTGGAACTGGGCAAGGTGCTGATGGACGAGCACAAGTACGGCGAGGCGAAGCGGATGCTGGCGGCGGCGGGTGCGACGAGGCCCGCGGACGAGGTGTTGGACCGTGAGGCGGAGTTCCTGGCGGCGGAGTGTTCGCTGGGGTTGGGACGCACGGACGAGGCGGAGAAGGCGTTCGTGGAGATCGCGCGGAAGCGCGGGACGACGGAAGAGGGGATCGCGGCGCGAATGCGGCTGGCGAGGATCTACCTGGAAGGGGCGAGGCGGGACGAGGCGAGGTCGGAACTGAGCCGGGTGCTGGGCAGCCTTGGGAAGACGTCTCGGCTGGAGAACCGTTACGCGGAAGACCGTGAACTGCGGACGATGTGGGGCGAGGTGGTTCGGCATCTCGTGGAGGGGTCGGAGTTCGACGCGGCGCGAGGGGTGATTGCGGAGGGGGGGAGGCGGGGGCTGCGGGACGTGCTGCTGTATTCGGAGGCGCTGACGACGCAGCGCGAGGCGGAGTCGCTGAGTGCGAAGGCGAAGGGACTGGAGGAGAAGGGGCTGCTGCACGACGCGTCGATGGAGCGGGAAGAGGCGAAACGTCTGCGTCTGCGTGCGGCGGGGCTTTACCTGGAGATCGTGAACAGCAGCGAAATGGCACGGTCGAAACTGTTCGGGGACGCGCTGTGGCAGGGGGCGAACTGTCTGTATGAGGGCGGCGACTACGCGCGCGCGGCGGTGTACTACGGGCTGTTCCACCGCTCGGCGCTGAACGACGAGCAGCGAGGACGCGCGCGGCTTCAGCATGGACGCGCGATGGCGGCGCTGGGAAGTCACAAGGAGGCGATCGAGAACTTCGAGAGCGTGGCGGCAGAGTTCCCGGGGACACTGATCGCGTGCGAGGGGACGTACGCGGCGGGATTGAGCCGAACGGCACTGGGGGAATACGCGGAGGCACGGAAGCTGTTCGAGGAGATCGTGGGGAACGAGGAACTGTTGTCGACGTAGGCGGAGGTGGGTATACGCGCGCTGGCGATGCTGGGGT
>CAZVTD010000212.1:0-4383 GCA_964629945.1 uncultured Planctomycetota bacterium | reverse complement strand
AAGAAGAGGCAACAACGGCGAGAGCCACGGATGAACACGGATAAACACAGATGGAGACAGGGAAGAAACGGCTAAGAAGAAGTTGCAGGGAAACTGCGGATCAACGCAGATGAAGGCGGGGAAGAAGCGGCTGAGAAGAAACAGCGACGAGAAACGGCGGATGAACACAGATGGAAACAGGGAAGAAGCAGCTAAGAAGAAGCAATAACGTGGGAACCGCGGATGAGGGCAGGGGAGAAACAGAAAAGAAGAGACGGGGCCCAAGCGAAGAACGGCCAGAAAGCCGGAGGATCAACCGGCGCCTGGGCGGAGCAGAGGGGAATTGAGGATTCGTGCGGCCGATGAGGATCTTTTTCGTGGTGTGACGGAAATGGTCGGGGTGGGTGTAAGAAGCGCGCTAGCTCAAAGGAGGGGCTATGGCACGGGCACGAATACCGGACGGTACCATCCGCAGGATTCTCGAGGATGAAAGGTCCTCGGGGCGCTTCGAAGACTTCTGTTGTGAGCTTCTGACTCACAGCGAGGGAATCGATTACATGGGCACCTCCTGTTCCCACGATTTGGGGCGGGACGGTCGCACGCCCCCGCTTGGCCCCAAGGGGCGCTGTGGATATGTTGCGTGCTCGACAACGGCGCGCTTGGAGGACAAGGTGGAGGCAGACTTGGCGCGCATGCTCCAATACGCGCAGCCGGAAACGATCTATTTCGTTACCAACCGCTTTGTGTCCGAGCCCGCCCTGCTTCAGATAGAGGAGACGATGCGGAAACTGGCACCCAATGTTAATAGGGTCGCGGTCATAGGGGGGCACCAATTACTTGGTTTGATCCAGAGACATCCTTCGGCCTTTGAGAGAAGGTATGCGGGAGAGCTCTTGGAGCACGCGCAGTTTCTTTCGCGCACATCTCAAGACAATCGCGGGGAAGACGTATTGGGGATGCAGGTGGCCCTTGCTACCCAGTTCGATGAGAACGCGTTACGCCTGAGGGGCCAACTTCTTAGGCGATTGGTCTTAAGAGCTCTAGGCTCAGGTGCCTCGATACCGTTGGGGGTAATCGCTAAGGCTGTTAGTGATGCCCTGAGGCTACCTCAACTCATTCACCCGGCGTATTTTCATGATACAACGCAGCTGTTGTGTGATGATGGTCTCGTGGAAGAGGGCGGAGGGGTATTCTGGATTACCGATGCTGGCAGAAACAGCCTTGCTGCCGATCAAGCGGCAGCGAGTTCTGGTCTAGTGCGCGGCCAAGAGGCCATCAGGGCCGCCTTGGAGCGTTTGTTGGGTGAAAGGATCGATAACGCATCCTTCGATGGGCTATGGCGTCTGCTGGTTGACGAGTTCGCGAATCTTTTTTTCGCACAGGGTCTGAAAGTCGTCCAAGGAATATCTACCCTTACTCGCGACCCGGCCACCCCGGCACCGAGGCGCACTTTCACAGAAATGCTGGAGGCCATGCGCAGGAGGATCATTCAGTTGCGCGTGGGGGGCGGCCGAAGTGAGGCGTTTGCACAAGCCGTGGTAGATCTTTTCGGTGAGCAAGGGTCAAGTGCGGCTAGCTGGCTGACAGAAGTTGGCGTCAAATACGTTAGTCTTTGTTCGCTTGGACTGGAGCCCGCAGCACAGCAAGAGGTCTGCGGACGGTTGAAGGAAATCGACATCATCGTTGATACGGACGTGGTGCTCAGCTACTTATCGGAAGGGGAGCGCCCCCACAAAGCCATAAGAGAAACCCTTGATCGCTGGAGGCAGATTGGGGGCGCGGCATTCGTTGTCGGGCCAGTCTTGGAAGAGACGGCTTATCATGCTTGGATCAGTGAATTTGAGTATAGCCAAGTCTGGCGGGAGTTCCGATCTCTGAGTCCGGAGGAAATGCCTAGGTATGTCAAGAACGCTTTTGTAAGAGCCTTCTTCTTCGCTGCGAAAGGAGAGTTCGAGCCGCGTCAATGGAACCGATTCATTTCTGAGTACCGGGCTCATAACCCGGATGATACTCACTTGATGCACGAACTGCTTGAGGATCACGGTTTCCAGGTAACCGAGAATCTCGGGGAGGACTCATCTTTTTGCAGCGACGTCCGACAAGCGATTTACCACATAAGGAAAATAGATGAACAGGGTGTCGTGGCCAAGCAGGTGGCCGACAAGGTTGCACGCGACGCGCGGATAGTTGCGCACTTGAAGGTATGCCGTGAAGGCTCCCCATCGCGGTATCATACTACCGTGATCATATCCTCCTCGCCCACCCTGCAACGGGCTGCCTCGCAGTTCTCCGACGTGCTTGGGGAGCCGAATCCTGTGTGGCCGATCGGGTCGCTGGCGTACCTGGTATCCCTTGTCCCCGGTGTTGGTTTGACGCTGAATACCCTCAGAAACTGCCTTTTCGCGGAAGGGGAGTTCGACTCAGGCGATGATCTGACGCAATTCGCTATGCGAGTAATCCGCAAATCGAAACAGTACTCCCTCGGGTATTCCCAACGCCCAACTCTTCGGAGGGCGTTACACCAACAAATCCGCAAGGCTGCCCAAGAGCGCGGACAACCTCCGGTGGAGTTAACGGAGGAACTCCTTCGTGGTTCCCCCGAGAACAGAGAGCTCTTGACAGAAGTTATTGCCAAGGCTGTTGATGGCATCCAAGCCTCCGAGAAAGAAAAAGAGATCGGAGAGCTTCGTGCTAGAATTCGGGAGCTTGAAAGCAGGTGATGTTTTCGTGGGATAAGTGACGGAACAGAAAGAAGGTTTTTGTTCTGTATTAGCGAGAGTCCTCTAATAAGCGTTCGGTTTAGATTATCCACAGGGTGTCAGTACATAGTGTCAGAAAGCGGTGGATGGGGGGATGGTTGTGAACGGGTCTGGGGCGATGGGAAGCGCGATGTCAGGTTCGGGGGTGGAGAAGTGAGGGATTGGGAATCAGGTTATCCACAGGTTATCCACGCTGCCGACATGGCGGTGTGTTGAAATAAGTCATGGGAGAACGGCGAGTTACGCACATTACTGACAGAGTTGTCCACCGGAGTAGCCAGTGTTACTGGCGCGGTTACGGGTTTTCACTCTAATCAACCATTCCAGTAAGGAGATTTACGATGAGACTGACGTGCGGACGAGCAGCATTGCAGGAGGCGGTGGCGTTGGCGGGTGCGCTGGCGTCGACACGGTCGGCGAAGCCCATCCTTCAGAACGTGAAGCTGGAGGCGAAAAAGGGCGTTCTGGATATCCTTGGGACCGACCTGGAAGTGGCGATCCGGTTCCGGGTTCAGAACGTGGAGATCGAGGAAGAAGGAGAGGCGGCAGTCAACGCAGCCCGGCTGCTGGGAATCGTGAGAGAGAGCCGCGATGAGAAGCTGGTGATGGAAGTGAACGACACGACATGCGTGATCAAGGGAAGCGACAGCGAGTTCGACCTTCCGACGGATGACGCGGGGGAGTTCCCGGTGGTGCCGACGTTCGAAGAGAAGGGACAGGTGAAGATCGGCCGGGATGAGCTGGGAGAGATGGTGAGCAAGACGGCGTTCGCGGCAGCCAGCGAGAGCACGCGGTATGCGCTGAACGGGGTGTACGTGGTGTTCGGGAACAACAAGATGGAGATGGTGGCGACGGACGGCCGTCGGCTGGCATACTCCAAGAGCAAGGCGAGCGGGGCGAACCCGGAGATGGGTGCGGTGATCATTCCGACGAAGGCGATGCTTCAGCTTCAACGTCTGCCCGGCGGAGCGGCGGAGGCGGGGGAAGAGGCGGCCGAGGGCGAAGAGAAGAAGCCCGCGAAGAAGGGGAAGAAGGGGAGCGGCGAGTCGGCGCTGATTTCGGTGCTGGAGAACCAGGTTCGGATGCAGTGCGGGAGCGGGCTGGTGGTGAGTCAACTGGTGGAAGGACAGTTTCCGCCCTACCAGGAAGTGGTTCCGAAGGACAGCAACAAGAAGGCGACGCTGAAGCGGGAGGCGTTTTTGAGCGCGGTGCGTCGGGCGGCGCTGTTGACGACGGACGAGGCGCGGTCGGTGAAGCTGAGCTTCGGCGGAGAGAAGGTGACGCTGAAGAGCCAGGCGCCCGAGGCGGGCCAGGCGACGGTGGAGCTGGGGATCGGTTATGAGGGCGAGAAGCTGGACATCGCGTTCAACCCGACGTTCCTGGTGGACGTGCTGCGGGTGCTTGGGGACGACGAGGTGACGATGGAGATGAGTGAGCCGAGCCGGCCCGCGGCGATCCGGGCGGGCGGGGATTATCTGTATGTGGTGATGCCGATCAACGTGATGGATTGAGGAACGGCAGTTCAGCCACAGAGGCACGGAAAAGAAGAAGGCATGAGAAAGGGGACAAAGCGGATCGTTCTATCCGTGTGATCACGAGAATCTGGCGAGGGGGAATTTATGATGCGATCTGCGGGGTGGGTGGG
>CAZVTD010000211.1:0-4393 GCA_964629945.1 uncultured Planctomycetota bacterium | reverse complement strand
GGTACTACGGCTGGCGACAGCTGTCCTGGGTCGCGCTGGGGGGTGCGAGCATCGAGGATACGGGACAAGAGATTGCGGGACCCCTGAGGCTGGAAGGAGTGGTGGAAGTGACGTACGGCGTGAGGACGAAAGAACTGCGGGTGGAGGACGTGTTCGCCGCGAAGGGTGGGGAGGCGAAAGACGGGGCGCTCGGTCTGAGTGTGACGGAGGCAACGCTGGACGGAGACACGGCGAAGGTGAAGTTGAAGATGGACCTTCCCGGGAATGGACGCGATGGGAACTGGACAAGTGGCGAGGGCGGGGCGTTCGGATTGTTCCTGGAGGATCCGGAGGGGAGGCGATACAGCCGCGGGTCGCGGTCGATGAGCATGGGGGGTGGCGCGTTCGGGCGATCGGTGGAAGCGACGATCGAGTATGGAGACCTGCCCCGGATTGCAGGGAAATGGGCGGTGGTGTACGTGTATCCGGAGAAGGAAGTGAAGAAGGAATATCCGTTCGTGGTGGAGGGGGTTCCGGTGCCGAGCCTGGCGAGGGGAGCGGAGGAGTAGGCCGGAGCAACGACCCACTATCAACGGTCAGCGGACAGCAGAAGGAACGGCCACGGAGGCGTCCGCGCGGCGATCGGGGGCGAGGAGCGGTGAGCGATGGGGAAGGATTCAGGGCCTGAGGATTTGCGCGGGGTGATCGCGGAGTTTCTGCATCGGTCGGGGCTGGACCGTCCGTTGGAGGCGGGGAAGCTGGGTCAGCTGTGGGCGGAGGTGGCGGGAAGAGAACTGTCGAAGCGGACGCGCGTGGTGGGTGGATTGAGAGGAGGGGTGCTGAGGGTGGAGGTGGACAGCGCGGCGCTGCTGTCGGAGCTTTCGAGCTTCGAGGGCAAGAGGCTGCTTGCCGGGATGCAGGAGAAGTTCAAGAAGAGCTATATCCGGAAGATCCAGTTTCTGCTGGGGGCGGGGGAAAAAGAAGAAGCTTCTCAACGCAAAGGCGCAAAGAGCGCAAAGGACGGCATGGCTTAGGTAAACAGCCGCAGCAGCGAAGAAACGGCAGGGGTGCAGCAAGGGCGCAGGATCGAGGCACAGGAGGTCCGCGCAGGAGAACGAACCACGGAACGTGGATGGGCAATCAGGCAGGAGTTCACGAGGGAGAAGGGACGCGATGACTGAGGAAAAGGTCGGGACGAAGCAGGGCACGGGCGAGAAGTACGACGCGACGAAGATCAAGGTCCTGGGCGGGATCGAGGCGGTCCGGAAACGTCCGGCGATGTATATCGGTGACACGGGGACGCGGGGTTTTCATCACCTTGTGTACGAGGTGGTGGATAACTCGGTGGACGAGGCGATGGCGGGGTACGGCAACCGGATCGACGTGAAGATCAACACGGACGGTTCGGTGAGCGTGACGGACAACGCGCGCGGGATCCCGGTGGGGATGCACAAGGAGATGAAGAAGTCGGCGCTGGAAGTGGTTCTGACGACGCTTCACGCGGGCGGGAAGTTCGACCACACGAGCTACAAGGTGTCGGGCGGATTGCACGGGGTGGGGCTGTCGGTGGTGAACGCGCTGTCGGAATGGCTGGAGGTGGAGGTTCGCAACGAAGGTCACGTGTGTCGTCAGGAATATGAGCGGGGACTTCCGGTGACGCCCGTGACGACGCTGGGGACGAGCAAGACGACGGGGACCAAGGTGACGTTCAAGCCCGACGTGGAGATCTTCGGGGAGCAGTCGTTCAGCTTCGACGTGCTGGCGAACCGGATGCGTGAGCTTGCGTTCCTGAACGCGGGTCTGGAGATCCGGATCAAGCAGGAGGGGACGGAGCGCGAGGAGCGCTTCAAGTTCGACGGAGGGATCAAGGCGTTCATCAGGTATCTGAACGAGGGGAAGGAGACGCTGCACCGGGACGTGATCTATCTGAACGCGGAGAGCAACGGGGTCCAGGTGGAGGTGGCGCTGCAGTACAACGACAGCTACGGGGAGACGATCTCGAGCTACGTGAACAACATCAACACGGTGGAGGGCGGGACGCACCTGTCGGGGTTCCGGTCGGCGTTGACACGGACGGTGAACCAGTATGCCAAGCAGGGAGGTCTGCTGAAGAACAACCAGGCGCCGAGCGGGGACGATTTGCGGGAAGGCCTGGCGGCGGTGGTGAGCGCGCGGGTGCCCGATCCGCAGTTCGAGGGCCAGACGAAGACGAAGCTGGGGAACAGCGAGGTGGAAGGGATCGTTCAGACGGTGGTGAACGAACAGCTTGGGGCGTATCTGGAGGAACACCCGACGACGGCGCGGCAGATCGCGAGCAAGGCGATCCAGGCGGCGCTGGCGCGGGAGGCGGCGCGCAAGGCGCGTGACCTGACGCGTCGCAAGGGGGCGCTGACGAGCGGAAGCCTTCCGACAAAGCTGGCCGACTGCACGACGAAGGACGTGGAGACGTCGGAGCTGTACCTGGTGGAGGGTGATTCGGCCGGTGGGAGCGCGAAGATGGGTCGGGACCGGATGTTCCAGGCGATCCTTCCGCTGCGCGGAAAGATCCTGAACGTGGAGAAGGCGCGCGTGGACAAGATGCTGAACAACGAGGAAATCCGGACGATCATCTCGGCGCTGGGGACGGGGATCATCACGGCGGACTTCGATCTGACGAAGCTGCGGTACGGGAAGACGATCATCATGACGGACGCGGACGTGGACGGTTCGCACATCCGGATCCTGCTGCTGACGTTTTTCTTCCGACAGATGCCCGAGCTGCTTCGTGACGGGCGGGTGTATGTGGCGCAGCCTCCTTTGTTCCGGGTGAAGTGGAAGAGCCGGGAGATCTATTACGTGAACGAGCGGGACATGAAGCGGGACCTGCTGAACCTGGGGATCGAGGGAGTGAGCTTGAAGGGCCGCGGGTTGGAAGGGGAGATTTCAGGGAAGTCGCTGCGGGAGCTGATGGACCTGCTGGTGGCGATCGAGGAGCAGTCGGCGGCGATCCAGCGCTGGGGATTGAGCCTGGAAGAGTATCTGAAGCTGGAGCGGGACGAGAAGCTGCCCGAGTTCAAGGTGCTGCTGGGGATGGAGGAGCGGTTCTGCTACGGCGAGGACGAGCGGAACGCGATGCTGAAGGAAGAACAGGCCCGCCTGGGCAAGGAAGTCGTGATCGCGGACAAGGACGAGGCGCGCGCGGAAGCGGGGAAGACGGAGGAGAAGGCGGAGGGAGAGGAGCCCGAAGAGGAGCGGGGTCCGGAGGTGGAGGTGCTGGAACTGCACGGCGCGCGGGAACTGGAACGCGTGGGGAAGCGTCTGAAGACGCGAGGGTTCACGCTGGCGGACTGTGTGGCCAACGGGGAGAAGAAGCCGAAGCAGCCGAAGTATGTGCTGACGGTGGACGGGAAGGAGACGGGGGGCGAGAGCCTGCTGGAGATGCTGAAACTGGTGAGGCAGGCGGGTCAGAAGGGGATGGACATCCAGCGCTACAAGGGGCTGGGCGAGATGAACGCGGAACAGCTCTGGGAGACGACGATGGACCCGGCGAAGCGGACGCTGCTGCGTGTGAAGCTGGAGGACGCGGCGGAAGCGGACCGGATGTTCACGATTCTGATGGGTGAGAACGTGGAGCCGAGGCGGGAGTTCATCGAGAAGCACGCGCTGGAGGTGAGGTTCCTGGACGTGTGAGTGGGCGGGAGCAGCCGAAGGAGAAGCGTGGGAGTCGACGAGGATTTCTACTTAGGAAAGAGGGTGAGGAGCGGTGATACAAGAGAAAGAGAACATCCGTGATCTGAATATCGAGCAGGAGATGAAGGATTCGTTCCTGAACTTCGCGGTGAGCGTGATCACGGATCGCGCGCTGCCCGACGTTCGGGACGGATTGAAGCCTTCACAGCGGCGAATCCTTGTTGCGATGAACGACCTGAACCTGGGTCCGCGGTCGAAGTTCAGGAAGTGCGCGAAGATCGCCGGCGACACGTCGGGGAACTATCACCCGCACGGGGCGGAAGGGATCTACCCGACGCTGGTGCGCATGGCGCAGGAGTTTTCGCTTCGGTATCCGCTGGTGGACAAGCAGGGGAACTTCGGGAGTCTGGACGGGGACCCGCCGGCGGCGATGCGATATACCGAGGCGCGCATGAGCGAGGTGGCGACGCTCATGCTGGAGGACCTGAACTGCGACACGGTGGACTTCCGGGCGAACTACGACGAGACGCGGGACGAGCCGACGGTGCTTCCCGGGAAGTTCCCGAACCTTCTGGTGAACGGCGCGGTGGGGATCGCGATCGGGATGGCGACGTCGATTCCGCCCCACAACGTGACGGAGATCTGCAACGCACTGGTGAAGGTGATCGACGAGCCGGACGTGGCGCCGAAGGAGCTGCTGAAGATCGTGACGGGTCCGGACTTTCCGACGGGGGGGATGATCTGC
>CAZVTD010000210.1:0-4450 GCA_964629945.1 uncultured Planctomycetota bacterium | reverse complement strand
GGGCGGGGCTGGGGGTGGGGGGCGCGGTTATACCGGGGGGGTCTGAGCCACCCGGTGAGCGCGGCGGGTTTGGGGTGGAGTGGCCAGGGGGTTGCGGGGCAGTTGACGCGTGCGATGAGGCTGGTGGCGTGGGCGAAGACGAGGCGGAAGTGAGGAGCGGTCCGTCGGGCAAAGGTCATTTCGATTGTCTGGTCCGGGGGTGTTCGGGGACATCGGCAATCATCTCTTTGAGTGCGGCGACATGCGCGGTGAATGCGTCGCGTCCTTTGCCGGTTGCGGTGACGAAAGTTCGGGGTTTGCGGTCGACGAAGGTTTTGTCGATGCGGACGTAACGTGTTTCTTCAAGTTTGGCCAGATGAGCCCCGAGATTGCCGTCGGTGAGCTTGAGGAGGTCGCGCAGGCAGACGAAGTCAACCTTGTCACCCGGTTCGAGGGCGGCAAGGGAGGCCATGATGCGGAGTCGAGCGGGTTCATGGATGAGTCGGTTGAGCCTGGGCATGTTCAGTTCCGCCATTTGCGAACGTAAAGTCCGGTTGCGAACAGGGCTCCTCCGCCCGCGGCTGCCATCCAGAGGAAGAACCAGGGTTTGAGGAGATAGAATCCGGTGACGGCCAGGACGGTGACGGTCAGTCCCAGCCCGATCATGAAGGGTGCGTCGAGCCAGAGTCCCATGATGACGTAGGCGAACATGATGGCGGTGACGATAAAGGCGCCGAACTGGAACCCGTCGAAGGGGGCCATGAGGACCAGCCAGAGGTCGATGTAGAGGAAGAAAGCGAACCAGAACCAGAAGATCCGTCGGCCGATGGTGGAGATGGCGGTGCTCCGGACGGGTCCGGAACGAGCGGATCGAAAGGAGATCCAGGCCGTCAGGGCAATCCCGACGAGGTCCAGGGCCAGGAAGATCCAGCAGCCCCAGAAATGGGAGAACTGGAGGACGGAGAAACCGACGATCCAGATGAGTCCCCAGAGGACGAGGATGGGACCGGTTCCGAAGGCGGCGATGGCCCTGCGGGTGGCGCGGGTGACGTCGTGGATGGTTTCAAGCGACTCGACGGCATCCTGATGGGAGAGGTCCATCGTGGTCACTCCTTTCCGGGCTTTCGGTCCCGTGCAGCGCGAGGTTCCGGCGGACCCATTGGTGACTGTGGGCGTCGGGGCCGGGTCGTCTGGTTCATTAATACAGAGCGCTCTGCAATACAGAGTATGATATCCCAGGTTGTTCGGGCTGTCAAGCGGGGGAGGGTGGGATTTTCAAAAAATTCGTCCGCGGACGGGTTTTCGGAAACAGCAGGGGGAACTGCAGGAACCCGCCGGGGAGGGCAGGCGATCATCGCCGGCATTTTGTGCCGATGACGGCCGATGCGGGCATGTGGGTGATCCTCGGACAGTTCGCGAAGAGGCTACTCTTTGACTTTGGTCAGTTCCCAGATGCCTTCGGTTTCCTTGACGCCGTCTCTGACGGATTGGAAGGTTCCATCCGCATGTTGGGCGGAGAGCACCTTGCCCACAAGTGTGGCGATTTCCTTGTCGTTCCAGAAGTTCTGCTGTGCAGTCAACGTGCCATCCTCGTGGATCAGGCCGGTAATGGACGGTTGGCCCTCGTGTTCATCCTCCGACGGGGAGATGACGAATTTGTCTCCGTCATAGCTCAGTTCCACGGATGCCTCCCTGAATCGGGTGAACTCTTTGTCCTGCTTGAGAATCTGCAGCCTGTACTTCCCGGGTTCAAGCTTTACCCCTTTGGCCGGTTTTTCCGGAGAGGGTTCAAGGGAGGTGAGTTCCCAAGTGGCCTGCCGAATCTGCTTCCCCTTCCGGAGAACCACGAGAGTTCCGTTTGCATTCCTGGAGGAAGTGATCTTGCCGGAGAGGTTCACGGTTGTTTCGTCCTCGCCGGACTGCGTAATGCTGATCTTGCCTTCGGGGTCGATCTGACCGGTGAGTGGGCGTTCATCCTTTTCGTTCCGGTCGGTGAAGGTGATCACGAGTGTCGCGTCCTGATAGCTCAGCCTGACAGTGCTGGTAATTTTGTCTTCCGGATCCTCGGGATTCTTCACGACCTGCATCTTATAGAATCCCTCGTCGAGCTTCACCGCTTCGGGTCGGTCCGCCGGGAAGCCCGTTGTTTTCAGGAAGAACACGGCAGCCGCCAGCACGAGAATCCTCATGATCCATCGCATCGTTCGTTGCCTCCAGCAGGGACGAAAATACCTTGAGGGAGTATAGGCATGGGAAGAGGAAAAGGCAAGGGACAGGGGACTTGCAGCCGGGCAGGTTGAGGGTAGAATGTGCGGACCTGGTTGACAGAGAAGGCGTGACGGAGTGGGGAAAGGGAGCCTGGCATGGGCGTGTTGGAGTCGGCAAGGGCGTTGAACGAGAGCGGCGTGTATGACGTGGTGGTGGTGGGCGGCGGGATCGCGGGGGTTGCGGCGGCGGTGTCGGCGGCACGCAACGGGGCGAGGGTGATTCTCCTGGAGCGGAGCTGCGCGCTGGGAGGACTGGCGACGCTGGGACACGTGATCGTGTGGCTGCCTTTGTGCGACGGACGGGGGCGACAGGTGACGGCGGGACTGGCGGAGGAAATGCTTCGGCTTTCGGTGAGATCGCTCAAGCAGGACAACGCGCCGGCACACCTGGAGCGGGTTCCGGCGTGCTGGGAGCCGAGCGGCGACGTGGAGGAGCGGAAGCACGTTCGGTTCCAGACGTCCTTCAGCGCGGCGGAATATCTGCTGGACCTGGAGACACTGGTGGTGGAGGCGGGGGTGAAGGTTCTGTATGACACGCGGGTGTGCGCGGTGAAACGCGACGGGACGCGCGTGACACACGTGATCGTGGAGAACAAGAGCGGACGGAGCGCGGTGGGGTGTTCGGTGGTGATCGACACGACGGGAGACGCGGACGTGTGCGCTCTGGCAGGAGAGGAGACGGAATCGCTGGATGGCAACGTGCTGTGCGGATGGTTCTATTCCCTGGGTGAGGAGGGATTGCGTCTGACGGAACTCACGAATGGGTACAATCCGCGCGGCGAGCAAAAAAATGCGACGGGGCCTTTCTTCCGAGGGGACGACGCGGAGGACGTGACGGCACAGATTCTGGGCAGTCGACAGATGCTGCGGAGACGTCTGGCGAAACTGCGTGAGGCGGCAGGGGAGGGGGAGGTTCACGTGGTGTCGGTGCCGGCGATCGCGTGCTGCCGGATGGCGCGGCGGCGGGTGGGGAGTGGGTCGCGCGGGGGGGAGGCCGGGCGGGAGTGGTTCGAGGACACGGTGGGGTTGACGGGGACTGGCGCAAGCCGGGGCCGGTGCATGCGATTCCGATGCGGTCGCTTTGCGGGGTGCGCAGCCGGAACGTGCTGGCGGCGGGTCGGTGCATGTCGGTGGACCGCTCGGCGTGGGACGTGACGCGTGCACTTCCGGGATGCGCGGCGAGCGGCGAAGCGGCGGGAACGGCGGCGGCGCTTGCGGTGCGGAAACATGGCGCGGACGTGCACGCGGTGCCGATCGGCGAATTGCAGGACCGTCTGAGGGGGCAGGGGGTGCTTCTGGAGGAGGGGCTCATCGGAGTGGATGAATAAGGGAACCGAGGAAGAGAGTACTTGGTGTAAGAGGGGGATATGCCAACAGTATATCGGCTTTTCTGTGAAAATTGCGGCACAGGGGAAAAGAACCCTCCGAGGGCAGCAGGATATGTGATCCTCGACGGGATGGGGGAAACCGGTCAAATTCTCCCCGAGTTCTACTGGGCGGTACGTCTGGATGATGGAACGTTGGCATGTCTGCCTCATCCCATTGAAGAGTTGACGCTCAGAGAATACGGGATGCGATGGAGGTCTGCGGAAAGAGAAGGCCGGCTTCACTATGTGACCTTCAAGTTGTGTAAACAATGCGGCACCTTGCATGAAGAGGCACAGATTGGCGAGACAGGACTGGGATGCTTATCAGGGGTGGTGGGGCTGGCTGTGGTAGTCATCGCGGGGCGTTTCTGGGCGGGTTGGGATTGGGGGATGGCGTTTTCGGCTGGGGTTCCGGTGTCTTTGGGAGTGGGGTTGGCACGTATGGGTATCTTTGCACTCCGATGGCGGAGGAGGAACCGTGAGTTGAAACTGCGGAAATGCGGGGCCTGTGGGGGGAGCGAGTTCGTCGAGCTAGGAGATTTTCGGGGCAGATGCCTGCCATGTCCGCAGTGCAAAGCGGTTGCTCTGAGATGTGAGATGGCCGGCATGTCGTAGGATCGGGAGAAGGCGCAAGCCCGAGGCTGAGCGGGAAGGTATCAGATAAGATCGAAGATGTTGACGGCCGGGTAAGGGTGGGGTATGATAAGATCGAGCATGGGCAAGGAGCTCTGTTAGGGGGACATACATTGAGACGACTCATCGGGTTGTGTGGGCTGCTGGCGTTGGGATTGGCGATTCTGGGATGTGCCGCGCAGAAACCGAAGGAGGAACCGCCGC
>CAZVTD010000209.1:0-4454 GCA_964629945.1 uncultured Planctomycetota bacterium | reverse complement strand
CGTCTCAGTCCTCCCCGCGTGCACAGGCACACCGCCACCAGACCCACCAGACCCAGTTGCAGCCCCGCGAACCACCACGACGAAAACACCTTCGGCTGCTGGTCTGCCCCGGCGAACGTGATCCCCGCGCACACCACAATCTCCACCGCGAAGAACACCAGCATCACCCGAATCAGGATCTTCACGCCTCGCTCCGTCCTCTTCCAGCACCGCTCTCGCGTCTCCCTAACTCCTTGAGACTAACCACATTCGGTCCCCAGGCCAAGCAAAAACCCCCCCCGACGCGCTTTTCGTCGGCCTCCCTTCGCCTGCGCCAGGAAACCCGCCCCAACATTCACGGAATTTCTTGACCTCACTCCGCAAACCATTACAATGCCTTCCCTGACGTCGCCTTGAGGGCGGCCCACTTCTTCAGGGGGATTGTGTATGAGAACCGAGATTAAGTTGCCGCATCTCGGAGACGACGCCGGTGACGAGGCGTCCGTCTCCTTCTTCTATCCCGAAGTCGGCGACCACATCAAAGAGGGCGAAGACCTCGTCGAGATGCTCACCGACAAGGCCGCCTTCAATGTCCCGTCGCCCGTCTCCGGGACACTCGTCGAATTCCTCGTGCGCGACAACGACCTCGTCAAGGTCGGACAGCCGCTCGCAATCGTCGACACCGACAACTGAGGGAACCCCCCTCGCAAGGAGATCGCTCGATGCGCAAAATCGCTGATGTCCTCCGGGAGAAGCGTGCCAGGGGACAGGTCTCTTTTTCTTTCGAGGTCTTCCCGCCCAAAACCGCAAAGGGCCTCCGAAATCTCATCACCGTCGTCGAAGACCTCGCACAGCTCAACCCCGATTACGTCTCCGTCACCTATGGCGCCGGCGGCTCCACCTCCAAGGCCACACTCGAAATCATCAAGGAAATCCACGAAAAATTCGGCCTCACCTGCATGCACCACCTCACCCTCGTCAATCAGACTCGCGACACCCTCGCCGAAACCATCCGTGCCATCATCGACGCAGGCGTCACCAACATCCTCGCGCTCCGTGGCGACCCGCCTCCCGAATTCGGTGGCTCCTTCCACAAAATCGAAGGCGGTCTCGAATACTGCTACCAGCTCATCGACCTCATCCGCGATATCGCCGGCGACACCGTTTCCATCGGCGTCGCGGGATTCCCCCAGGGACACGTCCAGTGTCCCTCGAAGGACCTTGACACCAGGTACCTCAAAATGAAACTCGACCATGGCGCCGATTTCGTCGTCACACAGCTCTTCTTTGACAACAACATCTACACCGAATACCTCCAGCGGACCGCTGCCGCCGGCATCGACGTCCCCATCATCCCGGGACTCCTCCCCATCACCGACTACGACAAACTCGTCAGCTTCTGCCAGAATTGTGGCGCCTTCATCTGTGAAGAGGTTCACAACGTCTTCCGTCCACTCTCCGGACAGGTCGACGCCACCATGGCCGCCGGTCACGACTTCGCCCTCAACCAGTCACGCGACCTCATCCGGCGCACCTCGCCCGCCGTCCACTTTTACTGTCTTAACAAGGTCCAGCCCGTCCGAAATATCTGGACCACCCTCAAGCAGGAGTTCCCCGCTCACTAGTTTCCAACTAGCCCCAGTCCCGACCGTGACGTGGAAATCCCGAAATTCCCACGTCCCCGCCGGGAATTCCTTTTGCTGACCTGTTCGCCGGATCACCCCCATCACGGGACACATCAATCCCTTCCGTCAATCCTAACCTTCTGCAAAACAACCACTTATGCCGAGTGGACGTATCTCCACATCTCCGCCCGCCCCGGCCCGCCCACGCCCACACATCCCCGGAATTCCTTCAGACTGTGAAATACTCGCGAGAAGCCGACCCCTCCTTGCCGATTTGGGGTATAGAAGGGCAACAGATTGGGATGCAACTTCCCCGAAAGGGCAATTCCCGCGTTGCGGGATGCGCAATGTCACGGGTCCCGATGTTTGGGATAGCCGGACTGCCGAAGGAAGTGAGGGCTCCGGCCCACGCCTTCGGTATTTGGCGTGGGTTTCCTGTTTTATGGAGCCATTTGATATGTCGCACGCCTTGGCTGAATCACGTCGCGGCTTCACCCTCATCGAGCTCATGGTGGCTGCCCTCATCCTGGCCGTCCTCTTCATGGCCTTCCTCTCCACGCTCTCCGGGTCCTTCCTCGCCGATGCCTCCGCCACCACCGCCAACTCCGCTCGCGTCACCGCCGAGCGCCTCATGGAGGAGTCCCTCGACCTCACCTACAATGACTGTCTCATGCTCGACCAGAACGCCCTCGTCACCGACCAGGGACTCGCCGCAAAAATGGCCGTCGTTGAAATGGACGACGGATTGGCCCTCATTGAAGTCAACGTCCTCAAGCCCGAACACCCCATCACCCTCGCCCAGGCCGCCGCCATGAACCTCGTCGATTTCCGTCGCCTCGATGCCACCCCGGGAAGCCGTGTCCGACTCCTCTGTCTCAAGGCTCAGCGTTGAAGGAGCAGTTTGTGCGTTATGGTCATGCCCAATCCGGTTTCTCCCTCATCGAGGTGGCGATCGTCTTCGTCATTGCCTCCGTCATCCTCGCCACCGCCATGCTCTTCACCCGAACGACGGATGACGCCTATGACACTGCCAGTGCCAGTGCCGACGTCAGCTTCGGGATCCGACGGGCGCTCGAAGCTGTCTCTTTCGACGTTCGGCGCAGCGACGTCGATCACGTCACCATCGACAACTCCGACGTCGCCTTCGACCAGTTGGAGCTCCAGCTCCCCGTTAGTGTCGAAAGCGGTGCCGTCGTCTGGGGCGTCAGCGGAAACGCCGGTTGGAAAATACGATACTTCGTTGACGAGAACACCCTGATCCGTCGCGTGGTCGCCGAGGATGGGACCATCACCCAGATGGACCGCACGATTGCCGAAAACCTCGATCCCGACTTCGCCGCGGGAAAGGGTTTCGCCGTATCGCTGAACGGAACCCTCGTTACCCTCTCCGTACGACTCGTGGGAACGAGGGGCGAAAGAACGTGGTCACGGGAATTGACCACCTCGGTCTCATTGCGGAACTGAACCCTCTTTCTGAGAGGCTGTTTATGACTATGATGCGAACCCGGCAACAGCGAGGCGTCGTCCTCGTCACCGTCCTCATTCTCGCCATCCTCATCGGGGGCTTCTGCATGGTCTCCCTCCTCGTCACCACCAACGAATCACGCGCCACCGACCAGAGCATCCTCAGGACCAAAGCCCTCTTCCTCGCACAGTCGGGCGTCGAGGAGGCCATCGCCTACTTCGCTAAATTCGAAGGCGCCGCCGCTCTCTCCGATCCATTCCAGGCCGTCGATAAGCTCGTCGACACCGTCATCGTGCAGAACGCCATCCTCTCCATGGACGATATGCCTGTCGGTGAATACACCGTCCGAATCACTGCCGTCGATCCCGTCGGCGTTGACGGACGAAACATCACCATCCAGTCCAGCGGTTGGGCCCCTGCCGAAAACTCCCAGGCAGGTTCCCGACGCACCATCACCGCCGTCCTCTACGTCGGACTCCAGCGCTCCGACGTCTTCGATTACGTCTACTTCATCAATAACTGGGGCTGGTACTACGGCGACTCCATCTACGCCAACGGGAACGTCCGGTCCAACGGTCAGTTCGACGGCGGCGGTTACGCCTCCACCATCAACCCCCTTCCACGCTACCAGTCCCTCGACGGAACCACGCTCAGCGGACTCATCGACCAGGGGGGGCTCTACTCCGGCTTCAACATCGTCAACATGCAGAACGTCAAGGGCATC
The DNA here is from genome assembly GCA_964629945.1 of uncultured Planctomycetota bacterium. Taxonomy (GTDB): domain Bacteria; phylum Planctomycetota; class DG-23; order DATKVD01; family CAZVTD01; genus CAZVTD01. The sequence continues at coordinate 661 of CAZVTD010000209.1, read as the reverse complement.
TCCGACAAATACACCACCCAGGATCTCCATGATGGACTCATCTCCGCCGACAAGGTCGGCTCCTCCAAATACGTCCATCCCTACGACACCACCATCCCCATGCCCAACCTCACCGACCTCTCCGTCTACGAAAGCCTCGGAAAGTCCCTCAATTCCAACATCACCGTTGGGGGGCAGGTCGTCTGCAATTCCGTCGTCGGCGATGAAACCGGGGAGAAGTCCAACCTCTACCTCTACGGGACCTCCTCCGACCCCATCGTCCTCAACGGTCCCATCGTCGTCCGGGGCAACGTCATCATCTCCGGATACGTCACCGGAAAAGGGTGCATCTACGCCGGCGGAAACGTCTATGTCCCCGCCGATGTCACCTATAAAAAAGATATCAACGCCTTCCCGCAGCAGACCGATCAGAAACACCTCGAAACCTGGCTCACCCATTCCTCCGATGCCGACGCCCTCGGTCTCTTCGCCCGCGAGCACATCGTCGTTGGGGACTACACCGATTCCTCCTGGCAGAGCTACGTCTCCAGGTGGGTCAACGATGACAGGAACGGCTCCGACGAGGACGCCCGACTCGACCAGCTTCCAAACACCTACGTCGGACGCGATGGCGTCCGAGGAACCGCCGACGATGACGACCTCGAAGGCGACCCCCGCTTCC
>CAZVTD010000208.1:0-4496 GCA_964629945.1 uncultured Planctomycetota bacterium | reverse complement strand
CCCTCAGGCAGCGCGGGCTCATCCCCCGAAGAGGCCTTCTTCTCCACCGGCCCCACCGGCGCCAATCCCTCGGGCAGCGCAGGCTCCTCCTGCCCATAACTCACCGACACCGGCAGCATCAACAAAACCACACCTAGACACAGCCCCATCAGGCCGGAACGCTGGATCACGGACTCCCCCCTCATCTCAAGTATTGCGTCGGCGCACGTCTCAGATACCGCTCCGTGAAAATGTCCTCCGGCAGACCAATATCATACTTCACCTCCTTGTACTCCAGCGTCGTCTTCGTCTTCGCGTTCAGATCCGTCATACTTGACCGCGTCACCGTCTGGTACTCCTCGCCCTTCTCCCCCTTGATCTTGTCCACCTTCTCCGCGGTGTACTCCCGGTACTTCCGCCCGTCCTTCCCGTAATATTCCGTCTTCACCGGCAGGAACGTCGTCTTGTGGATCCACACCTTGTAATACGCGAACTCCACACTCTCCGGCGCAATCGGCGTGTTCTTCAGCACGTAAAACGACTTCGTCGTCTCCACCAGTTCGTGCTTATCCTCGTGGATTCCCCGCCCCGACACGTCCTCGTAATAGAAATCCGATCCCACGAAGCTCGTCCGTTTGTCCGTCGCCGCGATCCGTTTCACCAGGTCCAGCGCCGGAAGATACAGCCAGCGGTCGTCGTCTTTCCCCTCGTGCTTCCACACCATGAACACCATCTTGTTCACGTCCGCCGGACGCTGGAAATACACGTACAGCTTCTGTTCCCCGTCCGCGTCCCCGTCCGCGTCGCGTCTCAGGATGATGAACTCCCGCGTGCGCGTCGCCCCGCTCCCCTCGTTCACGATCGTCATCGTCACCTGCGCGCGTCCGTCCTTGCCCTGGTAATACGCCGCGTGGTTCGCCTTCTTTACGATCTCATCCACGCTCGGCGTCTCCTGCCCCCGCGCAAACGTCCCCGCCGCCAGAACCGCCAATGCCACCCATCCCATCCTCACCCTGTGCCTCATGGGGTCATCCCTCCTTTTCCGTCGTCGTTTTGCACGCCCCTCTCCGCGAGGTCAGCGCGCACGTCAGCGCCAGCGCCGCCACCGCCGCCGCGCTCAGCCAGCCCAGCCGGTTCCACCCCATCTCGAAGAACTGGTGCAGGTTCACCGCCACCAGCAGCACCGCCGTCACCCCGGACACGATACACGTCCCGCACTGACACGTCAACCGCAGCCCTCGGCTCACCGGGAACAGCAGTTTCTCCGTCAGTCGCATCAGCGCCGGCAGCAGCAGCAGCGACACCGCCCCCGCCAGCACCAGGATCATCGCCATGAACACCCCCACCGTCTTATAGGGCACCAGCGGCGCCGCCAGCAGCGGAAGGAATCCCACCCCGATCACGATGATATTCCGCGAAATCGCCCGCGCCGGCTCCGAAAACATCGTCGGCACCGCTTCCTTCCACGAGCCCGTCTTCACCCACGCCTGACGACTCCGCTCCAGAAAGTGAATCGCGTAATCCACCGCCAACCCCAGCGTCAGGCTCGACAGCACCGCCACCGGCATGTCATATTCCTTCCCCGCAAACCCGATCGCACCGTAGATGATCGCCACGGTCAGCGTCAGCGGAATCATCGACAGCAGACCCCACACCGCCGACCGGAACAGGATGATCATCATCAGCAGCACCACCAGAAAGCTCCCCAGAAACGCCTGAAGCATCCCCACCACCATCTTCTGCTGCCAGATCACGTTGATATACGTCAGCCCGAACCACTTCGCCTCCATCGGAACCGGCGTCTCCACCCCCTTCCAGTGCTCCTCCATCTTCTGCACCACCTGCGACATGTCCCGGTTGTCCCCGCTCTTCAGCTGACACCACAGGTTCGCCGTCTGGTAATCCTCCGTCACGAAGTGCCACAGATCATAAGGCCGGTGGCTGTTCTGGAACGTCAGCAGGCACTGCCCCACCGCGTTGCGCGTCCCCGGGATGCTGAAATGCTCCTCGTCCCCCTCATAGAGTTCCCGGTGTACCGTCCTCACGATGTCCGCCACCGAGTTCGACTTCCCCACCACCTCCATCCCGCCCAGCTCACGCTGAAGTTCCTCCACCACCGCCAGCGCCGCCGGATCCTTGAACACCTCCTTCCGCTGACGCTCCCCGTCCACGAACACCGACGCCTCCTCCCACGCTTTCCAGTTCTCCGCCTTTTTCGCCTCGTCCTTCTTCTTTTCCGCCACCCCGGCAAGCTCCGCAAGCAGGGCGTCTCGATTCGTATATCGTCCCGGCTCCTCCCCCGCCTTCCTCACCAGACCCACCAGTTCCGAAAACACCCCTGTCGCCTCGGGCACCTCTCCCGAAACCTCCTGCCCGCGCGTTTCCATCCGCTCCACCAGCTCCGCCACGTACTCCCCCGTCACCTCCGTCGGCACCTTCGCTTGCAGCGTCAGATACGCCATGTACGTCCCGCCGAAGTGACGGTTCAGCACTTCGTCCGCCACCCGGATCGGATGTCCCTTCTCGAACCACTTCGTCGGGTTGTCGTTGATCGTGATCCGGAAGATCCCGATCCCCGCCGCCACCGCGCTCAGCCCCGCGACCAGGACGATCACGATCGCCCCCGAATACGTCAGCCGACCCACCCACTGCAGCCACCCCTTCCTCGCCCCGCCCTCGTCCGTGTGGTGTGTCACCTGTCGGCCGAACTTCTCCAGTCGCGCACCCGGAATCAGCATCACAAACGCCGGGATGAACGTCACCGTCAGAACCCACGCCACCATCACCCCGAACGCCACGTACAACCCGAACACCTGCACCGGCGGAATCGGTGTCAGCGCCAGTGACGCAAAACCCGCCGCCGTCGTCAGCGACGTATACAGCATCGGCACAAACAGCGTCTCCATCACCGCGCTCACCGTCTTCCTGCGGTCACGCGTCCGTTGATACCGGTCGAAAAAGTCCGACAGGATGTGCACCGAATCCAGCACCGCGATCGGCATGATGAAAATCGGGATCATCGAACTCATGATGTGGATCGTCCGACCCGTCGCGATCAGCAGACCCATCGTCCAGATCACCGACACCAGCGCCACGATCATCGGGGACACAATCAGGCTCAGCTTCCGGAAAAACGCCAGCATCAGCAGAAAAATCACCAGCATCGCCAGAGGCGCGCTGATCGCCATCTGCTTGAACATCTCCACCCCGAACGTGTCCTCCGCCACCGGAAGACCCGTGATATACAGTTGGTCCGCACCCGGATATTCCCCCGCACCCTCCAGCGCCTGCTTCACCCCGTCCCACGCCGCCGATCCTTCCTCCGACTTCGGCCCATATCCCAATGCCCCGATCTTCTCCCGGAACTCCCCGACGTCCTTCGCCTCGTACGCGATCTTCCGCCCCGCCGCTTCATACGCCCGCCAGCCCTCGGCGTCCTTCCCCGTCGCAATCCCCTCCTGGATCGCCAGCGTCATCGGACCCCACACCCACAGCACCCCCGCTCGGTCCCGAAGCGACGAATACACCCGGTAACTCAACGTCTTGCTCGTCAGCGGCAGATACACGCAAACCGCCTTGCCGTCTTCGCTCACCAGCGTCCCGTTCAGAAACGGAATCCGCTTCGCCTTCGTCCGAACCGCCTCCGCAACGGCCTCGTCCGTCGGAACCTGGCTCATCAGCCACTCGAATTTCACCTCGCCTGCTTGACTGCCCGGCTCGATGTTGTCCACCGTGCTCGGCGCTATCACGTCGCGTGCAATCACCCCGATCCACGATTTCTTCTTCTCGTTTCCTCCGGGGATCTCGTCCTCGCCTCCAGACGGCTCAACCTCCGCCTTCGGCTTCGCAACCTCCTCTTTCGCCTCCTTCTTCTCCTCCTCGTTTTTCCCCTCCCACGTCAGCGTCAGCGCGTAGTCCGTCAGCGCCTTAATCCGGCTCAGAGACACCGGATTGAACACCCCTTCCGCGTTCTCCTCGTTCACCACCCCCACCACCACCATGTCGTGGATGCCCAGCTTCTCCTTCATCTCCTTGTGAAACTCCCGCACCGGCTCGCTCTCGCGAAGCATGTTCTCCGGGTCCGTGTCCACCTTCACCGCGTTAAGATACGGAAATCTCTCAGGCCATAGGCTTGGAACCGCCGCCAACCCCGCCAGCCCGATCGTCACCACCACCATCACCCACGTCACCAGGTGCGGATGATCCATCGAAACCCGGACGATCCCCCGCCCCATGTGTTCCTGCCCCGTAACCTCATCCATGTCCGACGCTCCTCTTAGGTTGACCTCGTCCGGACCCAATTCCCGGCCCCTGTTCTCCTATTATGAAACATCCTCGGCCGTTGCGCAACCGCCGGACCCATTCTTGTGTTCCGCTTCCCTTGCCTTTCCGACCATTTCGTGCTATCGTACCTCAAATGGACCCGACATCATGCCTCTTCCCATCCGCTTGCCACGGGGAACCGAAATGATCCACGCCGAAACGCTCGCCAATCCCGACGTTCCCTCCCTCTCCCT
>CAZVTD010000207.1:0-4525 GCA_964629945.1 uncultured Planctomycetota bacterium | reverse complement strand
GCGCAGCAACCCCTCCTCCTACAATGTCTGGGGCTAGAGCGCGACCGATACCGACTGGGCTCTGCTCCTCGACCGCTCCCTCGTCTCCGTCATGAACAAGGACAGCATCCTGCGCGGAAAAATCTGGTGGACCGAGAAACACGGGAACTACCGAGGCACCGACGCGTCGATCGGAGCTTACGCGGTCCCGTCCTCACTCCTCCAGGGCGGCTTGACCGCAGCCGGGGAGTGGCGCAGTATCTCCATCCTCAAACGCGTGAACCTGAATCTGCTGGGGGCGGCCGCCACCCAGTGGACCTTTGACGCATCGGGAAACAGCCCCGGCCCATACTATTACGCCTGGCCCAGTTCGGACTCGTCACTGGTCGCCCTCAAGAGGGACCGCTGGTGCAGGAAGCAGCACTATGAGCAGGATCGCTGCTACTACATGCTCAAGGGAGCTCTGAAGTGGTATGGCTGGACGGACCAGGACTCGGCCAAGGGCGCCTGTCAGTTGATTGCGGCACTGACCGATATGATCGACCGCGACCAGCACGAGACCCGCTACGAAGCCCCGGATGGCTCGGGGGTGATCGGATGGGGCACCGAACGCTTCCCCGTCATCAACGAGATCGGCTCGACCATAACGTCCGGAAACATCGTCTACTTCAGGGTCGAACTCTATAACCCCACCGAGAACATCCCCTGGCTTCCGGACAACATGGAAGCCGTCGACCTGACCGACTACAAGCTCCGCATCCGCTGCGGAACGGAATCACACGACTACAGTCTCCCCCCACTGGACCGCATGGGTGACACCGCCTCCGCGTTCAACAACGCCATCGGAAAGTGCACTCGTGTCCCCATGTCCGGCACAAATCTTGACGAGAACGCGCGCTATGTCCACGTCAAACTGGACAACGAGATCAAGACCGACTTCACGGCGGCCAAACTGGCTGAGGGCGTCACCGTGGAACTGATCAAGAACACCCCCTGGGGAGAACGCGTGGTGGATCGGGCCGTCAAGTGGAACGACGACGGGACCACCGAACCGATGCACCTGGCCAACTGGAACGATGACAACACCGGCCAGCCCATGAGCGGGACCTGGACCGGGATTTACCGCCGGGTCGACCCCATGAACGCCAAGACGGTCGCCTGCAGTGGACGCTCTCAGCAGGGCAGCATTGTCCACAGCACCCGGACCCTGAACACCTCCGGCGTGGGCAAACTTGGTATGGAGAATACCGGGTACACCAGCTCGTACTTCGTGGATATGATGACCTCGCCGGCCGCCTACAACGCCAACAAGATCTGGGAGCGGGATGTGAAGATCCCCGACAGCGACGTCCCCTCCATCGGCTGGCTCGGAGAGGCCTTCATCTACACCTACATGGACCCCAACCAGGGACCCATCACGGCGATCTCGACAACAGGACAGACGAGCACCTCCAGTTCCGCCACCAGTGCCAATAAAATCGACTTCAATGCCAAGCTCAACCTGTTCAAGCCCTTCGGTGACAACCGGAACCTCCACATCCTGGATATCTTCACCTGCTGGGACCCCTCCAACGACGGCGTGGATAACGACGGCGACGGGACAGCCGACGAAGATGACGAGGTCTACGTCTTCGGACGCATGGACGTCAACCATGCCAAGGTATCGCAGATAAACCAGATCATGGGGGTGCGCACCAGTTCCACCAGCAAGGAGAGATACTCGAACTATGCGGGGGGAACTTCGTATTACATGACGCCCTATGACGTGCGGGGACGTGCCAACAGTGATGATGTGCCCTCCCCTTCCGAGCCCATCTGGTACACGGCCGAGCCCGGACCGGCTGAGACCCTCGGGGACTTTTTGCGGGTGGATCGCCTCTCCATGCTGCGCGGTGTAGGGTTCAACTCCACGGACTTGAATTACCGAACGGGCGGACTCAGCACCGGCTCCTGGGAAGGACGAGATCCGAATCTGCTCAATGGACAGAGCAGTTCCGACGACGACAAGGACGGAAAGGTCAACGAGGTGGACGAGCGCGACCAGCTGTTCACCTGCTTCTCGAACTTCTTCACCACCCGGAACACCGTCTTCACCGTCGAGATCATCGCCGAGCTGACCGAGCCGCCCTACTATCCTGGACGGGCCTATCCGCACAAGTCCTACAGGGTGAACAGCGACGGCATCCATGCCCAGAAGCATCTGCTGGCCATCATGGATCGCAGCACCGCACTTCAGGTGAACTCGACCACCGGACAGTGCGACTTCACCGGACCCGTGCGCATTCTGGCCATGCGCTGGGCACAGCTCAACAAGTAGTCGAGGAGAGTCATCTGGATGGTCCGGATCGTCTCTCTTTGCGGAAGGGCGGCTCTCCCCCCGGGGTCGCCCTTTCTTTTTGCCCATTCTCCCTCGTGCGCTATGGGCCTTGACCTCCCGTCCCGAATACGCTATATCCCCAAGAGCCACAGGGGAATCCTATGAAACGAGATGAGATCGAGCTCCGGGCCGAAGGACTCCTGGTGCATGACCACCGGCTCCTCCTGGTCGAGCATGCACGCGACGGACAAGCCTACTGGGTCTTCCCCGGGGGACACGTCGAGCCCGGCGAAACACTTGCCGATGCGACCACCCGCGAGTTCCAGGAGGAATTGAGTCTCAAGGTCTCCGTTAAACGGCTGCTCTGGATTCACCAGTTCATCCGCCCCCCTCGCCACACCGTCAACTTCAGCTTCCTGCTGACCTGTGATGACGTGGAGACCCTCAGGCTGGATCGTGGGGATCGTCTGACCGGCTTCCGATGGGTCGCTCCGGAGGAACTGGACGCTCTCGACCTGCGCCCTCCCCTTCAGACGCTCTGCCGACAGGTCTGTCTGGGGAACCTCCCCGCGGACGTCCAGGTCTACCGTTTCTGAGACCTCACCCCATGCTCAGACCACGCGGGGCTTGACGGATTGCAGCCGATCCCGGATCTCCCCGGCACGCTTCTCATACCCCTGGCGTCCCATCAGAGCATACGCGGCCACCTTCCCGGCTTCCACCCCGGGCTGGTCGAACGCGTTGATGTGATAGAGACGACCCGCCATCGCCGTCTGAACCTCCAGCAGGTAGAACAGCGCCCCCACCGTCTCGGCCTCGACCCGGGGCACGCTCAGCGTCACGTTCGGTCGGCCCGCTTCGGTCAGGGCGATGCGCGTCCCCTTGCGCTCGGCGTCGAACAGTTCTCCGAACGTCCGTCCCGCCAGGTATCCACACGCGTCTTCCCCAACGTATTCCTTCGGAATCGTCACGTCGGATGACGGCTCCTCCACCGCCAGGAAAGTGAACAGCTTGTCCGAAGGTCCCTCCACGTAGAGCTGAACCTGGGAATGCTGGTCCGTCACCCCTACGGCCTTGACCGGCGTCTGTCCCACGTGTGCGGGTTTCCCATCCAGCGATTTCGCCTTCCCCAGACTCTCGGCCCACAACTGACCGAACCAGTCCGCTACGTCCCGAAGCTGATGGGAATATGACATCATCACCGCCACCGGCTTGCCGTGCTTCACGTCCAGAAGATGATGGATGACCGCTCCCAGGTAAGCCGGGTTCTCCATCAGGTTGCCCGTCCTCAGCCTCGCGTCCATGGCGGCCGCGCCGGCCAGCAGACGTCCCACGTCGATGCCCACCAGAGCGGCCGGCACCAGTCCCACCGGACTCAACACGCTGAAACGTCCGCCGACCCCATCGGGGACCTCGAAGTTCGTCCATCCCTCGGCCTCGACGATCTTCCGCATCACGCCCTTGGCCGGGTCCGTGGTCGCCACCACGTGTTCGCCCATTTTCTTTCCTAAGCGCCGACGCAGCAGTCCCGTCACCAGCATCAACTGGGACATCGTCTCGGCCGTCTGTCCGCTCTTGGTGATCACGTTGAAGAGGGTCTTGGACGGGTCCACCACGTCGAGCAGACCGGAGATCAGCGCCGGGTCGATGTTGTCCACCACGAACAGCCGGGGCCCGCCTCGTTCCTTGCGCCCGAGCAGGTTGTAATACGGATGATTGAGCGCGGTCTGAAGTGCGATCATCCCCAGGGCGGAGCCGCCGATCCCCAGGACCACCACGTTCTCGAACCGGGACGCGTTCTCCGAAGCGTAGCGCATTGCCTGCTCAGCGTAATCGCGTCGCCCGGGCAGTCCCATGAAGGCCAATCCCCCCTTGCTGCGTTCGACAACCATCGCCTCGTGATGACGCGTCACATCAGGCGCCAGACTGGTCAATTCGCTCTCGGTCAGTCCGTTTTCTGTTCCCACCACCTCCGCCATCACGTTGGTGTAGTCGTAACGGATTCCGTCCACGTCTTTGATCCCGCTCATGCGTTCTCCATTTCCAGCTCGTTGTCTGACATACTCAGCCTTTTGGCATATTCAGGCTTCCGGTCCCAGATACAGCGACCCGTCGATCACCAGCCCGGGCGGAATTTTCCCCGCCAAATCCTCCGCTTCCAATGCAAAAAGGGGCGAAATTTCCAGCGGATACACGCTCTGCCCTGCCCCATCCCGCGGCACCCCCACC
>CAZVTD010000206.1:0-4553 GCA_964629945.1 uncultured Planctomycetota bacterium | reverse complement strand
CAGCACTGCCGAACCCTCTTCCGCACTCGCACAATACACCCGCGTCCCCTCGCAGATCGCATACCCGTCCCGCCGAACTGGCTCCTCCACCGTCTCCTTCACCGGAGCGGGCTGCACCGTTTCCCTGATCGTTTCCGGGGCTTCGCTTTCCTTGTTTCCGCTCCCTGCTTCCCGTCCGCATCCTCCCACGGCCAGCCCACACAGCGCCGGCACCACCAGCCGCCTCATCCATCGCCCCATCACCCCCTCCTTTCAGCCGGTTCCTTCTGGCCCCTGACCCCTTCCCATCGTACCGCTCACCCCGCGTCCTCGCAATGGCGATCCCCCCTCTCCGTACAAAAAGCCAGGGACGGCTCTCACCGTCCCTGGCGCTCCTTTCCGACCACTCCTCCCGCCTCACTGATCGATGTTCGCGTCGCTCATCGACCGGTTTTCCGCGTCTCCGGAGAAGATGTTCTCATCTCCCCCGTAGGGCGCCTTCGGCGTATCCAGCCACACCACGTGGCCCCCCGCGAAGAAGACGTTCTGCCCGTCTCCGCGGTGGTTCGGACTGTTCCCCGCCACGTCGTCCGGACTGTCCCCGTTTCGGCCGCCCTCATCACCCGGACGGTCCGAAACCAGCGCCGTCTCCGGGTCCGCCGCGTTCGTCTTGTCCGCGTCCCACCCGTACGAGCACTCTCCTTCACCCAGCACCAGCTCACTCACCTCGCTGTTGGCCAGGTCTGTCGGAAAGTCCGCACGCACGTGGTCTCGCGTGCTCGGACAGATGAACACCGCGGGCGTCGTGATGTAGCGCCGCTTCAGCAGCCACGCGAACCGTGCTCGTGCGGGCTCGCTTTCCGCGTTCGCTTCCACCACGGCTCCCGGATACTGCCCGTCATGATCTGACGCCCACATTCCCAACGCCAGTCCCACCTGCTTGACGTTGTTCATGCAGCGCGCCCGACGGGCCTTCTCCAGCGCGATCGACGTTGCCGGCACTAAAATACCAGCCAATATACTGATGATAGCGATGACAACCAGCAGCTCGATCAACGTAAATCCTTTGCGTCGTACCATGGTTCTCACCTCCTCTCGATCTTTTCTAAGTCATTCCGTTCTCCTTCTCCAACGACCACTCACGCCATCTCATTATATCGGTAGCTTCCGATATTTCCAACTCTCGGGACGCATTCGCGCGACCGTGACGGGACCGGGCCCTCCACGCCGCCGCTTTCTTCGAACCATCGCAGGGGAGGGTGGACTTGAGACACTCCTGCGGGCAAACAGGCGTCCTCATCTCCCGCCACGCGCGAAAATCCCCGCATCTTTCCCGGAATTCCCGCCCGAAATCCTCATATTGACGGATTTCCCCACGAGAATACCGTCATGACCTGTCCACCATTTTGCAACAAATTTGACCCCTTTCCGCATCCCCCTGTACATAAACCATGAGGCGGTCCGGACTTACCGAACCGCCTCATGTATGACGCTGTCTCGACTTCTTGCCTCAGCACATCACGTGCCGGCGCTGGCTCCGAAGCAGATATTGGAGTCATCCTGCTCGTTGATGTCGCTGGTCTCGGCGAAGATGTTCTTGTCCGTATCCGAATCATCCTTCACCGTCGCTCCCCACTTGACGTGGCCGTCGTTGTACCCAACGTTCTGACCCTCGCCCTTGTGGTTCGCGCTATTGCTCTTGTCCTCTCCGGATTCCGGACTGTTCGCGTCCGGGCCCCAATACGCGGGATCCGGCTTGTCCGCGATGACCGCGCGGGAAGCACTGTGCGTGTGCTTCACCTTCACGTCGATCCCGTAGGACGCCCAATTGTCGCCCAGATACGTCGTCGCAATACTTTCGTCTGTGGACTCTCCGATGGTCTCGCCACTCAACTGCGTAGTATCAGGCCGGTCCGTATACGACGCACTCGGACACTTGAACACCTTCGCGGTGTTCAGATAGTTGCTCTTGAGCAGTCGGGCCATACGTTTCTGGGGCGCCTCGTTATCGTCGGTCAGTGCGATCGGATACTCATCATCATAATCCCCGGCGTACTGGATCATGGCCAGCATGATCTGCTTGACGTTATTGAGGCAGGCCGCCTTACGAGCTGATTCCTGCGCTTTCGACAGCGCAGGCAGCAAGAATCCGGCAAGAATACCGATAATTGCGATGACGACCAGAAGCTCGATCAGCGTAAACCCTTTTCTCAGCCTTTGCATGGTTCTCACCCCCTTTCGAGGCTTAGGTTAACACTCACATTGACGGGACACCCCGTCCACTGCATTATAGGAACCCCCGGGGGGGGGTCAATATTATTTTTGACGACCTGATAATATCCTGCACACCCCGAAGACGCCTCGTAAACCGAAGCCAGCACTAAGCTTGGGATGGAAATACGTCGATTCACCCAACCCCTCCGACGCCCGGAACTCCCCAGGGTGCCACCACCCAGAGCACCCGGCTACATGTCGGACGTTTCACCCCTTTCGCATCATACTTCCAAAATTTTTTCCTTCGACTTTTCCTCCACTCAGGTAATACACCCACAATGCCGCCACCTCTCGGACCATGTAAGCTCCCAGGTGTCGGAGTCTTCGTCTTTCCCGCGCCGGAACCGTATACACCTCCAGCCCCGCCCGCGCATACGTCATCTTGATCCGCGGCAGATGGTAGAAATGACTTACTGCCAGCACGCGTCGACACCCCATCGTCTTCAGTAACTCCGTCGTGTTCACCACGGTTGCCTGGGTATTCAGCCCGCCCCTGTCGCACACGATGGCTTCCTCCGGAACCCCATGCGCCAGCGCATAGCGTCTCATCCCCTCCGTCTCATGGATCGCCCCCTGCCCGGGACCGCCCGAAAGAATCACCGTCCTCACCACTCCGTCCTCGTACAGCTCGCACGCCGTTCTCACGCGGTCCTCCAGCGCTTCCGACAGGCTCCCGTCCTCCTTCACCTGCGCTCCGAACACCACCGCCGCGTCCGCCGGCCTCGCATAGTCGGTCATCCCGAAGCACATCATCTGTCCCAGCGGAAACCCCACCGCGCACACCCCCGCCGCGGTCAGCACCACAGCCCACCCGCGCATCCCCAGCCGGCCCCCCTCGTTCCGGACCATCCCCCACAGCACCAGTGCTGCCGCCACACACATCAGAATCGAAAACGCGATGGGAAATCCCGTCCGAAGACTCCCCTGCCACATCAGCACGTAGAACGTCCCCGCGTTCCACAACGTCACCCCAAGAACCATGACCACCGCCCCCAGGCTCAGACGTTGTCTCCATCGTCCCATCTTGGCCCGGACCGCATACCCCACCAGCACCGCCCCGGCCACCCCCAGAACCACCCGCGAAGTCCACCCAGGCAGAGGCCGCAGGTCCACCCACCAGATATTCGCGTCGAATCCGCTCCGACACAACTCACCCAGCACGTTCATCAGCGCGAATGCCCCCAGAAAGAGCGCCATCCCGCGCCCCACCGCCTCCAGGAACCGGCACCTCGACTGCACCCCGTCGTCCTTCCCCGAATCGCTTTTCATATCCCCTCCCGTTTCACCCTTCAGGACTGTTGCCTTGCCGCGTCTCGGGAGGATACGTTCGGCCTCGTCGCTTGGCCAACGCCCCAAGCACGAAAAACCAGACCCGGCGAATTCTGCGCCTTCGTCCCTCAACGCCTATCCGCTTTTGACTTGCTTCCCCGACGACCCCCACGCACAATGCCCCGAGGAGGATGACCATGGAACACAAGGACTCGCCCGAGCTCGCCAGGCTCCGCGAACGTGCCCAGGCCGGCGACCCCTCGGCCCAATACACGCTCGGGTGTCTCTATTTCGAGGGCAGGGGCGTCACCCAGGACTACGCCGAAGCACTGCGATGGTACCGTCTTGCCGCCGCCCAGGGACACAACTCCGGCCTCTGCGATGTCGGCTACTGTTACCGCAACGGCCTCGGCGTCCCAAAGGACTACGCCAAAGCCGTCCCCTTCTACCAGAAAGCCGCCAACCAGGGATGTCCCACCGGTGCCTATTGGCTCGCCTACGCCTACCATCACGGCCAGGGCGTCCCCAAAGATCTCGCCAAGGCCGAGCACTGGTACACCATCTCCGCCCAGCGGGGCGACGCCGACGCCAAAGCCGCCCTCAAGGAACTCGCCACCACTCGCGGAAAGTAAACCCCTCCCCCTTGACGGCGGAGTCGCGGGCGGCCGTTGTTGTCGTTGCTGCTTCTCCGCTGTCCATTGTCCGTTGTGTGTTGCACGTTGCCCATTGACGTGGTACTCCACAAACCCCTCCCCCTTGATGGGGGAGGCGGCCCCGATGCGGTTCATCGGGGCGGTGGGGGTGTACAACATCCGGGCGGACCTGATTAAGGTCCGCCCAGTCTATCCCCTGCTGTTCTCTGGACCCCTCACCCCTCCACCATCTTCATGATTTCCTTCCCCGTCATCCCCGCAAGCCCCAGTTTCTTCAGTGTCCGTCCCGTCTTCCAGTAATCCTCTCGGCACACCACCGACCCCAGCGACACGATCCCGTCGATCACCGGCCTGCCCCCCCCCACCCCCTCCCCCCCT
>CAZVTD010000205.1:0-4557 GCA_964629945.1 uncultured Planctomycetota bacterium | reverse complement strand
CCGGCGTGGAATTTCCTCGCCAATTTGCACAATAAACCCCTCAAAAACCCCCGGAAAACGCATCCAGAAACCCTCGTTCGACCCCCGATCCTCTCGAGTCCTATCGACCCGAAAAATTCCGAACAGGACAACACCAGTCTTGTTTTGCTATCCCATATATCGTGGCCGGACTTTCGCGCCGGCTCTCATATGGTGTTCTCCGGGTCCCCGGGAATTCTCTTTTTCTTCTCAGAAACCGCTCTTTTCCCTAATGTCCGCCTCCTGCAGGGTCGATACACTATATGGAAAAGGACTCCGGGCCTACCGCGTCAGTGGGGCGCGTCCGGAGTCTTACAGAGGCTGTCCGTCCTGTGCACCACGAGCGTCAGACGGACCGGAGAATGTAGGGGGTGTCAAATGCAGGTTCGTGGACCGGGGAACATCGGTGGTGTAAACCCCGTAAGTCGGGTTGACTTAAGCCGTATTAAGGCTGCCCAGGGGACTTCCCAGGTTACGGGTAAGGACTCTGTGGAGATTTCGGAATTGGCTCGACTTCTGGATTGCCTGTCGCGTGTGCCTGACATCCGTGAGGACAAAGTCCGCGAGGTGCGGGCACAGATCGAATCGGGTGTTTACGAGACCGCCGAAAAGCTCGAGAGGGCTATTGACGCCCTCCTCAAAGAGCTTTAAAGTCTTTTCGGGCCGTGCCTTCACCGGATGCCGGGGGAGTCCAGTCTGATTTGCGTCCGACTGGAAACCGTTCCGGTGGAAGCTCGGCCCGAATACTGTACCGACTCCCCCTCTGAAAATCCCGTTTCCCCCATGTAACATTCCCTCCCGTGTGCTAAACTACTAACACGGTCCGAAGGCGCCGCCCCGGACCCCTGTCCTCCTATGTCCTCCTCCAGATCCCCGTCGATCCCGGAGAGTGTCATGGCCGACAAATCCGATCGTGAGAGTCGTCGCAGGTTCTTCAAAGTCATCGGCCTGACTGCTGCCGCCTTCGGGCTCGAACACCTCCTTCCCTCGGGTCTTTTCCGCTTCCCCCGTCTTTATGCCGCCGGCCCCAAAAGCTGTGGACCCCCGCCGCCTGCCGCCCCGAAGCGCATCACCGGCGGCGAATCCTTTCCCCCGCTCCCACTGCCCGCCACGCCCCTGCGACGCACCGAGCGCAAGCGTGAGCCCTCGCCCCCCACCCTCATCGGAAAGGTCCAGCATGGCCAGCTTGTCTGGGGGACCGACGAGAGCGGCAACCGCTTCCAATATCCAGACTGGACCACCGACCCTTCCGACGTCAAAAGCCTCCTCGACTGGGCCAACGCCTCGCTCGGCATACGCTATCGTCCCGTCGAGATGACCCTCGATCGCTTCTCCTTCACCCCCGCCGAGATCCCCGTCCTCTACTTCACCGGCCACGAAGGTTTCAATCTCACCGACGAGGAAGCCGCCGGCATCCAGCGCTACCTTTACGACGGCGGCTACGTCATCGGCGACGCCTGCTGTGGCGACGCCCGTTTCCAGGCCGCCTTCGTCCGCGAGTTCTCACGGATCCTCCCCGCCCGCCAGCGTGCCGTCCTCGCCTCCGACCATCCCCTCTACGAATCCTGCTACAAGATCGACAAGGTCGCCTACCAGGTGGAAGGGAAGGGGCAGTTCAACGACGTCCCGCATGTCGAAGGCATCAACATCGGTTGTCGAACCGCCGTCTTCTTCACCCGCTACGACCTCTCCTGTGGCTGGGACCGTCACACCCACGACCAGGGCCAGCGCGTCATGCCCAGCCACGCACTCCAGATCGGCGCCAACCTCATCACCTACGTGCTTGCCTGCTACCAGCTCGGCCGTTTCCTCTCCACCAAGAAAGTCTATTACCAGGACAAGCTCGACACCCGCGACGAATTCGTCCTCGGACAGATCATGCACGATGGCGACTGGGATCCCGACCCCTCCGCCGCCATGAACCTCATGAAATACGTCGCCCGAAACTCCACCCTCGACGTCCAGATGAAGCGTGCCGACGTCGATCTCGCCAAGCCCCTCGACGTCTTCAAGCACTCCTTCCTCTACATCACCGGCCACCGCGATTTCGTCCTGGCCGATCCCGAACTCGCCACCCTCCGAAAGTTCCTCACCCACGGCGGCGTGCTGCTCGGCGACGCCTGCTGTGGACGCGTCACCTTTGACGCCGCCTTCCGGCGCGAACTCGCCCGGGTGCTGCCCGGCGCAAAGCTCGAACCCCTCCCGCTCACCCATCCCCTCTTCTCCAGCCTCGCGCGAATCGCCACCGTCCAGTACACCGACTTCCTCAAGCAGTCCAAACCCGGCTTCAACGCCCCTGTCGTCGAAGGCCTCACCCTCAACGGTCGCCTTGCCGTCATCTACTCCCCCTACGATCTCGGCTGCGGATGGGAGGAGATCGACCATCCCTACGGCCGGGGCCTCGCCGGCGAAGACGCCCTCAAGCTCGCCGCCAACACCCTCGTCTACGCCATGACGCACTGAGCTTGGTGAAGACCATCCCCAGTTTCCGCTTTATGCGTCCCGCCTTCCACGTTAAGATAACGCGTCGTGCATCCTGTTCCTGAAGCCAGTGTGAGGGAACCCATGACCGAACCCGCACCCGAAAAGAAAAAGCTTACCGACGCCGACGCCGTCGAGCGTCTCGCCAAGGCCTACCAGATCATGCTCTCCGAAATCCACAAGGTCATCATCGGGCAGGACGAAATCGTCAACCAGATGCTCATCTCCGTCTTCTGCCGGGGCCACGCCCTCATCATCGGCGTTCCCGGACTTGCCAAAACCCTCATGGTCCGCACCCTCGCCCGAACCCTCCAGCTCTCCTTTTCCCGCATCCAGTTCACCCCCGACCTCATGCCTTCCGACATCACCGGCACCCAGGTCATCGAAGAGGACCGTGCCACCGGAAAGCGTCTCTTCCGTTTCGTCAAGGGACCCATCTTCGCCAACGTGGTCCTTGCCGACGAGATCAACCGCACCCCGCCCAAAACCCAGTCCGCGCTCCTTCAGGCCATGCAGGAATACCAGGTCACCGCGGGCGGAGAAACCTTCGAACTCGAGCTCCCCTTCTTCGTCCTCGCCACCCAGAACCCCATCGAGCAGGAGGGCACCTATCCCCTTCCCGAAGCCCAGCTCGACCGCTTCATGCTCTCCATCAACATCGGCTACCCCACCAAAGCCGAGGAGCACCAGATCGTCAAGTCCACCACCGTCGACTCCGACGCCGAGGTCAAGCCCGTCCTGCGCGGGCACGACATCCAGCTCATCCAGAAGATCGTCCGCCGAGTTCCCGTTTCGGACCACGTCGTGGACTACGCCGTCCGGCTCACCCGTGCCACGCGTCCCAAAGAATCCGATGCCCCCGACTTCGTTCGCCAGTGGCTCTCCTGGGGCGCAGGCCCCCGTGCCGCCCAGCACCTCATCCTCGCCGCCAAGGCCCGCACCATCCTCGACGGACGTTACAACGTCTCCTGCCAGGACGTCCGTTCCGTCGCCCATCCCGTCCTTCGCCACCGTCTCTTCACCAACTTCAACGCCGACGCCGAGGGCATCACCCCCGACCACGTCGTCGATAAGCTCCTCGCCGCCGTCCCCGAAAAATCAGAATCCGACTACGCCAAACCGTAGAGCCGTTTCCTCTTTTCGCCTCAGGGTTGTGTGCTGTTGGTGTTGTTTCCTCATTTTCTCTGCTGTTGCCGTTTTTATTCGCATTCCGTCCCTTTTCGCATCTCATTCGCATTCCCTGTAACCCCCCGGAATCTCGCAAGACCCCCCTCCCGCCTTGCCGATAAACTTCATACCTTTATCGACACAGGGGAAACGCATGACCACGCTGGACTCAAACCCATCTGCCGCGCTGTCCTGCCAGGCGCCGCCGGCCTGCGACCTCTCCGAAAGCGTTCTCACCGAGGACGTCCTCGCCGATGTCCTCCTGCAGGCCGATCTCCTCTCCGTCCGCGACCTCGAACGTGCACGGGCCAAGCAGGCCCGGACCGGCTTCTCGCTCCGCGACGTCATCCTCCCCGCCATTCCCTGGGGACGAATCCTCCAGAAGCTCAACGCCGAGGTCCGACTCTCCGAGACCGCCTCGGCTTCCCTCGGCGATGTCCTTGCCGCCGCCCACTGGCTCTCGCACGAGCAGCTCGTCGAAGCCAGGCGTGACCAGTGCCAGGCCGACAAAGCCCTCGCACGAATCCTCCTCACCCATGGCGTCCTCACCCCCACCCAGCTCACCGCCGCCGCAAAATATCAGAAACAGACCGGTGTCTCCCTCTGGCGGACCCTCATCAACCTCGACTATGCGCTCCCCGTCGAAATCACCCGTGCCTTCCAGATCTACAACCAATTCCCCCTCCTGGCCGAAGCCGACCATGACCTCGCCCATCGTCTCCTCCAGAAGCAGCTCATCGCCCCGGACGTCGCCGACGCCCTCGTCGCCGAATGCGAGGAAACCTGGACGCCCCTTTCCACCCTCCTGAGCACTCGCGGGCTCGTCTCCGAAGAATCCCTCGCGCGCACCGTCGCCGAGCAGTTCGGACTCACCTTCGTCAAACCCCCCAT
>CAZVTD010000204.1:0-4569 GCA_964629945.1 uncultured Planctomycetota bacterium | reverse complement strand
CCCAAGCCGACTCCCAGTCTCGTCGGGGCCGTCTCCTGATCCCTCTCCACGCATCGACCCCTCAAAGACCCTGATGACCTCCCCGGTTTTCCCCGTGCCTTCCTGTTGACATTCCCCCAAGCCCCGCCCAGAATGCACGCTCCTTTGGACAAGAGCGAACGTTGGGGATGCCTCACGGGCGGAGCCCAGGTCATCCCGGCGTCATGGGAGGACTGCCGTGACCGAGTACAAGCTGTCTCCCCGGAACATCCCCCTCGACAGCACTTGGGATGTCGTCGTCGTCGGTGGTGGGCCCGCGGGCTGCGCCGCCGCAACTGCCGCCGCACGCGAAGGCGCCAAAACCCTCCTCGTCGAAGCCGAATCCGCCCTCGGTGGCATGGGAACCCTCGGTCTCGTCCCCTTCTTCATCGGTCACGACGACGGCGAAAAAATCATCTCCCGAGGCCTCGCCGAGCGCATCTGGAACCACCTCCGAACCAACATGCCCCAGGTCTATCACACCCAGCAGACCAAGCCCCTCTGGCCCCCCACCATCGACCCCGAACTCCTCAAGCGCTTCTACGACGACATGGTCACCTCCGTCGGCGCACACGTCCTCTTTCACACTCGTCTTACCGCCGTCGAAAAATCCTCCGATGACCGCATCGACGCACTCATCCTCGCCAGCAAAGCCGGACTCACCGCCGTCCGCGCAAAGCTCTACATCGACGGCACAGGCGACGGCGACCTCGCCGCCTGGGCCGGTGCTCCCTTCGAAAAAGGCGACCCCGACGGAAAACTCCAGCCCGCCACCCTCTGCTACGTCATCACCAACGTCGACGGCTTCCTCCTCCATCACGGCCGGCGCATCCATTTCTACGACCCCGAATCCCCCATCTACAAGGCCGTCAAGTCCGAAAAATATCCCCTCATCTTCGAGCTCCACACCTGCAACGCCGAAATCGGTCCCTCCACCTGGGGCTTCAACGCCGGACACGTCTTCGACGTCGATAACACCGATCCCGCCTCCACCTCCCGTGCACTCATCGAAGGCCGGAAGCTCGCCGCCCAATACCGCGACGCCTTCACCGAATTCATGCCCCGGGCCTTCGGCAACTCCTTCCTCGTCGCCACCGGCGCCCTCCTCGGCGTCCGTGAAACACGACGCATCATGGGCGACTACCTCCTCACCGCCGACGACTACTATGCCCGTCGGTCCTTCCCCGACGATGTCTGTCGATGCGCCTATCCCATCGACATCCACTACGACCGCAAAGGCGCCGTCGAATCCGCCGCCAGGTCCCTCGCCGAGCACCGCAAGCCCGACCCCAACAAATTCGCCAAGGGCGAATCCTTCGGCGTCCCTTATCGCGCCCTCATCCCGCGAGGTCTCTCCAACCTCCTCGTCGCCGGTCGCTGCATCTCCACCGACCGCATCGCCAACGGCTCCATCCGCATCATGCCCTGCTGCCTCAACACCGGCGAAGCCGCAGGACTCGCCGCCGCACTCGCGCTCCACACCGACGCCGACTCCCGGAACGTGGACCCCGCTCAGCTCCGCCGCCGACTCAAAGACTATGGTGCTTACCTCCCTGACCCGACCCCATGACCCCCTCGTTTTCTTTCGCTGTTGTTGCCGGCTGTGCCCGACAGGTTTTGTCGCCCCGCAGTGGAGCAGGGCAGGGGTCTTGAACCTCTCTGGGCACCGTTCCAGGGGGTGTTTTCAACCCCGTTCCAGACCCCCTCGAATTTTTTCGACGAGCCCACCTTCCTCTTGACAAGCCCCGTTCTTTCGGTTATTATTATGGCCGCTCGGGAGCAATCCCCGCTATGGGGGTGCTTTGAGACCTATGGAGTCCGCAACAGACTCCTGACGCATAAGGATATAACCCCGGCAGGTCTCCCCGCAGTGCCTGAGACACACCCCTGTGTTTCGGGCCACCCCAGGCCTGCCGGGCCCCCCTTTTTCTTGACCCAATCCGTTTCCCCTGCTAATATTGCGTCCGTTACGTCTGCTTCCGTTCGCAGACCCCGGCTTCCCTCTGGAAGGATTCGGATTTGTTCGCTGCCTTCTCCGGAAATGCGTTCTATGAGATCGCTGCAATCCTCGCCTTGGCCGCCGTCGTCGGTGCCTTCGGACGTCTCCTGCGACAACCCCTCATCGTCTCCTTCCTGGCCGTCGGCGTCCTCGTCGGTCCCTCCATGCTCGGAATTGTCGCCTCACACGAAAAAATCGAGCTCCTCGCTCAAATCGGCATCTCCCTCCTCCTCTTCGTCGTCGGACTCAGACTCGACCTCCATATGCTCCGCACCGTCGGACCCGTCGCTCTCGCCACCGGCCTCGGACAAGTCGGCTTCACCGCCGTCATCGGCTTCCTCATCCTCCTCCTCATGCGCTTCTCCGTCGTCCAGGCCGTCTATGTCTCGGTCGCACTCACCTTTTCCAGCACCATCATCATTGTCAAGCTCCTCTCCGATAAAAACGAGATCGATTCCCTCCATGGACGCATCGCCGTCGGCTTCCTTCTTGTCCAGGACATCGTGGCCATCCTCGCCCTCATCGGACTCACCGCCCTCGGCGCGGGTCTCCAGGGCGACAACACCCCAGCCACCCAAATCCTCGTCATCATCGCCAGGGGCCTCGGCTTTCTTCTTGTCGTCGCGCTGATCACTCGCTTCATTCTGCCCGGACTGCTCCCAAAACTCGCCCATTCTCAGGAACTCCTCGTCCTCTTTTCCATCGCTTGGGCACTCCTCCTGGCCGCCGTCGGGGACTATCTCGGATTCAGCAAAGAGGTCGGCGCCTTCCTCGGTGGTGTTTCACTCGCCTCCACCGGCTATCGTGAAGCCATTGGCGCACGACTCGTCACCCTCCGCGATTTCCTCCTCCTCTTCTTCTTCATCAACCTCGGTTCACGTCTCGAAATCCATCTCCTCGGCGCACAGATCCCCCACGCCGTCATCCTCTCACTCTTCGTCCTCGTCGGAAACCCCCTCATCGTCATGGTCATCATGGGAATCATGGGATACCGCCGCCGAACAGGCTTCCTGGCCGGACTCGCCGTCGCTCAAATCAGCGAATTCTCCCTCATCCTCGTCGCCCTCGGCCTCTCCTACCACCACGTCGAAATGCCCACCATGGGACTCGTCACTCTCGTCGGACTCGTCACCATCTGCGCCTCCACCTACATGATCCTCTATTCCGCTCCCCTCTATGCCAGACTCCACCCATTCCTTGCCGTCTTTGAACGAAAAAATCCCTGGCGCGAAGCTCAGGACGCCCCCGATCCTTCCCGCGAAATCCCCCCAGATGTCATCCTCCTGGGACTCGGAAACTACGGCGGCGAAATCGCCGCCCATCTCCTCGACCGCGGACGACGCGTCCTCGGCGTCGACTTCGACCCCGAAGCCCTCGCACGTTGGCGTCGAAAGGGCATGGTCGTCATCTACGGCGACGCCGGTGACCCGGGGTTCATCGAACAGCTCCCCGTCGATAAAACCCGCTGGTTCGTTAGCACCGTCCGGGACCAGAATCTCAGTCTTGACCTCCTCCATCTCCTTTGTGCTCGCGGTTGCCCCGGCAGAATCGTCCTTTCCGCTCGCAGCCAGGACGATGCTCGTCAACTCTCCGCCGCCGGCGCACATGTCGTCCTCCGACCCTTCCATGATGCCGCCGAATACGCCGCCGATGTCCTCACCGATGCCTCGCTCCTACTCCGGAGCGCCGAAGACTGGCCCGTCGCACTCAAAGAAATACGTCTCAAACCCGGCTCGCGTTTCGCCGGACGAACTCTCGCCGAAATCCCCCTCCGAAACCAGACCGGCGTTTCCATCCTCGCACTCAGCCGGACCGGCAGAACCCATTTCGACCTCTCGCCCGATTTCCGAATCCTCCCAGGCGACCATCTCATGCTTGTCGGAACCCCGGATAACCTCAAAAAAGCCGTCGACCTTATCGAGCAGAGGGACACCCTCGACGACCCCCACACCTTCTGCTGCTTTGACTTCACGGAAATCGAGGTCGCCCAAAACTCCCCAAGAATCGGGCACACACTGGCTCAACTCCGCTTCCGTCAGGACCTCGGCGTTACCGTCGTCGGCATTCGCCGCGGACCTCTCGGCGTCACCTCCCCTTCAGGCGACGATCTCCTCCAGCCCGGCGATCGTGTCATCGTCGTCGGAAGCACCGATGCCGTCCAGCGACTCAAAACCCTCGCTTCACTCTGAGATGCTCCTGAACACGACTCCGACCGCAGACCACCACAACCCCGGTCCCCTTGGGGGCTTCGTCCCCTCCCGTTTTCATTCCACACTCTTGACCCGCCTCAGGCGGGCGAAATCCGCAATCTCTTCCTGATCTCCTCCCACGCCTTTGCTTCCTCCTCGCTCTCCACCTCGGGCGCGAACCCGAACCTCAGATACAACCCGATCGCCGCCAGTCGCGCCGAGTTCGTCGTCAGATACACCCGAACCTCTCCCAGTTCCTTCATCTTCTCCAGCGCCGCCGCCAGAAGGACCTTGCTCAATCCCTTCCCCTGTTCTCCCGGAACAATCGCCACCCAGTGCACCCGTCCCCATCGTTGGCCCTTG
>CAZVTD010000203.1:0-4573 GCA_964629945.1 uncultured Planctomycetota bacterium | reverse complement strand
CCAGCACCACCATCACCACCACGAACACGATCATCACTCCCGCCTCCGCCCCCAGCACCGCCGGACCGTTCCCCTTCAGGAAAATCCCCTTCAGCAGCGCGATGAAATACCGCGCTGGAACCAGATACGTGAACCACTGCAGCGCCTCGGGCATGTTCGTGATCGGATACATGAACCCCGAAAGCAGAAACGCCGGCAGATATGTCAGCAGCATCGCCAGTTGACTCGAAAGCAGCTGGTTCCGCGTCACGATGCTGATCAGCATCCCGTGAAGAACGTCGCCACGCCGAACAGCAGCACCACGATCCCCCGAAGCGGAACCCCGAACACGAACACCCCCATCAGCACCGCCAGGGTCATGTCCAGCATCCCCAGCCCCAGATAGGGCAGCAGCTTCCCCAGGATCAGTTCCGGTCCCCTCACCGGCGTCGACACCAACTGCTCCATCGTCCCCTGTTCCCATTCCCGCGCCACCGTCAGCGACGTCAGTTGCGCCGCAATCACCATCATGATCACCGCGATCAGTCCCGGCACAATGTAGTTCTTCGACTCCATCTCCTCGTTGAACCACACCCGCGAGCGGATCTCCATCGGCGCATCGGGCATCGTCCCGCCCACCCGCCGGACCGCCCGAAACGCCAGCACCTCCCAATACATCTTCGTGATCGCCTCGCCGTACCCCAGCGCGATCGTCGCTGTGTTCGCGTTGCTCCCATCCACCAGGAACTGAACCTCCCTCGATCCTCCCTCCGAAGCCCCTTCCCCGAAATCCGCCGGCACCACCAACCCCGCCAGTGCTTCCCTTCGGTCGATCGCCGAGACCACCTCCTCGTAATTCCCGACGTATCGCAACAGCGAAAAATATCGCGATCCCGTGAACCGGCTCACCAGCTCCCGGCTCGCCGGTGTCCCGCTCTGGTCCCACACCACCAGCGGCACGTTATCCACATCCAGCGTCAGGGCATACCCGAACAACACCAGCATCAGCATCGGCAGCGCAATCGCCATCCCCAGGCTGCGAACGTCCCGAACGACGTGCAGCATCTCCTTCTTCGCCACCGCCCATAGTCGTCTTGCCGACAGCCGCTTCATCTCTCGCTCCGAGCCGACGTTCAAATCCGCCTGCCGTTCATTTCACAATCCCAAATCCGAACCCCGCAATTCACCGCCGGTCCTCCGCCTCGATCAGCGACACGAACACGTCCTCCAGCGATGGGACGATCTTCTCCGCGTGTCGGCATGCGTGTCCTCGCCGGTCGAGTTCCCCGCATATCCGTCCCCCCGTTTCCGTCCCCGGCTCAACCACCACGTGCAATCCCTTCCCGAACAGTGCCGCCTCCTTCACCCCGGGCATCTTCTCGATCCACTCCATCGCCTCTTGCGGACGCTCGCACTGCACCTCCAGGACCTCTTCCTTCATCAACCCCTGCTTCAGTTCCCCCGGGCTCCCCAGGGCGATCAGTCTTCCCCGGTAGATCAGCCCGACCCGGTCGCAGTACTCCGCCTCGTCCATATAATGCGTCGTCACGAACACCGTCACCCCGCGTCCCGAAAGTTCGTAGATCAGATCCCAGAATTGCCGCCGGCTCCCCGGGTCCACCCCCGACGTCGGCTCATCCAGAAAACCCACGGGCGGCTCGTGCAGGATCGCACACCCCAGTGCCAGACGCTGCTTCCAGCCCGTCGGAAGGATCGCCGTCCGTCGGTCGCGCTGCTCCGCCAGTCCCGCCATCCGGATCACCCATTCCGTCCGTTCGCGTTTCTTCCCCTTCGGGATCGAGTAGATGCCTCCCCAGAAATCGATGTTCTCCTGGACCGTCAGGTCCTCGTACAGCGAAAACTTCTGACTCATGTACCCGATGTTCGCTTTGATCTTCTCCGCCTGGCTCGCGATGTCATAACCCGCCACCGTCCCCCCGCCCCCCGTCGGCGCAAGAATCCCCGTCAGCATCCGGATCGTCGTCGATTTCCCCGCCCCGTTCGGCCCCAGAAAACCGAACACCTCGCCGCGCTTCACCTCGAAGTTCACACGGTCCACCGCAACAAAATCCCCGAACCGCCGCTCCAGGTCTTGCACCACCACCGCGTTCTCGGACGTGCCCTCACGCATCCCCGGCCCCCTCGCGCTTCGCCAGCACCGCCACGAACACGTCTTCCAGCGTCGGCTCCACCTCGCCCACGCTTCTCACCTCGACGCCGCCTGCCTCCAGGGTGTCCCGCACCTCCACCTCCGCCCGCGCCACGTCCTCCGTCACCACGTGCACCCGGTCCCCGAACAGCCCTGCGCGGCCCTCCTTCAGCTTCTGCCTCAGCAGCACCGCCGCGTCCCGGGGCCGTCCCGTTCGGACCTCCAAGATCGATTCCGTCATCAGCCCTTTCACCTCCTCGGGCGTCCCGCACGCCAGAAGTTTCCCGTGATCGATCAGCCCCACCCGCGAGCAGCGTTCCGCCTCGTCCAGATACGCCGTCGAAACGAAGATCGTCACTCTGTCTCGCAACAGCCGATACAGGATGCGCCAGAACTCCCGGCGGCTCACCGGGTCCACCCCGTTCGTCGGCTCATCCAGCAGCAGCACCCGTGGACGATGCAGCAGCGCACATGCCAGCCCCAGCTTCTGCTTCATCCCGCCCGACAGGTTCATCGCCAGCCGCTTCCGGAAAGGCCCCAGGTGACTGAACTCCAGCAGTTCCTCGACCCGGCTTTCCCGTTCTCGACGACCGACCCGGTAGAGGTCCGCGTAGAAACGGATGTTTTCCAACACCGTGAGATCCGGATACAGCCCGAACCGCTGGCTCATGTACCCGATCTGTTCCTTCACCGCGTCCGTCTCGCGTGCCACGTCAAAGCCGGCCACTTCGGCCCGGCCGCTGCTCGGGTCCATCACCCCGCTCAGCATCCGCATCGTCGTCGTCTTTCCTGCCCCGTCGGGCCCCACCAGTCCGAAAATCTCCCCCTCGCGGACCGCCACGGTCAACCCATTCACCGCCGTCAGTTCGCCAAAGCGTTTCGTCAATCCTTCCGTCCGGATCGTCTCCATCGTCAACCTCATTCTCCCGAAAGGATCCGCGCATCCGCGGGCATCCCTGCCTTCAACTCCTGTGCTGGGTTGTCGATCTCCACCTTGATCCGATACACCAGCTTCACCCGCTCCTTGCGCGTCTCGACGCTCTTGGGCGTGAACTCCGCCTCCTCCGAGATGAACGACACCCGTCCCGAATACACCTTCTCCGGATACGTGTCCGTCCTCACCTCCACCGCCTGCCCCACCTTGACCCGTCCCAGGTCTCCTTCGTTCACGTACGCCCTCAGCCACACCGTCGTCATGTCAGCCACCGTCACGATCGGCGTCCCCGCCCCCACGAACTCCCCGCTCTCCGCGTTCTTCGAAAGCACCACCCCCGTTACCGGCGACTTCAGAACCGTCCATCCCAGCCGCGTCTGTGCGATCGCCAGCGCACGGCGCGACCCTTCCAACTGTGCCCGTGCGCGTTCCACCTCTTCCTTACGCGGGCCCTGCTTTGCCAGCTCCCATGTTGCCTCTGCCTCCTTTGCCGCCGCGCGTGCCCGCTCGATCTCCTCCTTACGCGGACCCTCCTTCGCCAGCTTCAGGCGTTCCCCGGCTTCCCGCTCACGTTCGCTTGCCGCCTCGTACGCTGCACGTGCCCGGTCCAGTTCCTGTGTCGTCGCCGCTCCGCTCTCTTCGAGCTGCTTCATGCGCTCGAAGTCCAGCTTCAGGCGTTGTGCCTCCACGCCTGCCGCTTTGTGCGCTGCCTCCGCCGCCCCGATCTCTTCCGGACGCGAGCCCGACTCCAGCTCCACCACCAGCGCCTTCGCCCGATCCAGCGCGGACGCCGCTCGCGCAATCTCTTCCGGACGCGACCCGGATTCCAGCTCCGCCACCAGCGCTGCTGATCCCCTCACCTCCGCCTCGCGCAGCCCTACCTCTTCCGAAAGCTCCGTCCGGTCCAGCTCCGCGATAACATCCCCTTCCTTAATCTTCGCTCCCTCCGACACCGCGCGGCGTTCCAGCCAGCCCGGTATCCGGAAGCTCAACTCCACCGCCGTCACCTCGATGTTCCCCGACACCTGGATGACCTTGGACTCCCGCTCCGAACCGTTCCGAAAGAACTCATAGGCCGCTGCCGCAATCCCCGCCACCACGACCAGCACGATCAACGGGATCACCTTTTTCATCGCCGCTCCGTCCTCTTCTCTTCCGGGAAACCACCCTGATCCGCTCGCGTCCTCAGTCCGTCGTCAGCATCCGTCTGAACATCCGCCAGGCCTTCCGCGCGTGACCCTCCACGTCGAACTCACCCGCGCTCATGTGCCACAATGCCCCCGCCGACTGCACGAGCCCCAGGAACATCACCGCCGTCACCTGCGCGTCCAACCCGCGCGCGACCTGTCCTGCCTTCTGACCCACCCGCACGATCCGCGCCACCTCCGAAAGATATGCCCGGACCCACTGGTACACCCTCCCCCGGCGTGAAGGCACCGCGTAGAACTCCTCCGAAAAGATCATCCTCGGAATCCCCGGATGTGCCCGGATCAGCCCCACGGGCCGAACCT
>CAZVTD010000202.1:0-4590 GCA_964629945.1 uncultured Planctomycetota bacterium | reverse complement strand
AGCGGGGCGCAAGGGCGGGGGCCCCCCGGTTCAAATTCGCTCGATTTGCGCGTCAATTCGCCCCGAATTCGATCGAAATTCAGGCGTTTTTGACCAGTTTTTGAGCCCCGCACCCCGATTTTTAGCCTGAAAATGAGGGTGTCCACCAAAATGCAACCGCGAGAATCGACCAATGGTGCACGTTTACGGGCAGCAAAATTGCCCCAGGGACCGGGAATTTTGACCTGCGCTTTTGCGGTTGACAGTCGCTTGCCGATGGAGTACAAAGATAGTGTAAGTTTCGTGTGCTTGTTGGCTTCCGTTGAGACGAGACGTGGTGCAAGGGCAGCACTGGCGGAAGGACCGGGCATTACCGGCAGCCTTGATCGATGGGTCGGGCTGCACGACCTAACTTTATAATAGCCAAGTCGTTATATCTTCTCTTAGGTCGTGCATCCGGTGAAGTCCAGGCCTCTGAGGCCTTGGGAGTGCTTCGACAGAACTTTGAATCAAGCAGCTGAAGGGTAGATTCGGAAGATGAGGGGAAATCGTAACATTCTGCTGGAATTAAGGTTACAGTTACCCATGAGATCAGGGCCAATGGCTGGGGAGTGCGGCTCCTGATCTAGCTTTCCGTATGTACCCGCTGTCGCAGCCTCTCGACGCATCCCGCCTATCTATCTGCCTTTACGTTCCACGTCCCGGGTTCCGTCGGCCTTTTCGGCCGGAGGGAATCGCCTCAATGGCTTGCCGGATAAGGAGTTATAGGGGCGTGCTGTCTCTGGCGATCTTTCGACGCCAGGGGTGGCACTGGAAAGGACGTGCATAATGTTCGGATATGCTCAACTGGTTCCTGTGGTTGGATCTGTGGTGACGGACGTCATTGTCTGGGTTGTTCTGCTGGCCCTCGGCGTGGGTGCGGGGCTGGTGGCGATGTGGTATTACGAGCGGCGCCAGGAGACCAGCGCCGCGCAGCGAGCGAAGCAACTCCTTTCTGAGGCGGAAGATAAGGCGGACGGCATCCGCAAGGAAGTCGAGCTGAAGGCCAAGGAGGAGTTGTTCAACCGTCGTGAGGAGTTCGAAAAGGAGACCCTCGAAACGCGCAACGAGCTGCGCAATTTCGAGCGTCGGCTGGCCAAGCGCGAGGACAACATCGAGCGCAAGGCCGACGTGATGTCCAAGAAGGAAAAGCAGTTAGAGCAATCGGAGGCGGAACTCGCCCAGCGGCAGCAGGAACTGACCGGCAAGCGCGATGAGCTTCAGAAGCTGGTGGACGCCCAGAAGGAGACCCTCCAGCGCATCAGCGGGCTGACCCGTGAGCAGGCGCAAGAGATGGTCCTGACTCGACTTGAGAAGGAACTCCAGAAGGAGCAGGGCGAACTGGTCCATCGCTACACCGAGCAGACCAAAGAGATGGCGGAAGCCAAGAGCCGCGAGATTCTGAGCACGGCGATCCAGCGGCTGGCGGCGGACCACACGGTGGAAAGCGTTGTCAGCACGATCGATCTGCCGAATGACGAGATGAAAGGACGGATCATCGGGCGCGAGGGTCGCAACATCCGCTCGTTCGAACGCGCCACCGGTGTGGACGTGATCGTGGACGATACGCCCGGGGTGGTGGTGATCAGCGGGTTCGATTCGGTCCGGCGCGAGGTGGCGAAGGTGGCGCTGGAGCACCTGATCGTGGACGGGCGCATCCATCCCGCTCGTATCGAAGAGGTTGTGGAAAATACGCGCAAGCAGATCGACGAGATCATCCGCGAGAGCGGCAAGCAGGCGATGATGGAGGCGGATATCCACGGACTGCACCCGAAAGAGCTGGAACTCCTTGGCAGGCTTAAGTATCGGACGAGCTACGGTCAGAACGTGCTGCGTCATTCGCTGGAAGTGGCGCACCTGATGGGTGCGCTGGCGGGCGAGATGGGGCTGGATCCGGTGCTGGCACGTCGGGTGGGACTGCTGCACGACATCGGCAAGGCGGTGGACCACGAGACGGAAGGCGGTCACCCGGAGATCGGTGCGGACCTGGCGAGACGGTACGGGGAAGACCCGCTGGTGGTGAACGCGATCGAGGCGCACCACGAGAAGGTGCCCGCGGAGTCGGTGTACGCGGTTCTGGCGATGGCGGCGGACGCGGTGAGTGCGTCGCGTCCGGGCGCGCGTCGCGAGACGCTGGAGAACTACATCAAGCGTCTGGAACGGCTGGAGACCCTGGCAAAGGGATTCCCGGGTGTGTCGAAGGCGTATGCGATCCAGGCGGGACGCGAGGTACGCGTGATCGCGGACGCGGATAAGCTGGATGACAAGTCGTCGGCGATGCTGGCCCGCGACATCGCACGAGAGATCGAGAAGGAACTGACGTATCCGGGCGAGGTACGGGTGACTGTGATCCGCGAGACACGCATCACCGAGGTGGCACACTGACGCGCTACGCGCGAGAGCAGCAGAACAGCAGAGCAGCAGAACAGGTGAACCGTAGAGCAGGGGAGCAGAGATGCCACAGCGAGGGATGGGTCCGAGACAGCCGAGGCTGGGGAAGGGCGGGGTGCCCGGGGTGAAGGTGGGTGCGCGGAAGTCGTCGAAGGGACGCGAGTTCTTCGGCAAGGAAGGACGTCCGGATCGGCGGCGCGGTCGAGGTTGACGCGCTGCGCGCTACGCGCTACGCGCGAGAGCAGCAGAACAGCAGAGCAGCAGAGCAGGTGAACCGCAAGAACAGGTGAGCAGGAGAACAGGATAGGGAAAGGCAGCCCGTCGCAGTCGAGCGGATTCGAGAGGGAGTGGACGAAAGGGGTTGTGAGATGAGGATCCTGGCGTTAGGAGACGTGGTGGGCCGGCCCGGCCGGGATATCCTCGTGGGACGTCTTCGGAGCGTGATCGAGCGCACAGGTGCGGACTTCGTGGTGGTGAACGCGGAGAACGCGGCGGCGGGTTCGGGACTGACGCCCGACATTGCGACACAGCTTCTGGAGGCGGGTGCGGACGTTCTGACGATGGGAGACCACGTGTACAAGCGGAAGGAACTGATTCCGGTGCTGGAGACGGACCACCGTATCCTGCGTCCGGCGAACTTTCCACCGACGGCTTCGGGGAAGGGCGTGACGGTGTTGACGGACCGGAAGGGCCGCCGAGTGGGGGTGATCAACCTTCTGGGCCGGGTGTTCATCAGTCAACACACGGACTGTCCGTTCCGTGCGGTGGACGCGGCGCTGGCGAGCCTCGCGGGTGAGACGAAGGTGGTGATCGTGGACATGCACGCGGAGGCGACCAGCGAGAAGATCGCGATGGGGTGGTACCTGGATGGACGGGTGACGGCGGTGGTGGGGACGCACACGCACGCGCAGACGGCGGACAACCGGGTGCTGGAAAAGGGGACGGCATACATCACGGACCTGGGAATGACGGGGCCACATGACAGCGTTCTGGGCCGGATGAAGGACCGTGTGATCAAGGCGCTGGTGACGGGGATGCCGACGCACTTCGACGTGGCGGAAGGGGACGTCCGAATCAACGGGGTGGTGATCGCGGCGGACGAGCGGACGGGGAAGGCGACGGGGATCGAGCGGGTGAGCGTCGGGGAGAACGACTGATCCACCGAGCCGTTCAGTCGGGAAACAGCAGAAACGGCGTTATCCACAGATTACACAGATTACACAGATCAGGCGAACAGCCTGAAGCAAAGAAACGGCGATTCACAACGGATTTCACAGATTGCTGGAGGAGAGAGACTGAGAGCACTCAGCACTTAGCACTTAGCGTACAGTATACAGGACAGTCCCAACAGCCACAACGGTGAACTTCAGCAGGACGTTCTTTCGGCAGTGAATCCAACGTAGAGCACAGGTAGTGGAGGGTCTGTACAGAAGGAATGGGGAATATCCGCAGATCGGGGAAACGGCGAAGAAGAAACGGTTTCATGCGAATTGCATGCGAAACACAGCGAGGTGAACGGCAGAAGAAGCCAAAGAAGAGCCGCGAAGGGCATGCGAAGCTGACGCCGAAGCGGGAGGGGGATGAGGATTCGCGGGGTCCGTGAGGAGCCGGCGCGAAGAAGAAGCGGGGAACCGCAGCTCTCCAGGAAGCCGGCGGGTAAAATGAACGCAGATGAACACGGATTGGGGAAACAGCCAAGAAGGGGAAACCGGAGACCGGAAGCCGGCACAGTCCACGCCGTGCAGCGTGGGCTGCGGTCGGTGCCCGGGCAGTCCGCCATGTTTATACAATGTAAATCGGCCAATTGAAAATGGGCAAGTGAGGGCGAACAGCAGAAACGACCGTCTGGTCGGGTTGGAAGCGGGGGTTGGGAGGAGAGTTAAGAGGTGGGGCAGGCGAGGGCGCCTGCCCGCCCAGGCAGGGTGGTAACGTGGGTTTGCAGAGGAGTCAGGCAGAAGTACGCCGGGGCGGTCCCGACAAGTCGGGACCGGTGGGCACGTGAGGTGGCCACGCAGGATTCAGCACTCAGTATCCGGTGAACAGCAGATCTGTTTTCAGCAGGACCTTCTTGCGGCAGTGAATCCAACGTGGAGCACAGGTGGTGGAGCGGCTGTACGTGCGGTGGGGTGGAGGAGGCCGAGGGCGGCGCCTCGAGCGGAAGGGTATGGAGAAGAAGGAGGG
>CAZVTD010000201.1:0-4625 GCA_964629945.1 uncultured Planctomycetota bacterium | reverse complement strand
GGGGGGGGCGGCTCGGGCTATAGTTTTGTTTGGGGCGTTTGGGTTCGTGGGCGTGTGTGTTGAGGGGGAAGAGACGTGCCAGAGAAGACAGTCAACGGAGTGAAGCTGGGACTTGCCCTGGGCGGCGGGGCGATGGCGGGGATGTCGCACATCGGGATCCTGGAGGTTCTGGAGGAGGAAGGGATCGTTCCGGAGGTGATCACGGGGACGAGTGCGGGGGCCTTCGTGGGTGCGGCGTTCGCGGCGGGGATGTCGGCGGGGGAACTGAGGGAGCGAGCCGAAGGACTGAAGTGGAAACTTCTGCGTCGGCGTCTGTTCCCAACGCTGGCGCTGGCCTCGGCGGGGCCGATGCGGACGTATCTGCGGAAACTGCTTCCGGTGACGCGGTTCGAGGAGCTTCGGATCCCCCTGGGGGTGGTGGCGACGGACCTTGTGAGCGCGGAGATGGTGGTGATGGCCGCGCAGAACGGCTGGCCCGGGGACCGAGAACTTCCGCATGACATGGTGGTGATGACGCCCGACCTGGTGGACGCGATCGTGGCGTCGTGTGCGATTCCGGTGGTGTTCGAGCCGGTGCGCGTGGAAGACCGTCTGCTGGTGGACGGTTTTCTGACGAACAACGTTCCGGCGGGACTGGCACGGTTGATGGGGGCGGAACGCGTGGTGGCGGTGGACCTGATGGCGGACCGTCGGGAACGTCCGGCGCCCAGACATATCGTGGAGTATGCGCTGTCGGCGTTGAACGCGTACCGGTATTGGGCGGTGAAGAACCGTTCGATCTGGGCGGACGTGGTGCTGCGCCCGAACGTGGCGGAACTTCGTCGCGGCGACAGCATCGACGTGAAGGGTTTTGTGGAAGCGGGGAGGCGAGCGGCGAGGGAAGCCCTGCCGGCGCTTCGGAAACTGCTGAGCGGGGACGGTGGAGTGGAAAGGCCTGGGCATGTCCCCCGATGAAGGCAAGAAACAGGAGAATGGCTCGGGCTCGTCGCTGAGTCTGGAGTCGCTTGCGCCGGTGCTGTTCGGACCGGCCCGGAGCCTGGAGGAACTGAAGCAGGCGTATGGCCTGGTGCACACGAGCTACCTTTCGCGGGGGTACATCGAGGCGTCGCAAAGCGGACTGCGGTTCGGATTTCATAACCTTCTGCCCGAGACGGTGACGCTGGTGGCGGTGCTTCGCGGGATGGTGATCGCGACGGTGTCGCTGGTGGTGGATTCGCCCTGGGGTCTTCCGATGGACGAGATCTACGGGGAGGAACTGAGTCCGCTACGGAAGCGGGGTGAGCGTCTTGGTGAAGTGACGATGCTGGCGGACCGACGTCGGGAGTTCCGTCGGACGCTGCCGATGGTGCTGGCGCTGTTCCGGCTGCTGACGGATTACGCGCGGAAGGTAGCGGGTCTGGACCAGCTGTGCATCACGCTGAACCCGAGACACTCGGAGTTTTACGGACGTCTGCTGCACTTCGAGCCGCTGGGGCCGGAGAAACAGTATCCGTCGGTGCAGGACAATCCCGCGCTGGCGATGCGTTTCGAGCTTGGGGCGCTTGCGAAGCTGGTGCAGGAGGACGCCCGCTACGGGGGGATGTACCGTCGAACGGAGGGGATTCAACGGGTATCGTTCGGGGAACGCCACATCCTGACGGGGCCTGAGGGTCGGGAACTGGCGAAACTGCTGATGGAAGAGGGGAGATTGTCGTCCCGCCAACAGGACCACGTGCGGGTTCTGTATGGGGGAAAGACGCCCGCCTGAGGTTCCACCGGCCGACGGATTGCTTCAGCCATTAAAAGAGACGTACAAAAAACCGTACCCTCGATCCAACCTATCCTGCCATTTCCTAACCCTAGGCTTTCATTTAGGTTACGCGATTCGACCCATTTCGCATTTCAATTGGACGTTGGGATTCTCAAACACGTTCGGGGGTAGCGAAGGCGTTTGGGAAATTCAACGGCATTTCTGGAGTCCGTAACCCCTTTGATTTCAACAGGTTGAACAATCCGACGCCCCCAAAGGAGAGCGAAAACGTCGTTTTGGCACGGCATTTGCGGGGTATGAGGATCTATGACGGGGCGGTGTGGTGATGCCCTGTCGCCAAGGCGAATGGTCTGGAAGCCGAGGTGTCGTCGTCTGGTGGGTCGTTGAGGTTGGAGGGGCGTGGTTGTCGGCCGTGATGGATGGAGCGGGTTCGGGAGGGTCATTCGGTATCGGTGTCCCCGGGAAAAACAGGCGGGAGATGAGCCGCCTTGGTCATGCAGAGTCCGAGAGGAGAGATCACGTGATGAAGGTCTTCAGGACGTTCGGCGCAGGGGAAAAGGGCAAGGTCAGGTCATTGGGAATGGTGACCGTTCTTCTGTCCGTGCTGCTGACGATACCGGCACGGGCCGAGGTGATTCCGCCGGTGGGTGAGAACACGATGAAGCTGGTGAGCGTATCAAGTCACTGGCGAGATGGTGAAGCCCTGGCGCCTGGAGCGGGTCTGGAGCTTGGTGATGAACTTCGTGCGGTGATGAGCATCACGAGTCTGCACAATCCAGGGACGGATCCCCTGGCGTACTGGAGCCGGAACGCGAGCGAGGAGATCACGGGTCTGGTGTATGACCTGGAATTGATGAGCTTCGGGGGAACGGGCCTGGACAGCAACGGACTTCCGCAGCAGGGGACGATCCTGTATTACAGTCCGGCCCAGCGGAATGGGTTGACGAGTCGGGATGATCTGTATGGTCTGGTCAGCGGTGGCGGGGACATCAGCAGCTTCAGCGGGACGTGGGGCGGGGTTTCGGAACTGTATTATGATTCGAGTGCGGACCTGAACACGCTGATGGGGACGGATCCGTCGAGCTGGGTGGAGGGGAATCCGTCACGCGATGCGTTCCCCGGGGCAACGGATGGAAATCTGTGGCTTTCGGGGGTGTTCCTGGAGCTGAACGCGATGGGCGTGGAGAGTGCGCCCAAGGGGGCGGTGTATATGATCGAGTTCATCACGGGAGCGAACAACGCGAGCGGATATGGGTTCATCAACGTGTTCGACGGGTCGGTGGCATCAAGGGTGGATTATTCGGCGTTCGCTCCGTTCGTGGATGCGACGTTCGCCACGACGGTGAACCTGAATCCGGACGGTTCGGAAGGCTGGCAGGCGGTGGTGAACGACCCGATCCGGTTCGAGGCGGTGCCTGAACCGGGGAGTCTGCTTCTGCTGGGAACCGGTGCGTGGCTGCTGGGTCGTCTGCGCCGCCGTCGCAACTGAGGGGATCGCATAGAGCGAGATGGATATGGACGGGTTCCGGTCGAGGAACCCGTCCGTTGTGTACAAAAGGGCGAAAATCCCCAGAGATAGCGGTCGGCATGCCGGGGTGTAAGGGACGTCGAGCAGCGGTAAGCGTGCAAAGAAACAAAGCTTTGTGTAAAGAGTCCGCACGTCTCACGCAACATGTTTCAGGAAAAGGAGTTACGACGTAACCAGCGGGGTATCGGGATTGGCGTGTCGGATTCATTGAACGTTTTTGACTGTTCCCGGTTGGGGTGGCGTGCGAGGGGGAAGATTTTTGGGAGGGTCTAAGGTGTTGTTTATCAGCAGGTTACGGAGAGTTCAGTATGGTGCGCGTGGATATTCGGTTATTTGGCACGGCTTTTGCTGATAGAGAGAGGTGATGCAGCGTGGGGGTGCGCGAAAAGAGCACCCATTAACCAGGTTAAAGACGCCTTCAGCGATGAGTCCAGAGAGTTTCAGGAGGAATGAGATGAGTAAGTGGGTAGGATTTGCCGGGGTTCTGGTGGTTGTGGGGCTGCTTGTGGCGCCGGTGCAGGCATCGGTGTATCTGGAGCCAGGTCCGAACGCGATGAAGCTGATCGACGTGTCGAACCACTTCCGGTATGACGCGCAGAATCAGGACTGGGTTGCTCTCGCTCCGGGCGCCGGCTTGGCGATTGGCGACGAGCTGCGAAGCATCGTCAGTCTGACAGGTCTGCACACGCCTCCGACGGATCCGATTGCGTATTGGACGCCGGATGCGACGGGCGAGGTGACGGGTCTGGTGTATGGTCTGTCGCTGAGCGGCGTGGGTGGAACGGGACTGGACAGCAATGGTCGGCCTCAGGTTGGGACGATCCTGTATTACAGTCCTTCGAGCCGCAACGCGCTGCAGCCCAGTGACGACCAGTTCGGTCCGACCGGCAGCGGCGACATCAGCGGGTTCGGCAACAACACTAAGTGGGGTGGCGTGGTTGAACTGTATGACGACACCACACCCGACATTGCGGCGAACCTGTCGACGACGAATCCGTCCAACTGGGTTGAAGGCACGTATCCGACGCGGGACTCGTTCGCAACGGCGAGTGACGGCACGCTGTGGCTGACCGGTGTGTTCCTGGACCTGCAGAGCATGGGTGTGGTGAGTGCGCCGTCGGGTGCAGTGTATATGCTGCAGTTCATCACGGGAGCCAACACGGCATCAGGTTACGGCTTCATCAACCTGTTCGACGGGTATGCCTCGAACTCGATCGACCCCTGGGTGTTCGGTCAGTATGTTGACGCGACGTTCGCGACGACGGTGAACCTGCTGGGTGGCGGCAACTGGCAGGCGAGCAGCTATGACCCGATCCTGGTGGACGTGATTCCGGAGCCGACGATCAT
>CAZVTD010000200.1:0-4628 GCA_964629945.1 uncultured Planctomycetota bacterium | reverse complement strand
CAGCCGCGGCCGCGTCGCCCCGCCCGACCCCGCCGCCCCCGCCCTGGCCCTCACGCTCGTTTCCCATGTCGAACGCTCCCTGCACGATGCCGGACTCGCCCACTTCGCCACCGACGTTTCCTCGCACGAGCCCATCCTTGCGCGGGCCCTCCTCGACTATGGCTGTCGGCCCCAGCCCAGCTTCGTCTTTGCCGTCGCCATCCACGACCTCCCGGGCCTCCTCAACCGCCTCCAGCCGCTCTTCCTCAAGCGACTCCGCGACGCCTCCCTCACCACGTGGCCGAACCTCCTCCGGGTCCGAATGGGTGAGATCACCGCCGAAATCCCCCTCCCCGAGGGCACCCCCGCGACCACCCTCGAAATCGCCGGACCTTATCCCGTCATCGTCGAAACCCTCACCGGACGCATCGCCGCTTGGGAACACTATCTCCGAGGCAACCTCTCCCTCTCGGGCGATCCCCTCTCCGAACCGCAGCGACTCCTCGATGTCCTCCTCGGCGCCGCCCCCTTTGTCCACCCCAGGCGCGACCGCTGGTGAGCGGGACCACGCCTCGATTTTTCCCCATTTCGTATCGGAAAATCCGTTGAGTTCTCTTTTCCTATGAGTATCCTGTAATCCGTTGCCAGGCGTCTCGCCTGATGCACCCGGAGATGCGCGTGACCACGGACGGAACTCATCTGC
The DNA here is from genome assembly GCA_964629945.1 of uncultured Planctomycetota bacterium. GTDB lineage: Bacteria > Planctomycetota > DG-23 > DATKVD01 > CAZVTD01 > CAZVTD01. The sequence goes on along the minus strand of CAZVTD010000200.1, from coordinate 3,946 downwards.
CACAGCACCCGCCACCGCGCGACGCGGGTTTCTGCCCCTATTGTGGCTCACCCCTCGATCCCATCTTCTACTTCTGTACCACCTGTGCCATGCCTTACAAGTCCGCCGAGTCCGTCGTCTCCCCGTCCCGACCCATGCAGCTCACGATGGGCAACCTCATCGCACGAAAGGCCCCGGGGGTCCCCACGCTCTTCTGGACGTACTTCTCCGTCATTGTTGCCGTTTCCGTGCTCGGCCAAACCCTGTTCCCTCATGACCGTCCCGACCTGGTGCTCCTGCTCCAGACCATCGTGCTCTTCGTCGTCACCTGTGTCTTCGCCGCCCTCCATTGGCCCTCGCTTGCCGTCCAGTTCAAGCGTTTCGGTTTTCAGAAGCCCGAAGCGCTCCTGGCTCTTCTCGCACTCATTCCCCTGCTTGGACTCAATTACCTCTACCACGGCTGGCTCATCCACTCGATGGACCTCGAGAGCCCCATGCTTCTCGACCGGCTCCGCGAACTCGGCCTTGCCGACGTCTCCCTCATCCTGCTCTATTGTGCCTTCCCGGCCCTGGTCGAGGAGGTCTCCTTCCGAGGACTGCTTCAGCAGTGGCTCATGGTCGCCATCACCCCGCGCCAGGCCCTCATCCTGACCGCTGCGCTCTTCACCGTGCTGCACTTTTCCATCTACAGCGCCCCCTATCTCTTCCTGGTCGGACTCCTCCTCGGGTGGACCCGCTGGCGAACCGGCTCCCTCTATCCACCCATGCTCGTCCATTTCCTCCACAACTTCGTCGTCGCCGAATTCTTCTTTCGTTGAAGCGTCTTGATGGTATGATAAGTTGCAAGGGTTAACGACTGCTTGCCAGGAGGAGCGATTTCGTGTTTTTTCTCTACCTGATTCCGAATATCGTCTGCGGATGCATTGCTGCCGCCATTGCCAATTCCAAGGGACGTTCCACCGTCGGCTGGTTCTTCGGCGGGTTCTTCCTCGGCCTCATCGGAATCGTCATCATCGCCGTCATCTCCAACCGCAAGGAGGAAGCCGCCCGACATGCCTATCTCGAGAACGAACGTCGCCGTCTCCGTGAACAGCTCCATCAGGAGCGCATCAAGAGCGACGCCTTCCGTCAGTACTCCGTCAATCGACTGGACGCCCATGACCAGGCCCTGGGTATCGACACCCGGCCCCCCACACTGCTTGAGGGGGGCCAACCACCCTCTCCCGGACTTCTCGACGGACCCGGCGGCGACTTTTTCAACCAGTTTCAGAGTCCTCCCGAGCCCGCCATCTGGTACTACGAGCGGGGAGGCAATGCCGTAGGACCGGTCCCCGAAAAGGACATCCGGGCGCTTCTCGCCGCAAGGACCCTCACCCCTGAGTCCCTCGTTTGGACCGAAGGCTTTGCCGACTGGCAGCCCCTCGGGAAAACACCTCCCTTCAACGCCATGGGGGCGCTGTGAGCCAGAACGTCGAGGGAACAATTCATCTCGATGGACTTCTCGAAGGACGTCTGCCGCTCACGGCCGACGTCCGCCGACACATGGGCGAGTGGAAAGACTTCGCCCAGACCCACAAACTCACCTTCAATCTCCAGTTCGAAGGGGATGCCTTCTCCATCCTGGCCGACTCCGCCCCTCGACCGGTCCGTGAGCTCGGGGATGCCCCCTCCGAAACCATCCGTCAGGTCCTCGACCAGTTCATCAATCTCTTCCCGCCGGACGACCGACGCAAGCTCATCTCCACCATCCGTTCCGTCGAATACCGCCCAGGCGTCGAGGTCCAGACCCTCTACGTCGTCGCACCCTCAGGCGCCATCGAGCCTCGTGAGCGGACCATCTCCGTCGACACCGTCGCCCCGCCGGAACCCCTCCCCCTGCGCAGAAAACTCCTCATCGCCGGCGTCGCCTGTCTCGCCGCCCTGCTGGTCCTCGCCGTCACCTCCTTCTTCGTCAACTACCGTCTGCTCTTCAATGCCTTCGTCCAGGGCATCGTGCCGCTTGACCTCGACAAGCTCGTCGTCGAAGCCCCGGCGTTCCAGACCGACTTCGACGTCGTCGATAAAAAATTCGCCGACGGACGCAAAATCCTCGTCCTCGAACTCAAGCGCACCGACACCTTCCCGCTTGATGACGCCGCCGTCCAGAAACTCCTCGGTGTCCCGGACCTCCCGCTCTCGCGGCGGCTCGCCCTCGAAGCGCTCGCCCGAGGCTATGTGCGCTGCGAATTCTACGACACCGACGGCAAATTCCTGGGCTTCGGTTTCCAGCGCATCTCCGCCCTGCGCACGGAATCCACGCTTTCCCTCCACCTCGCACTGCCGCCCTCGGGACGACCCGCACGCATCGTCATCACCTATTGAACCGAATGCCTCCTTCCAGCCTGCTTCCCTCACGGAACAAAAACAGGGACGTCCCCGACCTTCGGGCGCGTCCCTGTTCGTCCTCATCCCGTCTGCTCTAGAACATCCAGAAATCCGCCAGCCACAACTTCACGGAGCGCAGTGTCTGGTCCCTCGGACCCTGAGCACTGTGGGGCAGATCCACGTTGGGAACGTCCCCGGTCATCAATCCCCCCTCCAGTTTCAGCACCGCCCCCAATTGGAGCGGATCGATCTCGCCGATTCGCCCAGGCGTCTTCTTCACCTCCTCGTCCCTCGATTCCGCGTGCTGCGCATACGCCAATCCCAGCACGTCGATATACGTCAGTTCGGCGTCTGCCGGAAGTTCCACCCACACGGTCCTGAGCTTGTTGGGCATCAGCCCCACCTTCACACGCTCCCCCTTGGGCGTCACCAGCACGTCATAGATCCCGAATGTCGTCCCGTCCTTCATCGCCGCCCGTCCCGACACGTTCAGCCGTTCCACGTCCGTCAGCCCCACGGTCACCATCTTGAACCGCATCATTTCTGCGTAGGGATGCCGCGTCACCCACTCCTCCAGCGCGTCCCCGGCTTTCCCCCACCGCTCCACCTGTGTATCCCGCACCAGTTCTAGCCATGCCGGATCGGGACGAATCGCCTTCGACATCTGAAACGCGTGCCGCAGCGCCGTCCTCCCTCTCGCCAGGTACGGGTCCAGTTTCTTCTCGAAGATCTCCCGGTACCATCCATCCGTCGCCTTCTCCATCGCTGCCAGCGTCTCACGAATCGCCTGCCGTTCCTCCGCGGTCCTCTTCGGCGCGTCCGGATGCTTCAGACACCACTCCCCCACTGCCCGCCACAGCAGCGCCGAATATGCCAGCGAACGTTCTTTCGTCTTCAACCCCGCCTCGATCCTCGCCTTCAGCTCCGTCGCCTTCTCCGGAAGCTTCCCGCTCTCCATCTCCCGAAGGAACACGAACGCCGGGTCCTCCTCCTTTTGCTTCTCTTTCTCCACGTCAGGATTCAGTCTGTATGTCGGCTCCACTTGGGAGGCGTACCATATCACGATCTCTCTCTCGATCCCGGACCCGACCTCACCCTCTATCCCCTGGGCGCTCCTCTTCCCCGCTTCCGTCCCCACCTCGTAACCTTTGCCCGGCCCTTCCGTGGTCTGACCCGTCCCGGGCAGCCCCAGCACCCCCAGGCACAGCGCAATCCCCGCCGCCGTCTTGAGCGCCGCCGGAACCTGCCACACCCCCTTATAACAGTCCATCCCCTGACGCCGTTGCAGCCAGCATCCTCCTTGGCACGCCGGTGCGTACTCGCACCCCTTGCACCGTCCCGTCGGCTCCCACCGTCTCAGTTCCCCGAACCCCTCCCGCCAGATCGCCCCCAGTGTCCGTTCATGCACGTTCCCCGCGCTCGTCGAGCGGTCCAATGTCGTGCAGGGCACCACCAACCCATCGGGCAGCACCACGCACTGAGCCCCCCCGGCCCCGCATCGGAAAGGCTGCTCTCGCAGGGCCGGCTCCCAGTCGCCGCAGTACCCGACCTCGTCCGCCATGCTCACCGGAAAGTACCGCCGTCTCCCCGCCACGAATCGCAT
>CAZVTD010000199.1:0-4631 GCA_964629945.1 uncultured Planctomycetota bacterium | reverse complement strand
GGGTGCGGGCTGCAGTATTCGCCGCGGAGGGAGTATCGCGAGGGCAAGGGGATGGTGCTGTGCTGCCAGATGGACGTGACGGGGAGAACGGAGCCGGACCCGGCGGCGATGCGACTGGCGGGGAACGTGATGCAATATGTGGAAGGATGGAAGGCCCCCGCGCGGCGTCCCGTTTACTACGCTGGTGATGAGACGTTGAAGACGGGACTGGAGAAGTTGGGGATATCGGCGAAGGAACTCAAGGACGCCAAGGAAGAACATGTGCTGGTTGTGGGACCGGGTGGGATAAAGACGTTGGCTGCGGTCCAGGCGGGTCAAGTACCGACAGCACGTGTTCTGGTACTGGGCCTTGAGAAGAAAGAATTGCTTACCGAGATTCCCGCACTTCAGATCGAGAGGAAGGAGTATTTCAGCGGGGAGGTGCCACCCCAGAAGGCGGGCAGTGCGCTTGCGGGGGTGTCGCCGGCAGAGGTATATGACCGTGACGCGCGGGAGATTGACCTGATCACGGCCGGGGCGGAGATCACCGGGGGCGGGACGCTGGCGGTGTCGAAGGACGGGAAGATAGCGTTTTGCCAGATGGTGCCTTGGGCGTTCGAGTATGAGAAGAACTTCAACCTGAAGCCGACGTATCGGCGGACGAGTTTTCTGGTGTCGCGGATTCTGGCGAACCTGGGAGCCCAGGCGAAGACGCCGCTACTTGCGCAGTTCGCCAAGCCGCTGCCGGCGAGTGCGGAGCGAGCGGACACGCCGAACGTGACGTGGCTGGAGGCGGGGGAGAAGGAGCTGATTCTGCCGAAGGTGTGGAAGGGTCTGCCGCTGGGGACGACGGAGCCGACCGTGGGTTGGGAGAAGCCGGGGTTCAACGACGCAAGCTGGAGGAAGATGAGTGTGCCTGGGTTGTGGGAGAACCAGTATGCGGACCTGGCAAGCATGGACGGGGTGTTCCTGTACCGGGTGAGCTTCAGCGTGCCGGCATGGATGGCGGGTCAGGAGGTGACGCTGGTGCTGGGCGCGGTGGACGACGAGGACTGGACGTATGTGAACGGGGAGTTCGTGGGCCACATGGGGAAGGAAACGAACCCGGATGATTACTGGCAGGCGGTCCGTCGATACACGATTCCGAAGGGGGTGTTGAAGGCGGGCCGGAACGTGATTGCGGTGAAGGTGAACGACATCAAGGGCGGGGGCGGGATGAAGGCGTCGCTGATGAAGCGACGCGGCGCGGGGAGCACGCGCTGGCTGGACGGGCTGTACGTGGACAAGCCCGAGCACCTGGATGACATCTACCGGTATTACCGCTGGTAAGCGCAGCGGAGATGGATTGTCGTGAACACATCGGCCCCGAGCGATCGGGGTCGATGTGTTCATGGGGCCTGGCGGGGGGTGGATTCTGCGTGACAGGGAGAGAGAGACGGGTAGGTTGAAATGAGTTACGGGTTCGGAGCAACACTTAACTCGCAAAGGAAGAGAGACGTGATCGAGGACATGCAGGTGGTTCGAGAGCGACTGGTGGAACTGGCACTGGCGGAGCCGCTGTCGAAGTGGCCACGATGGCGCAAGGCACCGGGACAGTCGCCGAGACAGCTGTGTTCGTCGATGAAGAAGGATGGGAGCTGGGCGGATATTCCCTATGAGAACGCGCTCGAGCGTCTCTGGGAGACATCGCAACATCTGAACCGATTGTTCACGATGGCGCAGGCGTATCGTTCGCCGAAGAGCCGGCTTCAGGGGGACCGGACGCTGCGCAAGCGGGTCCTGGCGGGGATCGACTGCTGGCTGCGTCATGACATCCAGGGAGGCTGGTCGTCGTGGTGGCATGACCTGATCTATGTGCCTCGACTTCTGGGGAAGGTCCTGCTGATGATGCGGAACGATCTGAGCGAGGACCAGGTGCAGGCGGGGATCCGGCTGATGAAGCGTTCGTGGCCGGGTTCGTGGGGGGCGCTGACGGGAGAGAACCTGGTGTGGCTGGCGGAGGTGACACTGATGCGGGCGCTGCTGGAGGAAAACGAGCCGATGGTGGCGCACGTGATCCGTAACATCGCCAGTGAGCTGGCGATCGACTCGCACGAGGCGCGCGAGGGGATCCAGGCGGATTTGTCGTTCCACCAGCACGGGCCACAGATTTACAACGGGGGCTACGGATGGGACTTCGTGCACGACGGGCCGCGGCTGGTGTGGGCGGCTCACGGGACGACGTTCGCGTTTTCGCGGGAGTCGGTGGAGGTGCTGTCACAGTATCTGCTGGACGGGGTGGCGTGGATGATGCGCCGGAACTGGCTGGATTACGGCGTGCAGGGTCGCGAACTGGTGCGGATGCAGAACGCGTGGAAGGTGCAGCGCCTGATCCACGCGTGCACGCTCATGGTCGACATGAACGTTCCGCGACGGTCGGAGTTCGAGGTGATGCTGGAGCGTCTGCGTTCGGGGAGCGGCGAGGGCGAGCCGGTGGGACACCGTCACTTCTGGCGGTCGGATTATCTGTCGCACCGCCGGCCGGAGTGGCGGGTAGCGGTGAAGCTGACGTCCGCACGGACGTTCAACACGGAAGAACTGCGGGGCGAGAACGTCCCCAACCTGCACCAGAGCGACGGGGTGATGCAGATTCTGAGGACGGGCGGGGAGTATGACATGATCCTTCCGGTGCTGGACTGGCGGCGACTTCCGGGGGTCACGTGTCAATGGGAGTCGGCGCCGGTGGAGCCGTTCCCGAATAACGTGCACCTGTATCACAAGACGCGGTTCGTGGGCGGAGTGACGGACGGGACATGGGGCATGGCGGCGTTCGACTTCCGACAGTTCGACGGGAAGATGACGCGGTGGGTGCAGGAGCCTGGGGCGGCACGACTGGAGGTCAGCGACCTGCGGGGGCTTGGACTTCGGGCCCGCAAGGCGTGGTTCTGCTTCGACCGCGAGGTGGTGTGCGTGGGAACGGACATCCACTGCGCGACGGAGAAGCCGGTGTTCACGTCGGTGAACCAGTGTCTGCTGCACGGGAAGGTGCTGGGTTCGGACGGCAGACACGCCGGGGAACTGGAGCCGGGACAGACGTCGAGTTCGGCGCTGCAATGGGTGCACCACGACGGGGTGGGATATTACTTCCCGCGTCGGACGGCGGTGACGGTGGTCAGCACGGTGCAGAAGGGAGCGTGGAACGACATCAGCCGACACGTGGAACGGGAGAAGCGGTTCAACTTCCGGAAGAAGGTCTTCAGCCTGTGGGTGGACCACGGGGTGCGCCCCGAAGGTGCGGGGTACGTTTATTTCGTGCTTCCCGAAATTTCGACGAAGGCGCTGACCGATTATGTGAAGGACTGTCCGGTGAAGGTGCTGGTCAACCGTCGCGAGCTTCAGGCAGTCCGACACGGGAAACTGCGCATCACGCAGGCGGCGTTCTACGAGGCGGGCACGCTCAAGGGCACGGACGGACTCAGCATCGCGGTGGATAAGCCCTGCCTGGTGATGGTTCAGGAGTTCGTTGGGACGGTTCGGGTGTCGGTGTCGAACCCTGAGAATGAGCCGGGGACCCTCCATGTGGAGATCGGGACGAAGCTGGCGGGGCCGGGCTGCACGTGGATTGCGAAACGGAAGGTCACACGCATCCAGGTGGACCTGCCGACGGGGGTGCATGCGGGTCAATCGGCGGTGATGACGCTCAGTCGCTCGACGTGAGTTGTGCGAACGAACATTCGCCTGTATGTTCTGTCAGGAAACAGTTTATGTGATCACGGAAAAAATCACCGTGACAAGGCGTGCTCTCGGTCTACTATTAACCCCGGTGAGCAGTCGTCCTCTGTCCGTTTCCCATGATCCGAGAAGGAGGTATCCGGAATGTTGGTACAGCAGCGTCTCTGCGTGGTTGCACTGGCGTGCACATTCGTGGTGATGTTCGGGCAAGCAGCGTTCGGCGTCAACGCGACGCTGCCGGCGGGCGTTCGGGCGGTGTGGGACATGAACAAGGCGTCTCACCAGAAGACCCCGACGCGGGAGAGCATCTGCATCAACGGGTTGTGGCTGTGGCAGCCCGCCGACCGGGTGACGGACGCGGTTCCGGGAGACGATTGGGGCTACCACAAGGTTCCGAGTCCCTGGCCCGGGACGTCGAATTATATGTATAAGGAAAGCCAGACGTTCTATCCGAACCCGAAGTGGAAAGACACGTCGTGGAAAGAGATGAAGATGGCGTGGTATCAGCGTGAGATCCAGATTCCGGCGGACTGGGCGGGTCGGCGGATCACGCTGTATACGGAATATCTGAACTCGTATGCGGCGGTGTTCATCGACGGGAAGAAGGTCGGGGAGATGAAGTTTCCGTGGGGGAACGTGGAGATCACGGGGGCGGTGAAGCCCGGGGGTAAGCACGTGCTGTCGGTGTTCGTGGCGGCGCTCCCGAGAAACGAGGAGATCACGCACTGGGCGGACGCCGAGGGGGCGGTGACGACCCGTGCGACGGTCGAGCGTCGGGGGTTGTGCGGGGACGTGTTCCTGACGAGCACACCGGCCGGGGCACGCATCGGGGACGTGACGGTGGATCCGTCGGTGCAGAAGGGGACGGTCACGTTCGATACGGCGGGGGGGGCGCTGGGGGCCGGGCAGAATTACACGCTTCGGGCACGGGTGCTGGACGG
>CAZVTD010000198.1:0-4669 GCA_964629945.1 uncultured Planctomycetota bacterium | reverse complement strand
GCCTGAACAGCGTCAGCGGACCCTCGCGCGTCCCCAGACCCGCATGCGCCAGACTGTTCGGCGACAGGGCCGTCACCGCCCCGCTCAACCGCCCCCCGGCCCAGCCGAACACACCCCACCCCCACAGCGCAACCACCGCCACCACCGCCCCCCCGCACACCGCAACGGGAATCCGTCCCGTCCACAGCAGACGGTCATACCTCGCCCGGTTCCGGCTGAAGAAAACATATCCCGCACCCCACTCGTTCAGCCTTACACGCTGTACCACCTCCGGCTTCAGGTCCAACGTCGGCGACATCCACATCACCGGCGCCCCCGCCATCAATCGCGACAGCGGTGGATTCAGGTCATACAGGGAATAATCGCCGGTCTTCCAGTAGTACACGCCGCTGGCCAGGTGTGCGAACTCGTCCACCGTCGCCGAGTTGTCCCACGTCGCTCCCAGCGCAAGCGCCATCGAAATCAGCGAAAGCATCGGAATGCCGACCAGCATGATGCGACGAATAGCGTTCTTGGAAAGTGTTCGGCGTGTATTCGAGGTCGATTCGCTCGAACTCATTTGCGCGTGTCCGCTCCGGCTCCTGCAGCCGGTTCATTTCCCCGTCCAGCCGGACCACCGGCCCGCGTCGCATCCTCTTTCCCCGTTTCCAGCGTGAACGCCGGAAGGGACGCCAGGACCTTCGGATCTTTCAGGGGAAAGATGATCTCCTCGGCCACCGCCGCCGTCTCATCCAGCACGTTCACGATCCGGTTCCGGAAGAACACGAAAAGAATCAGCGCCGGAATCGCCACCAGCAGGCCCATGAACGTCGTCGTCAGCGCCTCGTAGATCCCTTCCGCCAGTCTCCCCGGCTGAACGTTCCCTGCATATTCCGCCACCGCGTAGAACGACCGCATCATCCCCGTCACCGTCCCCAGCAGCCCCATCATCGGGGCCACGTTCCCGATCAGCGACAGATAGCCCACGTTCTGGTACAACCGTGTCGCCTCGCCCCGCCCCACCTCTTCCATCGCCTCCACCATCTGCTCATACCCACCCCGCCGGTTCGCCAGACCCGCCGACACCACACGACTGATCAGCGACGAGTCCTCCCGACACACCCGCAGGATCCCCTCGTAATCCAGCTTCGCCGACAGTTCCGACATCCTCGCCAGAACCACCGGCGGCAGATACACCTTCCGACGGATCGCAATGAAATCATAGATCGCCAGTGTCAGCATCACAAACGCCACTACCGCGATCGCCAGACCCACCCATCCGCTCTTCGCGAACAGCTGCCCCGCCAGCGCCGTCTGCGAGCTTGACGACGAACGTTCCCCTCCCGGACTCACCGTCCCGGCTCCAGACTCCCCATCCACGCCGCCGGCCCCATGCTCCTGGGCCTGGGCCATCGAGCACACCCACCCCATCAGCATGATGCACAGAACTCCTCGGACGGTCCTTTTCACACTCCCCCTCCCACGTTACCCAGCAGAAAGGGACAGCTCCTGTTGAGCCGGTCAGGCCTCCCACAGGAGCGGTCCCTTGTTTTCATCCGTCCGACTTTCCAGAAGGACTTGTTCACACCTCGCTACTCGACCTTCGCCTCATACTCCTCCTGGATGATGATCGTCGGCTTCACCAGGATCACCAGCGACCGCTTCTCCTGGTCAATCGCACGGTGCGAGAACGCCTTGCCGATCAGCGGAATGTTGCTCAGAACCGGAACTCCCGCTTCGACGTCCGCCTCGAATCCGTAGTTCAGACCACCCACCATCAGTGTCCCACCGTCCGGCACACTCACGCTGCAGCGGACCATACTCACCTGCAGCTTCGGCAGCTGGATGTACGCCCCGGGGGAAATCATGCTCGGCAGGATCGTCATGAAGTTGTCGATCGACACCAGCGTCGCCACCGAAGGCCTCAGGTCAAGCTGAACATACCGGCGGTCGGCCGACACCGTCGGTCTCACGTCAAACACCACACCGTCCTGCACCGTGGCGATCGTCGGGTCGAACCCTACCGCACCCTCCGCCACCGTCGACGTGATGTCTTCGACGTAGTTCGTCTGTTCCGAAACCGCCACATACGCCCTCTGACCGTTCATCATCGTCAGTCTCGGAGCGTTCGTCACCGTCCCTCTTGTCGACCGCTGAACCGCATCCAGGAAGAAGTTGACCGTCACGTCATCCATGAATGCACCACTCAGGTTCAATCCCGTCGACGTCGAACCGAACGGCACCGCACCCGCCTGCGGACTCACCGTCGTAATCGAACTGGCATCGATGTTCCAGTGCGTGTCTGTCCACACGATCCCGCTGGTCGTCCCGTCGCCAAGGTTGATGCCGAACTGTTCCATGAACGCGTCCGTCACCGTCACGAAGCGGATGTCCACCACCACCTGGATCGCCCGCGAACGACGCAGGTCGACCAGAAGCTGCTGAACCAGACGGTGAACTTCCGGCGTATGCGTCACGATGATCGTCCCCGAACGTCCCTGGATCGCGTTCCCGGAGCCGTCTTCCCATGTGCCCGGATCAATCACGGACTTGACCAGGTCGATCAGCTTCGCCAGACTCTCCTGCGGCGATTCCCTCGTCTCATCCGACGTCCCCCTGCCGCCCCGCCCCCCCGCCCCCCCCCCCCCCCCGCCGCTGCCCTCGGCGCCTCCCCCGCCCCCGCGCCGCCGCCCGTACCCCCACCACCACCGCCACCCCAGACGGAGCCCGAACCACCGCCACTGCCACGACTCGACTGACTCAGTTGGCCAAGCTCAAAACTCGGACCCGTGAACTCCGGCAGCGATGCCAGAAGGTCTCGGACTTCATACACCACGGTCTCCGCCTCGAGCTTCACACCCTCCGCGTCACTCACATACACCACACCGTCACGAACCGTATACTTCAGTGTCAGCTGCTCGGTCAGGAGCCTGATCGCCGTCTCCAGCGAAACGTTCGTCAGCTTCAGCGTGATCGTCTGGGCGGGATCCGGAAGTTTCGACGCATCCAGAACCACGTTCACGTTTCCCACCGTCCCCAGATACTCCACCGCTTCCCGAACCGGCTGGTCGTTGAACACGAACGATACCACCGTCTCTTCCAGTTTCTGACGAACTGCACGGTTCTCAGGGGTTTCTCGCTCTTCGCGCTGTTGGGTCGCACGGATACGCCGGTCCGAAAGCTCCTTCCAGTCGTCCGGATACCGGCAATATCCCGCCCAGGGCGTCATGACCTCGTTCACCTGCTGCAGCGTCGACTCGATCTCGTGGGCTTTGCTCAGACCGCTCGTCGTCGCAATCCACTGCAGCCTTTCACGCCGTGTCATCTCCATCTTCTTCGCCAGGTCCGTATCCTGCGGCTTCAGTTTCTGCGCTTGATGCAGGACCAGCAGCGCGTCGTCATACTGCTTGCGCATGAAGAAGATTTCCCACTGCTCCATTAACTGCACGAACTGCTGATTCTGAAGCCTGCGCTGCGCCTCGAAGTGTTTCTGCATCTCTTCTGTGGCTTTCGTTACCCGCTCATCATCTGTCACCTTGTCGTAGATCAGCTTATCCGCCGCCGACCGGTCCAGGTGTTCCTGCACGCGTCCCAGCCACAGTTTCTTCCATTCGTCGGAGAAGCTCGCATACTGAACCTGGGTCTGCGCGGCCAGGAACTTCCGGTTCGCGTCCTCAAAGCGGTTCTGTCCCAGAAGAATCAGTCCCTCGACCAGCTTCGCCCGGACTTCCTGCTCCACCAGCTGACGCCGAACGTCCTCGTCCCGCAGGGCTTCACCGAACCGCTGCTGCGTCCCGTCCCCTTCCGTCGGACGCGACACCGCACTGGCCGCCGCCTCTCGCTCGGCCATCTGCTTCAGGATCGCGGGATCATTCCGCATCTCCTCAAACCGCTTCTCGGCGTCTCCACTCCCCGCCGTCGCCTCCGCCGTCGTCGTCTCCCCGCCAACCGGGGCCTGTTCCGCCGACACCGGCTTCGCCGCCAACCGGGCATCGATCTCGGCCAGACGGGCATCGATCGCCTTCATCGTCTCCGCCGGAATGCGTGTCCCGGCTGTGCTGATGCTCTCCCGAACTTCCAGAAGAAGCGTCCGGCTCCCGGCGTAATCTCCCTTCTCATAAAGATCCTGGGCCGTCCGGAACTTCACTGCCAGGTCGTCCGAGGCTGCCTGGGCCCACAGAACCCCGCAACTCCCCAACAGCAATGCCAGCAGGCAGGACGCCGTTACCATCCCCTTTAGCTTGATCCGTCTCAACCCACTCTCCTTTCGCAATGAAAGCTTATGCCCCTGCTTCAAAAATATTGACACTGAACCCGAAAAGATGCTCTTGACCCTCGATTACTCTCGAAGGGTCTCCTGCCATCTCCGGGAGACGTTTCCCTTTCGATCCATCACGACCATCGACAGTTTCGGAACCACGTTCCGGATCACCACCGTCACACGTTCCATCGTCCCGTCCGCACCCATCACAAGTCGCACCCGCTGGTCTTCCACAACCTGAAACCCCTCCCCGATCACCACCGCCTGAATCCCCGTCGAAAAATCCACCTCTGCGCTCTGACCATTGCCCAGACGGACCGATTTCGCACTCCCGATCTCCTCACCGGGACGCACGGAAAATCGGTCCTTCACCCACTCCCCCGCCGGGTCCGTGTTGACACCACCCGTCCCCTGTTTCATATCCGCCAC
>CAZVTD010000197.1:0-4673 GCA_964629945.1 uncultured Planctomycetota bacterium | reverse complement strand
CCCGCCCCCGGCCCCCCCCCCCCCCCCCCGCCCGGCCGCGGCCCCCGCCCCCGCCCCCGTGGGACGGATAAAATGCGAGGATTCAGGTGGGCGGGCCTGGTGCGTCTGCCGACGTTTTCTGACCATTGAGAGGAGTCGGGATGATGCGGTCAAGGGGCATGATGACGGCGTTCGCCGTGCTGGTGGTGCTGGCGTGGGCGGGTGCTCTCGAGGCTCGGATGAGCGACTGGGAGGTGCTTGTCTGGGGCAAGAGCGATATTTCGGGCAAAATGGACGTGACGGTCAGAATGTATTACGACGGTCGGCTGGCGGACGTCTCGGAGGCGATGAAACGCCTTCTGGGCGAGGGACTGGCGGACCAGGAGCTGATCCGGGTTCCGGACAAGCTGACGCCGACACTGAGGGCGCAGCTGGTGGCGAACGAGACGACCGCGGAAGCGACGAAGGCGCTGCTGGACCGCGTGGGACAGGCGGTGGTGGTGCTTCGGAAGAACCGCGAGTACGTGGACTCGGTGGTGTCGCAGCTCGGCAAGGGCGGCGAGGCGGCGTGGGAAGCGTCGCAGCGATGCGTTCAGCTTGGGGAATATGCGGTCCCCTCGATGGTGGGTGCGCTGGCGGGTACCGACGACGCACGGCTGCGCGTGACGATCGGGAACACGCTGGTGCTGATGGGTCCGCGCGCGGTGAGACCGCTGACGGAAGGGGTCTGGCTTCAGGACGCCGGGGCGGCGACCCAGGTGATCACGATCCTGGGTGAGATCCGGAACGAGCTGGCGCTGGGGATTCTGGGCGAGGTTCTGGCGGACCGCTCGCGCCCGAGCGAGGTGAGACAGGCGGCGGCCCGTGCGCTGGCGAAGATTCACGCGACGGGAACGTGCAGCGTGCCGGAACAGGGCACACCGGCGGCGTATTATTATGTTCTGGGGAACGCATATCTGCACGACGCGGCCGTGACGCTGCCGACGCTGGAGGGCGAGACGCTGCCCGTGTGGAGCTGGTCGGACGAGAAGAAGCGGATCGAAGGTCGTGAGGTCGCCCCGGCGTTGTATGCCCCGGAAATGGCGGAGAAGAACTGCTCGGCGGGACTTCGAACGGACCGCACGAACACGCCGCTGCGGTCGCTGCTGCTGTCGTCGCTGCTGGCGCAGAAGCTGGCGCTGGTGGGACAGTCGGCGGAGAAGGCCGAGACGGAACTGAAGATGGCGATTCTGGCGGGTGGAGAGGACGCGCTGTATGGCTCGCTGAAGCAGGCCCTGGCCCAGGGGGACGCGGGTCTGGCGATCCTGGCGTCGCGGACGCTGGGCGAGATGACGACGGGGAAGGGCGTTCCCGAGACACGTCGGCAGGCGTTGAACAACCCGCTGCTGGAGGGACTGGGATATCCGTATCGTCCGGTCCGGCTGGCGGCGGCACAAGCCCTTGTGGCGCAGGGACCGACGCTGGCACAGGGCGGGTTCGAGAACGCGAACCTGGTGCTGCCGGCCCTGTCGTGGGGATTGATGTATGAGATGTCGGCCAAGCAGGTGCTGGTGGCGCATCCGTCGGACGCGGTGACGGCGAAATACCGGGACCTGCTGACGGCGGCAGGGTATCGCATGAGCGAGGCGCTGGGCGTGGAGGCGATGCTGGCCCAGGCGGCGGAGCTGCCGAAGCCCGACGTGGTGATCATGGACGTTTCGATGACGGACTCGCTGAGGGCGCTGCGGACGGTGCTGATGGATCCGTGTGTGCGGGTGATCCTGGTGGGTGCCGACGAGGAGACGGCCAAGGCGTGTGCGGACATGGGTGTGGTGGCGGCCTTGAGCACGGAGCCGACGGCGGAAGCCCTGGCCGCGGCGCTGGCGAGGATTCCGAAGGCCGCCGAAGAGGCGAAACTGGTGACGGGACTGATCGGGAACATCTCGGAGTCGTCGGCCCAGGCGCTGGCGTCGATCGACGCGAAGGTTGCGCCCTACCGGATGAGCGAGGCGGTCCCGGTGCTGCGCTCGGCGCTGGCGTATGAGTCGGAGGCGATCCTGGTCCCGGTGCTGAAGGCGCTGGGTTCGATCGGGGCCGGCGAAGCGATCGAGGACGTGCTGAAGGTGTCGGCCAACAGCAAGAACCCGAAGGCCGTGCGCCTGGCGGGTCTGCAGGCCCTGGCGGCGATCTTCGAGAGCACGGGCGAGGTGAACCCGGACGTGTTCCGCATGCTGGTTCCGATGACGGACGAGCCCGACGGGGAGATCGCGTATGCGGCGTCGCGCGCGGTGTCGCTGGCGAAGTTCGATTCGGAACAGTTCACGGACCTGGTGCTGAAGAAGCGCGTCGAGGACATCAAGGCCGGGATGGCGGACTGAAGAAACGCCGATGGGAACATGAACGCGAGGACATCAGCCCGGGTTTCGGCCCGGGCTGAGTTGTTCCGGAGGGGAGTGGGTGGTGGAGCCATTCGACGCGACCTTGCTGACGGCGCTTCAGGACGACTTTCCACTGGAGGCGCGTCCGTACCGGGTCATCGCGGAGCGGATGGGGTCTGACGAGGAGACGGTGTTCGCGCGGGTGGCGGCGGCTTCGGCACGGGGCATGGTGAGACGGCTGGGGCCGCGGTACGAGAGCCGACGACTGGGACGGGTGAGCACACTGGTGGCGGCGGCGGTGGGGGCCCAGCGGATGGAGCCGGCGGCGGCGGCGGTGTGCGCGCGACGCGAGGTGACACACTGCTATGAGCGAAGCGGCTCGCGATATGACCTGTGGTTCACGCTGGCGTCGGACTCGACGGCGGCGGTTGGGGAACTGCTGGAGGCGCTGCGGGAGCAGACCGGGGTGTGTCAGATGCACAGCCTGCCGGCGGAAAAGGTCTACAAGCTGGGCGTGCGATTTCAGTTGGAAGGCGCAGCGCCGCGGAAGCCGCAGCAGCGGGAACAGATGTCACACATCGAGTTGCGCGAACTGGATCGGCGGATCGTGCGGGCGACGCAAAGAGGGCTGCCGCTGGTGATGGAGCCCTATGCGGATGTGGCGAAGGCGTTGGGAGTGACGCCCGGGGAGGTGATTGCGAGACTGGAGGCGATGAAGCACGCGGGGGTGATCCGCTCGATGGGGGCGATCCTGGACGGGCCGTCGCTGGGGTATCGGGGGAACGCGCTGGTGGCGGGGCGGGTGGAAGGGGGCACGGGCGCCCGGGGGGGAGCGATGTGCGCGGGCTTCGCGGAAGTGAGCCACTGTTACCGTCGGCCCGCACTTGCGGATTTCCCGTACAGGCTTTATACCATGGTGCACGGTCGGGACCGGGAAGCGAGCGAGGCGGTCGTGGGACGGATGTCGTCGGCCAGCGGGCTGGGTGAGCGGGTGATGTTGGCGACGGTGCGCGAGTTCAAGAAGACGTCGACGGTGTTGTCGGAGCCGGACCCGGACGAGGCGTTGTGAGAGAGCGGGACAGGCATGGAGCTTGAGGATCGGCGGGACTATTACCCGGTGATGCTGGACCTGACGGGTGCGCGCTGCCTGGTGGTGGGTGGCGGGACGGTGGCGCTGCGCAAGGTGAAGGGCCTGCTGGCCGTGGGGGCGGCGGTGACGGTGGTGGCGCCGATGGTGGATGCGCGTCTGCGGGAGCTGGCCGGGGTGACGGTGGAGGAGCGGCCGTTCCGGACGACGGACCTGCACGGGGTCGCGCTGGTGATCGTGGCGACGGACGACGCGGCGCTGAACCGATCGGTGGCGTGCGACGCGCGCAACCTGGGGGTGCTGGTAAACGTGGTGGATTGTCCGGCACTGTGCTCGTTCATCCTGCCGGCGACGCTCAAGCATGGTCCGGTGCAGGTGAGCGTTTCGACGGGCGGCAGCAGTCCGTCGCTGGCACGCAAGCTGCGGGACGTGGTGGGAAAAGCGGTCGGCCCGGAGTATGGGGAGCTGGCACATCTGCTGGGCGAGCTTCGCGCCCAGGTCATTGAGCGGGTGGATGAGGCCGAGGCGCGGGCGAAGCTGTTTGACGAGCTGAGCGGCGAGCGCTTCCTGGAGATGATCCGCCAGGGGCGGTTGGAGGAAGCGCGGGCCGAGATGAGGAAGCGGCTGGATACGTTGACGTCCCGGGGGGAAGCGTGATGGCATTGGTGCTGGTTCTGACGACGCTGGTCCTGTACGCGGCGGGCACGGTGGCGGGCTTTGCGTACCTGAGCGGCCGGGGACGCGCGGCACGCTGGCATTACCGGCTGCTGGTGGCGGCGGGTCTGCTGACGCAGACGGCGCTGGGACTGGTGCGCTGGCAGGCGAGCGGTCAGTTCCCGGTGACGCAGGCGACGGAATCGGCGTGGCTGCTGGCGTGGTTCATGGTGCTGGCGATGGTGCTGCTGGATGCGGTGTATGGCGTTCCCGCGCTGGCGACGTTTTTGCTGCCCGTGGCGATGGTGCTGTCGGCGGCGGGACTGTGGTCGGGGTCGCCCGGAACGACGGGTTCGGGGTCGTGGCTTCCGATGCAGGTGGTGGCGGTGCTGCTGGGGTTCTGCGGGTTCGCGGTGGCGGCGGCCAGCGGCGTGCTCTACCTGCTGCAGGAGAAGCGACTGAAAGCGAAACGATCGATGGGCTTGTCGACACGGCTGCCCTCGCTGGAGACGCTGGACCGGTTGAACTTCCACGCCCTGGTGTTCGGGTTCGTGCTGCTGACCGCGGGGTTGGGGATCGGGATCGCGGCGGCGGTG
>CAZVTD010000196.1:0-4699 GCA_964629945.1 uncultured Planctomycetota bacterium | reverse complement strand
CTTGTCCTGGAACATTCGGCTGCGCCGGTGTCGCGCGTCGATGGCCCCCTGCACGTCTGCCGCCCGCACCGTTTCCGCTCCCGCCGTCTTCGCCAGGTGTCCCGCCTCTGCGATGATGTCCGTGATCGGCAGGAAGTGTGTCGAAAGCCGTTCCTGGTGGGCCGCCAGTCGCGAGCCGTACTCCGCCAGCTTCGCTACCGCCTCCCGCTCGAAAGGCGCCAGACCATACTCCCGGCAGCGTGCGCGCACGAACGCCGCGTACTGTTCCAGGTGCTTCTCCGTAAAGTCCATCTCCACGTCGAAGTCCGCCTTGATCTTGAACAGCCGCGGAAACTCCTCGTCCAGTGCATACAGCAGTTGGTGCAGTGCGGGACTCCCCACCAGCAGCACCTTCACCTTCACCGGAATCGCCTCCGGACGAAGCGTCGATGCCGGCACCGGACGATACTGTTCCCACATGTTCTCGATCGTCGCCTGTCCCGTGCGCAGCGTCCTCTTCAGACCCTCCCACGCGAACGGGTTCCGAAGCACGTCCAGCACCTGAAGGATCAGGAATCCCCCGTTTGCACGGTGGAACGCACCCGCCTTGATCATGCTGTAGTCCGTCACCATCCCCCCCATGTACGACCGGTACTCCAGGCTCCCGAACAGGTTCGTATACGTCGGGTTCCGCTCCACCACCACCGGCGCACCTTCCGTGCGTGAATGGTCCACCAGCACGTTCACACGGTAATCCTCCGTGATCTCCCGCATCGGCAGAGGTACCCCCATCACCTCCGGAACCTTCCGCTCCCCGTCCTTGAACGCGTCCAGGTTCTCGATGATGTGTTCCTGCATCCGCTTCAGGTGGCTTGCCACCTTCTCGTGCTCGCGATATTTCTCGATCGACCGCTGAACCACGTGCTCGATCGCGAACAGCGCGATCTGCTGGTCCAGACGTTTCGCCTCTTCCGCTCCTTCCCGTCCCAGCCGACGCATCTCCCGGATCGTCTCGTTCACCAGGTCCTGGATCTGTCCGCTCTTCTTGCGCAGGTCCTCCTGTTTCTTCGCGGGCAGCTTCTCGAACGCCTCCGCCGAAAGCGTCTCCCCGTCCATCACCGGAATCGCCACCACCCCGTGGGGCGTCATCTGCACCGCGTGCTCAAGCTTCTGAGCTTTCTGCTCCAGGTCCCTTAGTAGTTTCTGACGCCGCCGTTCCATCGGCTCCATCGCTTCGCTCTTGCGCTTGTCATATTCCTCCCCCTCGAACGCCTTCGGGATTTCCCGCCGGATTTCCCTCACCAGTTCGTCCATGTCCGCCGCCAGTTCCCGTGCCTTCCCCGCCGGAAGCTCGATCGCCAGCGGCTCATCCGGACGCTCGAAGTTGTGCACGTAGCACCAGTCCGTCGGCGTGGCCCGCTTCCCCGCACGGTCCCGGACCATTGCCAGGATCGTACAGTTCCGGCCCGTCCCCACCGACCCGCACGCGAACACGTTGAACCCCGTCCCCGGGATATCCAGACCCGTCGCCAGCGCCTCCAGCGCACGTTCCTGACCGATCGTCCCCGTCAAAGGCGGCACTTCCGCCGTCGTCCGGAACCCCAGCCGCGACACGTCCACCGTCCGACGCAGCTGCTCCACCGACAATCGGCACCGTTCCGCCACGCCGCGATTCTCCTGGCTGCTCATGGTTCCCCCTGTTCTTGAGAGATGGTCAGCGTGCGACACGCACACTTCTCCTTTATAATCCCCGCTCCCGGCTTCTGCAATCCCTCTTTAGCCCCATCCGACCGTCAAAATCCTCCTCCCCCCGGAAAAAGTCGCTCAACGGGTCGGCTTCTGCCCCCACCATCTTGACAAGGCCCCTTCTGAATGCAAAGCTATGACGGGTAACACGACCCCGATCATCCTCGGAAACTTGCGCAAGGCGCTCCGACATGCACCGTTCATCAGACCATCCCACGCCCCACGAACCCGACAGGCCGGACGAGCCCGCCGAAATCCGCGAGCACCCCGTCCTCTGGGAGGCCGTCCTCCGTCAGATCCCCGCCGGCGCCGTCGTCATGGAAGCCCATGGCCGAAAGGTCCTCCTCCGAAACCGGGCCGCCGCCCGGATCCTCGGACTCTCCGAATCCGAAGCCGCCGACTCCTTCCCCGTCGAGGCCGTCTCCCTCTTCACCCCCGATGGAACCCCCATGCCCGCCGCCGATTGGCCCATCATGCGCGTCCTGCGCACCGGGCGCTCCACACGAGGCGAAGAACTCCTCATCCGCCGACCCGATGGCCGACGCGTCACCATCCTCATGGACACCACCCCCGTCCACGACGCCCGCGGAAAGGTCATCGCGGGCGTCTGCACCTTCCACGACGTCAGCCGTCAGAAAAACATCGAAGAGGACCTCCGTCGCGAGCGCGAAAAGCTCAAAAGCATCCTCGACGCCATCCCCGACACCGTCTACATCTGCTCGGCCGACTATATCGTCGAATACGCCAACCCCGCCGCCGTCGCCCAGTTCGGCCCCCCGGACGGACAGAAATGCTACCAATACGTCCACGGACGCGACACCTTCTGTCCCGACTGTCGTGCCGCCGAGGTTTTCGCCGGAAGCACCGTACATCGCGAATGGACCAACCCCGCCACCGGCGTCACCTTCGACATGCTCGAATGTCCCATCCACAACACCGACGGCTCCATCTCCCGCCTGCGCATCGCACGCGACATCAGCGCCCGAAAGCGTGCCGAAAACGACCTCCGGAGGATGCGCGACGAACTCGAAACACGTGTCCAGCAGCGCACCGCCCAGCTTCGCGACACCGTCTCCACCCTCCGGGACGAAGTCGCCGAGCGCCTCGACACCGAAAAAGCCCTCCGCGAGGCCAACGAGCTCCTCGAACGCGTCTTTGCCGACGTCCATCTCCTCGTCGCCTACCTCGACCGCGACTTCAACTTCATCCGCGTCAACCGGGCCTACGCCGAAGTCGATGGCCGCGGCTCGGACTTCTTCCCCGGAAAAAACCACTTCGACCTCTACCCCCATCCCGAAAATGAAAAAATCTTCCGCCGCGTCCTCGAGACCGGAACCCCCTACTTCGTCGTCGAAAAACCCTTCTCCTATCCCCACCGTCCCGAACTCGGCGTCACCTACTGGGACTGGACGCTCCAGCCCGTCCGCGAACCCGACGGCGTCATCTCCGGACTCGTCCTCACCCTCATCAACGTCACCGAGCGTCGACGCACCCGCGAAGCCCTCCTCGCCGCCGAAGGTCGCTATCGTCTCATCGTCCAGGAAGCCGCCCGGGGAATCATCATCACCGACGATCACGCCGTCGTCCTCGAAGCCAACCCCGCCGCCTGCAACTTCTTCGGACGACCCGCCTCCGAACTCATCGGCCGACCCATCGAACGGTTCTTCACCCATGACGACCTCGAATACATCCGACGCAAAACCCAGGCCGTCGTCCAGGGCCAGACCGTCGATTGGGACCGTCCCCTTCGTCGTCCCGAGGGTTCCACCATTTACCTCGAAGGCTCCGCCAATCTCCTCCTCGACGGCCGCATCCTCCTCATCATGAACGACGTCACCGCCCGGAAGGAATCCGAGCACCTCCTGCGGGAATATCAGGACCGCCTCAAGTCCCTGGCCGTCGAGCTCACCCGCGTCGAGGAGGAGCAGAAGCGTCGTCTCGCCGTCGATCTCCACGACCGCGTCGGACAGGCCCTCGCACTCTGCAAGCTCAAACTCGGCCTCCTCGGTCAGGAACTCCCTCCCGGAAAAACCGGCGACTTGCTTAACGACGTCAGCGCGCTCATTGAGCAGACCATTGCCGATACTCACACCCTCTCCTTCGAACTCTATCCCCCCGTCCTGCGCGAACTCGGCCTCGCCCCGGCCGCCGAATGGCTCGTCGAGCAGATCCATCGACAATACCCCCTCGATCTTCGCTTCGTCGAAGACAATCCGCCCCGCCACATCGAACACGACCTTCGCACCGTCCTTTTCCGCTGCCTCCAGGAACTCCTCATGAACGTCGTCCGACACGCCAACGCCCGTGCCGCCACCGTCACCCTCCAGGGCGACGACCGCCTCGTTCGGCTCTGTGTCGAGGACGATGGCGTCGGTTTCGACGCCGAAAAAGCCTTCGACGCACGCACCGGCTTCGGACTCTTCTCCATCCGCGAACGTCTGACATACTTCGGCGGGAACGTCCTCGTCTCCTCCCGACCCGGAAAGGGCAGCACCGTCGTCCTCACCGTCCCGCTCAATACGCCGAAACGCACCGCGCGTCAGAACAAAGGAGACTCGCATGAGCAGCAGAATCCTGATCGTTGACGACCACGCACTCTTCCGCGAGGGACTCCGGCTCCTCATCGCACGCAACGACAACCTCCAGGTCGTCGGAGAAGCAGGCGACGGTCGCACCGCCGTCCAGCTCGCCCGCGAACTCCTCCCGGACCTCGTCGTCATGGACATCGGTATGCCCGAACTCAATGGCATCGAAGCCACCCGGCAGATCCGCCAGGAGACCCCCTCCGTCCGCGTCATCGCACTCTCCCAGCATGCCGACCGACGTTTCGTCAAGGAGATGTTCAAAGCCGGCGCCTCCGGCTACCTCCTCAAACACTGCGCCTTCGAGGAACTCCACGCCGCCTTCGAAGCCGTCCTCGCCGGACGGACCTACGTCTCCTCACGAATCGCCGACCACGTCCTCGAGGATTACC
>CAZVTD010000195.1:0-4774 GCA_964629945.1 uncultured Planctomycetota bacterium | reverse complement strand
GCAGAGCCCTGTAAGTGAACCATCTCCCGGGTCGGCTCCGCCGACCCGGGAATGAGACCGTGTTTCAGCAGAATGCGTGATGATGAAGTCAACAAAGACGATGAGGTTTGCAGCGGACTTCTTTTGTCCGCTGCGGGTGTCTTCCGAAACCAGGTGGCTGCCCATCGGGGAGGAGAACAGGATGAGGGGATCGAAGGGTGTACGAGTCGCACTGATGATCGCGCTGGCCGTCGTTGTGTGCACGGCGACAACCCGTGCGAATATTGTCAACTACGGATCCGTCAACCTGTCCTCGGCAGGGTCGACGGACTCGGGGAACTTCTCCCAGGTGTGGGATCTGACGGCCTGTGACATGGTTCTGCGTTTCACCTACGATGCCAGGGGTCTCAGCGACGCGGCCAGTGCCCATGCATGGGCCGCGTTGGGTATCCGTGACACGGCCCATCCCTCCAACTTCAACCCCACGTGGTCGGTTGAGGGCGCCGGGGTCTGGCTGGCGACCGACTTTGACTGGTCCGCAAATACCTTCGCACCGGATGCGGGTTCACCAAATCAAGACCTGGACGACAAGCTCCTCCTCCAGAAGGCCGGTGGACATGGCGAGGGCGATTACAATCTCCCAGGGGTGCCCCCGAATGGAGGGAATAACCACCGATTCTGGTTCGACCGCGACGGCGTCGACCCATACCAGGCACTCAGTCCCCTCGCCGTGGATGGCGGCACATACAACACCCAGGGACTGTACGACATCGTCATCATGCTCCACGCCACCGGACTCACGACCGGAACCGCGTACATGACCATCAACGGACTCAACCAGGGCTTCGAAACCGACGGGAACTGGAACACCATGGAACTGACTCCGGCCGGCATGACCTTCACCGGAGACATGACCGCCATGCAGGTCTATTACGGACTCTATGGTTACGGGGCCACACACACCGTCGCTTTCAACGACATCACCGTCGAGGGATGCCTCGCGGTCCCCGAGCCCATGTCCTGTGTCCTCTTCGCAGGCTCCGTCCTCGGTGGGCTCTTCATCCGTCGTCGCCGGACGATCTAAGCACACCTCTCACTGCAGTAGACCGGGGGCGTCCCGCGCATCGGGACGCCCCTCTTCTTAATGTACGACTGTAAAATTCCGGAGCTTGCCACAACCGCTTAAAAATCAATCGGTTGCATCATGACCCGGAAACCATGTTGCATTCGCAAGACATCCACCCCTGTCCTATCCAAAGGAAGACTGAGCCGATACGCATTGAATCATAAATCATATGCGCACTGTCAGGAACAGGTTACGTCCGTCCGCTCATTTTCTCCCCCGCTTTGGCACAGCTTTTGCACTTGAAATTCCAAGAAATTGCTTCGAGGGGCCACTTCAGTTCATCATGCTCACAACGACATGCTTTCGTTGCGTTATCTGGAGCCTGTTCGCCCTCTTTGGTGTGGGACGTTCTTCGTTTTTTCATGGGGCGAGCAGATCAGTCCATGAAGCCATAGCATGGGCACCCCGACGAATCGGGCTCTGCCTCGCAAGGGTGGACATTTCCTGATGGGGAAAAAGGAGGATCATATGAGGGCGTATGGAAGGGCATTACTCGTGATCGGCCTGCTGCTGGCCGTCAGCGGGACAGCAGCGGCAGATATCGCAACCTATCCCGACTTCGAAGGTTACGTCATCCGCAACGGGACGAACGGAGCGTACACGACCTCCGTCAGCTGGGATGATGTGGCAGAATCATTCGATGTGACCGCGGTCGGCGGGGGAAAAGTAGCCATTGGCACTTCGGCGATGAACGGATTGAACGTCTCCGCTTTCCAGAACTTCAGCTTCAGCAATTCGGTTTCCGGGATCAGCGGAAGCCAGATCGTCTATCCCAACGCCTGGATCACCGACGGTGCCGGTCACTACGCCTTCCTGGCCATGCACTATTCGGTCGGGATGTATCAGGACGATGTGCCGGTTTATAATGCCATGGTCTCCCCGGGCGGGATGGCCACCGTATTTGATTCCATCGGCTTGCGGGTCTATGCCACCGGAAGCGACGTGAGCTGGATCTATCCCGGTGCCGTCAAGATGTCCAAAGGCGGCAGCTGGACCACCGCTCTGTGGAAATCGGCAGACCCCAGCGTTTATGACCCGATCCGTCTGTCGGACATCGGAAATCTGTTGTTCGGCTCTCCGTTCGCCACGACCACGACGCCCGGCATCAGCGGGAACCCGGAATACACTCTCGCCGGGACCGGCGATCCCCAGATGCCCCACACCTTTTATCTGATGGCCGGTGACACCAGCGGCAGTGTCCAGAACTACAACTACACGCTCAGCAACTTCAACCTGGAGTACGACCTGGGTGCTCCCGTCCCAGAACCCCTCTCCTGTGTCCTCTTCGCGGGCTCCGTCCTCGGGGGACTCGTCATCCGTCGTCGCCGGACGGTCTAAGCACATCTCCCACCTCGGTGGATCGGGGGCGTCCCGTGCATCGGGACGCCCCTGTGTTTTTCGCTCCCAATGCGTTCTGCTCCTCCCACACCGTCAATTTTTGAAACACGCCGTAACTCTCTATTATCAAAAGAGTTGTGTCGTTTCGGAGCAGTCCTGTTGTGTTTAGAGGACATTACACCCATGTCGGGCAAGAGAGGGCTAAAAAAACTATCGCTTGAATTTCAGATTCTATATGCATCGCTTGAAACGGTTTACGTCCATCCGTTGATTTTCTCCAGCCCTTTGGCACGGTTTTTGCGTTATTTCACCATGTTGAGGGAGTCATTGTGTCCTTCCGTGCCACGCTTGATCTGTCGTCCGAGGCGGACGGCGTCCTCACGGGGCGCAGGGCTGGGTGCTCTCGGGGTAGGGTGTCTTCGGTCTCGTGTCGGGAGAGATGCCTATGCAGCAATAGAGTCACGTTTGTGCCTCGACGGAATTAACCTCGGGGTTTCATGGTCTTTTACCGGGAAAAAAAGGAGAAGACTGGATGAGAACATCAAGTGCATTTCTGGCTGTCGGCCTGGTGCTGATCCTCGCCGGCTCGGTCGGGGCGGATTTGACCGTCGTCCCTTACACCGTTAATCTCGGCACAACGCAGTGGACGAATGCGGAGTCCGTTGTCGGAGGCTCGTCGCTCCAGTGCAACAACCCCGTCGCGGGCGGCACCAACTATGCGGGGGTGCTGATCACCGGCCTGGGTGACCCCACCGTTGCCAACTTCAGCGGCTGGGATTATTGGACCAAGAGCAATTCGACCCAGGGAGGGCTTGCCTTTCATGGCATCAATATGAGGATATGGCTTGATACGCCGTATGAAAACTACCCGGGCGAGGACTGGGATATCGCACTCAATATCATGCCGCACAACATGATGGGCGATGACGCCATCCCTGGAGACACGTGGGTCAACCTGAGCAGTGCCGACGAGTACCAATATCAGATTTTCGCGTGGGACAGTGCCGGGAACTACCTGGGCGGGAACGACCTTTCAAGCAGCATGGATGGTAATACCTGGAGCGAATTCCAGGCCTTGACCAATTATCATGCCTATGTCGCATGGTCAGGCTGGGACCAGTACTATGACTTCAGTCAGGCGACCATCAAAAAGATCTCTCTGCGCACCGGTGGCGGCGGCATCATCGAAGACGTTACGGCCTATCTTGATGACTTCACCATGAACGGTGTTCTGGTCGAAGTCGAGAACGGCTTCACCGTACACCAGCCCGAGGTCGTCCCGGAACCCTTCTCCTGTGTCCTCTTCGCAGGCTCCGTCCTCGGGGGACTCGTCATCCGTCGGCGACGGACGGTCTAAGCACACCTTCCACCTCGGTGGATCGGGGGCGTCCCGTGCATCGGGACGCCCCTCTTCTTTTGAGCGGTTCGTTCGGCCCGAGTTGCCCCCTGTACAGGGCAACGGCCGGGGTGCACCCACCTCGGCCGCTGCCTACTCCACCTTGTGCGGTTCAGCCAGAGCCGGCTTTGTTCCGCATGCTACTCTCAAATGAAACCTCTCCCCGCCCTGATTCGCCCCCTCCCCATGAGGAGCAAATCCCGTGCCAATCCAAACGTTGAATCCCTCGAACGAAACTCATCCCGAAGCCCACCAAGCACTTCGGACGCGCACCGCGCCCTCATTTTTAATAATTCAAAACTCGTTTAATCCATTTTTGTCGCAAAATATCGACATGACGACCGACTCGTCGTCCCTTGCCATGACGCAACCGATTGATGATATTGGAGTTATGCGCTGCGTTGCGATCGGAGTACGCCCCTGTCCGGTCTGCTCGACATCAGTTTCCAGCCGATCGTCCAGCCCTCTTCCGGGTGGCTCAGACCTGCTTTCGCTGCTCATCCAGACGTTTTCGGAACTCTTTGGCCCACTCGTCCATCACCGCCTTCGCCTCGCCCCACTTGCTCAGGCCTTCGGTCAACTGGAAGAAGTTCCCCTGCTTCGAGATGAACGCGAACCCCAGTTCCTCCCCCGTCACCGAGTCCGAAAGCGTGCTCCGCATCGTAGCCCCGCCCAGTCCCAGTCCCAGCAATTTCGTCGACCAGTGCAGGTGCATCAAGGGCTCGCCCTTCTTGACGTCCGTGATTGTCACCTGCAGACGCATCACCCCTTGGCCGGGACGGTCCACCACCTTGTACCGGTCCTTCACCGCCTTGACCACCGCCTCGCGCATGTACGTGCGCAGACTCTCGACCTCTTTCTCATCCGCCTGGATATGCTCTGAACCTGGATCGAACGTCACCGCCACCGGCGCGATCAGCAGACGGTCATACTTC
>CAZVTD010000194.1:0-4774 GCA_964629945.1 uncultured Planctomycetota bacterium | reverse complement strand
GGTCCGAAGGTGTCGATGGGGATGCAGCCGAGCGAGCCGCCTTGTCGGCGGCTGATGTTGTCCTCGGTCATGTCCGTGACGACGTTTTCGAAGGGTTCGCCGGCTCGGAGGCGCTTCATGGCCTGATTGGCTTTGATGCGCAGCTCGCGCCGGACCTTGTTGGGGTTCATGTCGAAGTCGGGGTTCTGGAAGGTGTTGAAGAAGATGTGGGAGGCTTTGACGTAGCGCTGGGCAACCTCTTTGCGCTTGGTGACGAGCAGGGCGGCGAGGACATCCCCTGTCGGACGCTCCTTCTCCCAGAGTTCGTCGAGGTGCTTCTGGAGTCCGATGTCGTTGGCGATCTGAGCGCGAAGCTCCCGCATGTCCAGGTAATTAGCTTGCATGTACTCCTCGAGGCTGCGGTAGGAGCAGCACATGCACCCCGCGGAGGGCGGGTTCGCCCGCAACCAGTTGACACGGGCGTCGATGGCGGATTCCGGCACGGTGATGTTCTCGGTGGTGAGATATTGCCGCAAGCTCACGGCGTTGACCATTCGCTTGAGGCGTTCCTCGCGGGCGAGGTCCTGCTGCATGGCAAACGATCCGTCGGGAAGCCTGAGCGTCACGTCGCTTTCGCGGATGGGCTCGTCGTTGACGATGGCCAGCACGCGGTCGGGCTTCGGGGTGGTGTTGGCGCCGTCGGGGTTGGTGGTGCCGGGGCGGGCACCGGTGGGGTTCGCGATCGGTTTCTTTTGCGGACGGCTCTGGGACACGCCGAGCCAGTAGAGTCCGCCTGCCAGAACCAGTATGACGACCGGCCACAGAATGAATTTTTTCATGGTCACCATCCTTCGTCTTCGGAGTCCGGGGTCTGTTCCCGTGATGGGGCGCTGCGTCGGCTGAGACGGTCACCCAGGAAACCCACCAGCAGCAGAGCACACAGCAGCAGCCCCTCGTAGATCGGATTCAGCAGGGGTCCGGAGGACGCTGAAGCGCCCGGATCCCGTTCGGCTTCCAGAAGACTGACGATGCCGGCTTTGCCCCAGGCGGCGGGGTCGCGCTCGACGTGGAGGAGGCCGGTGAAGAGTCCCTTGTCCTTCCAGAGGGGTGGGACTTCGCCGGCGTCGCGCGGGAAGACGGCCACCGCGGTGTAGATGGTGGGCGGCTTTCCGCGGGAGACGCCATCCCACCATTCCTTTCCCACCAGGATCTGCGGCGTTTCCCCTTCCTTGCGATCCAGAAGATAACCGGCCACCATGACGCGCCGGCCGTCCAGGGCCAACAGTTCGGGGGAGAGTCCCTGGGCGCCGGATTTTTCGGCGGCGCCCAGGAGATCGAAATCGAAGAGGGGCACGCCGGCGTCGCGTGCAGCGTCCACGGGGTCCAGATCGGGCTGCTCGTCGCGGATGGGGGTGACCGAGGAGCCTTCCAGACGATAGATGAAGCCCTGGGCGGGCTGGGCGTCGGGGTAGAACGTTCCCGTCACGATGACCGGACAGAGACGCTCGAAGTGGACCGGGTGGTCCATCTCCACCAGGAGGTACTGGTTGTACTGCGGACGCGGTCCGTAGCAGCAGGTCTGCGTGGTGCGCAGGAGACAGAACATCTTCAGTTCGGTCCCGGCTTCCAGAGGATACATGAACCCGAGACAGGAGACGCGGCGCCCGCTCAGGCTCTGAACCGCGGCGGGGCACGGCGAGGACGCGTTCGGGTCATAGTTCCACTGTCCCAGTGTGGCGAAGCGCAGGAAGAGGGCGTCGTCGGAGGTGGGCCGGGATTCCTCGATGCCGATGGTGCGGTGTCCGATGTCGCCCTTTTCGGCCCGCACGATGACCTGCGGGGTGCGGGTCGAGGGCGACCGATTTCGTCGCAGCCAGTGCTCCGCGTGATTGGCCGCGAAGGCGACCAGGAGCAGCGGCAGTCCGTATTTGAGGAGACGACGCCCCCAGGAGGAGCGTCCCGGTTTGCCGTCCATCTCACTTCCCTTCATGATGCTCGTGATCCGGATGATGTCCGTCGGGGTATTCGATCCGGAGCGCCTGCTTTGTCCCCTTGAAGGTCACCTCGCCGGTCGCGGTGAACCCGGTCAGTCCCTTGAGCCAGTCCGCCTGGCCCCGGAAGTGCGAGCAGTCACCGGTTTTTTCCTCGGCCAACTCATTGGGACAGGCTTTCAGGGTGAGCGACCGGGCTTCGGTGTCACCTTTTTTCAGGACGGACAACGAGATTTCCGCGTCGGGGATTCGGACGGCCTGATCCGTGCTGGAGCCGCCCCCCACGCACCACACGTCGAGGGGTGCGCCGTCGAGCTTCGCGTCGACGGGACCGTTTTCGCAGGTCCCCAGGGCGTTGAGGCATCCGCCATGGGCGGCTTTGTGCTCGCCGGGATGATGTTCATGTTCGTGGTCGTGTTCTCCGGAGCAACCGAGTCCGGCGGCCAGCAGCACACTTGCGAACAAGGTGGTTCTTCTCAACATGGTACTCAGCATGGGTCTTCCTCCAGAGTTTTTTCAACAAGGCGTTATGAAATGTGAGTCAGGTTCCGCAGTACACCGAGGCGGTAGGCCTGGATTGCGGGCAGGAGTCCCGCCAGCAGTCCGAGGCCCAGCACCATCGGCAGGATGCACAGGTCCGCCCAGGAGAGGTACATCGCCGAGAAGCGCAAGCCGGTTTCGACCCGGATGTATTCGCTTCCGGCGGCGACGATGCCATGACCGACGGCGAGTCCGACGAGGGCGCCCAGGCCGGAGATGAAGAGCGATTCGCACAGCACGAGTCCGAGCACGGTGCGACGGGTGGCCCCCAGGCAGCGCAGGAGCGCCAAGTCGCGGCGTCGTTCGCGCAGGGCGGTTTCCAGAGCGACGAACAGAAACGACAACGCCAACAGGGTCACCAGCAGGGCGATCCCCAGCAGGACGCGATCCACCCAACCGATGATGGAGAACAACTTCGGCAGGACCTCGTTGGGGACCACCAACTGCGCCACGGAGGACTGGGTGACGTTGTATTTGAGGTCCTGGATTCCGGGATGGAGTGCGCCACCCCGGATGCGACGGATTTTGAGGTAGGCTCCGCTGATCTGGCGGTGCGCCTCGTCCTGGGCCATTTTCTGCACGTCTTCGCCGTGACCTTCCAGGGTGTAGAAGGTGGTGAGGGGGATGTAGATGGCGCGGTCGTGTGACGTGCCCGTCGGGGCGAGGATGCCCACGAAGCGGATGACGTCGTTGACGTGCACGGGGTCGCCTGGGTTCACCCCGCAGGTGGGGTTGAAGGTCTGACCCAGCTTGAGGTGGAGTTGTCGGGCGGCCTCGGCGCCGGCCACCGCTTCGTCCGGGGCCGAGAAGATCCGTCCGCAGCCGCCGTCTTCGGGTCTGAAGGAGAAGTGACGTCCGGGGAGGTACTCGAAGTCGCCGAAGAAGCGATCGTCGATGGCGTTGACGCGGAAGCTGGCGTAGGAGTGACCCGTCACGAAGGGGATGCCGTCCTCGACCACTTCGCTCTGGAGCACTTTCTGGTAGTAGGACCAGGGGATTTTGCCGGGCATCTCTTCGAGATGGTAGAGGGCATTCAGGGTGATCTGGAGGGGGGAACCCTTCGGACCGAGGACGGCGTCGACGCCGAGTCCCTCCTGGGTGAAGTTGCGATGGGTCTGCTCGCGCAGGGAGGCCACGGCGATCAGGAGCGAGACTCCCAGCGCGATGCTCAGCACCGCTTCAACAGTGGAGAGTCCGTGCTGACGCAGACTTTTGAGGACGATGCGTGGGAAGCTCATGACGCACCTCCCGTGGGGGCGAGGGTGCGGTTGAGTTCGACGAAGTCCACGCGGCGGTCGAACGCCTCGGCCACGGTGGTTTCGTGACTGACGACGACCAGGGCGCACTGATGTTCGCGGCAGGCGTCACACAGGAGCCGGACCACGCCCTCGGCATGATGGGGGTCCAGCGAACCGGTGGGCTCGTCGGCCAGGATCAACTCTGGGGACTTGGCCAGGGCGCGCGCGATCGCCACACGCTGCTGCTCACCGATGGAGAGGGCCGAGGGACGATGATGGGTCCGTCGGCCGAGTCCGACCTGTTCGAGCAGCTTCCCGGCCCGGGGTCGGTCCAGGCGATTCGGGGAGAAGGCGGCGCCCATGAGGACGTTCTCCAGGGCGGTGTAGCCTTCCAGCAGGTTGAAAGTCTGGAAGATGTAGGAGATGTGTTTTGCGCGGAAGCGGTCGAGCTGTGCTTCGGAGAGAGTGGTGAGTTCCTGTCCGCAGACCCGGACGTGTCCGTCGGTGGGCCGAAGCAGACCGGCCAGCACGTTCAGGAGGGTGGATTTGCCGGTCCCCGAGGGTCCCCACAAAACGACCTGCTCGCGTGGCCCGACCTTCCAGTCGGGGAGATCGAGCACCCGGACGGTTTCTGCGCCCAGGTGGTACGTCATCTGCAAGTTTTCAATGGCTATGACCATTTTATTCCGTCCTCACTTTCGAAACAGCGGGAGTGTCGGGTCAGGGAACGAACCCCGGCGCACGATGAGGATGTGTCGAGCCGGGTGTTCCTGTTTTCGTGAGTGGTCTGGTTCAGGCAGGAGGTGCGCGGGGCAGAAGCGGGTCCAGTGCGACATGGGACGGACCCGTCCCCGTGCAGAGTGGAGCGGTCCAATCCTGGACGGCAACGACGGCGGACAGGGGAGCGGGTCGTGTGCCGTCCGTTTTGAGCTGTGTCAGGAAATGACAGGCCAGGCAGACGTCGTTGGCCGGATTGATGCGGTACTGGATCAGGGCGGGTGCCGCAGCGGGGCGGGCGTTCCGGGG
>CAZVTD010000193.1:2529-4778 GCA_964629945.1 uncultured Planctomycetota bacterium | reverse complement strand
CCAGAATCTCACCCACCCGACCGTTCTCCCACCCCTCCGCACGCGGAAACTGCACGCTGACTCCCCGTTTGCGGTCCACCAGCCCGCTGATCCCCACGCCGATCCCGCTCGGACACTTCCCCTCGTGAGCACTCAGAACGCTCCCCACCAGTTCACACAACACCTCCACCATCGCCTCCGGACGGACCACCTTGGGCGTCTCCGCCCGCCGACGATGCGACACCTTCCCCACCATGTCCGTCAGAACCGCCTCGGTCCCCAGAAGACTGCACTCCACCCCCACCGCATACATGTAACCCGGGCTCAGACCGAACAGCGCCGCCGGACGCCCTCCCGCCGACTGGTCATAGCCGGCGTTGATCAGGAGTCCCTCCGACAGCAGTTCACCGAACAACGCCGTCGCCGTCGGCATCGACACCCCCAGCACATCCGCCACTTCCCCCCGCGTGATCTTGCCCTTTTCACGCGCCATCCGCAGTATTTCACGATTCCGAACGTAGTTTTTCATCATGACTCTCTCAAATCCTTCCCAGGCTTTCGCCACCCCGTTCCATAGACCGCTTTATTAACACATTGTAGATTAGTAACCCGAAATGTCAACAAAACGACCGGTAAAAGAAAAATTTTCGAAAATATCCCCCATGCCATATCCGTTATTAGCATAAAAATCATCTTAATTTGATGGAAACTTTACTAAGTGGGCCTGCTGGTGGGCAAACTCGACAACTTAGAGCTCTTAGCGCGTGCGCGGACGGAAGAACTCCGCCCCGACCACCGACACACGGGGATCCTGGATGAACAGTTCGATCTCCGTCCATCGGAACGCCTTGGTCCCCTGGTGCATCGCGTCCAGTTGGACCGCCAGCTCCCCGACGAAGTTGATCCCGTGCGTCCGAAGGATCTCCTTCCACCCCTCATCCCGATCGTTCACCGGACCGGCCATGTCCTGGGTATGCGTGAACCGATCGAAAAAACCCCGCGAATAGAACACGAACTTCTTCTTCACCTTCCGGCTCAGCGCCCGCTTCATCCGGGCGTAAAAATCCTCGTGCGCTCGACTGCCGATGATGATCAGCTTGAACGCGTCCGACAGCATCATCAGACGCGACGGATCCAGTTTCTCCACCTCGCGTCCGCCTTCCATCATGCGCACGCGCAGCGGTTTTGTGCTCGTCAAGATCGCGATCGTCTGCTCGGCCACGTTCTCATCCCGTTCAAACGGCCCCGCCTGACTGTCCCCCTCACCCCGTTTTGCTCGTTATATCATACCGTCCGGGTCGCGATTTGTCACTCTTGCTTTATTTCAGCTCTCCTCTGTCTCCTGCTGCTTGATCCGACCCGTTTTGCGTGTCTGCACGCTCACGATCTCCTTCAGCTTCTCGAACTCCGCCTGCGAAATCTCCCCTCGCTTCAGCATCAGCCTCAGCTCGTGCAGCGAATACACCACCCGGGGCGTCGTATCCTCCTTCCGCTGACTGCGCTGCTTGGCCAGCAGAATCACCACCCCACCCACCAGCACGATCAGGATCAGAATCATCGCCCACAGCACGATCTGTGCCGTCGAAGCGGGTAATCGTTTCGCCGCCGTCTCTCCGATCACCCACAGTCCCGGCCAGGTCATGGCGTCGGCTCTCCCGAGGTCTTCACCACCGGCGTTTCCGTCCCCGTTTTCGCCATCGAGGCCTCCGCCACGTACCCGCGGGCCCGCTGCAGACGCTCCGCAATCTCCGGATGCGACGCCAGCACCGACGGCTCCAGTCCCCCGTTCCGCTTCACATAGTCACGGTAGAACTGCGGAAAATCCTTCTGACACTCCACGAACGTCCCCTCGTCGCTGAAGCGGTACACCTCCACCCACGGACAATCCCCGCTTACCGTCAGCAGCTCCCGCCGACCGTCCCCGTCCAGGTCCGCCGCCAGCACCCCGCTCGAACCGTTCGTGCACACCACCGGGAACACCAGCACCGGATGATACTGCACGTCCCGCTTGGCC
This sequence comes from uncultured Planctomycetota bacterium, assembly GCA_964629945.1. Taxonomy (GTDB): domain Bacteria; phylum Planctomycetota; class DG-23; order DATKVD01; family CAZVTD01; genus CAZVTD01. Next base: position 2,785 of record CAZVTD010000193.1, on the reverse strand, counting down.
AGCACCACCAGGTTCATCTGGTTTCCGCTCCCGAACTCCGTCAGAACCAGTTCCTTGATCCCGTCGTTGTTGAAGTCCACCGCGTCCACGTGATGGAAGTGGTCCATGTGCGACGAATAGTTCCCCACCACCCCGAAGCGGTCCGTGAACACGTACAGCGTCGGGCTCGCCAGGCGCCACCGCTTATTCAGGTGGGGCAGGTTCTCCCCCTTCCACTCCTGTCCGAAGTCCTGCGTCGGACGGACGTCCACCACCA
>CAZVTD010000193.1:0-2519 GCA_964629945.1 uncultured Planctomycetota bacterium | reverse complement strand
CATCCTTCAGACACTCCACGCTCTTCCCCTCGCCGCTGAACCGGTACCCCTCCACCCCCGGCCAATCCCCGCTTACCCGCAGCACCTCCCGCCTACCGTCCCCGTCCAGGTCCATCTTCTCATAGAACACGGGCGTCCGATACTCGTCCATCGCCGCGCGCAGTTCCTTCGGCACCGTCACGCTGCGGACCGTCGCACCCGCCTGACCCATGTTGAACGCCAGGTCCCGGTAATCTCCGGGCGTCGCGTTCTTCGGCAAAAACCCGCTCTGGTCCATGTTCCCCGCGTCGTTCCGATACAACTGCCGATACGCCAGCAGCCCCGTCGGATGCGCCAGACCGTACACCCCGATCACCTTCTGCCATTCCGCGCGGGCCTCGTCCTTCCTCCCCATCCGCCACAGCAACAGCCCCACGTCCACGCGTTCATACAGCGTCGGCCCGTGTTCCGCAAGCGCCTGCTCGAACACCTCCAGCGCCTTCGCGTTCTCGCCGTCCGCCGCGCACAGCGCCCCCGCCAGCACCTGTGCTTCGTACCGAACGTCCCGCTCCGTCGGCTTCAACGTCTCCAGTGCCCGCCACGCCATCGTCTTCGCGCGCAGTCGGCTGTCCCCGGTGCCCGCGTTCAGCAGCGCCAGCTGATAATACGCCGGTCCGTAATCCGGCTCGCGTTCCAGCGCCTGCTCGAACGCACGCGTCGCACTCTTGAAATTCGGCATCGAGTCCGTCGTCTGCATCAGCGCGATCAGGTAATACGACCGGCTCAGGTCCGGATTGAACCGCAGACTGCGATACGCCGCCGAACTCGCCAGTTGACGGTCGCCCGCCGTCAGATACATCCGTGCCGCACCATACAGCAGCCACGGATTGTCCTGGTTCGTCCTCAGCATCTTCTCGTAGAATCGGCACCCTTCGTCGTAACGCCCCAGCGACGCCGCACACCGACTCAGACCGTCATGCGCGTCCAGCTCCGAGTTCCTCGAACGGATCGCCTTCGCGTAGCTCTCATACGCCTTGGCATACTCCCCGGCCAGATACTGACGGTCGCCCTCCACCGTCTGCGCCAAGGGCGCCTTCTTCTCCAGAACCTTCGGCGCCCTGGCCACCACCCGCTCGGGCTTCTCGCGCTGGATCGCCCTCGTCGCCTCGACCCGGTTCCGGACCGCATTGCTCGACATCGATCCCGACCCGCTCCCGGAACTGCCCGGACCACCCTGACAGCCCGCCGTCGCAACCAGTGCCACCACACTCAACCAGCCGATGATCGTCTTCACGTCGGGAACTCCCCATTGGCCGTGCTCGCGTCCCCGTGTATAATAATAAGGAACGCCGCACGGACAGCAGTATGATATCCGTGGGTTCATGAAACCCGTTGACAGCAGAAAATACCCCCCTGCGGGCTCTCCAGCGTTGATCCTCCCCAACCGCACCCAGACGGCGGAAAAGATCTTCTGCCCACTACTTAATCGGCTATTTTTGCCACCCGGACCAATCGAAGCCTATTTTGCTGGACGTCACCGCGTTCTCCACCTACCCTGAACGCGACGCAAATTGACGCAACCTGCTTCAGGAAAACAAGATGCGCCTCAAAAACAAAACCACCCAGCCTCCCGACTCGCCCCGGCGCACGTGCCGCCTCGGTCTCCTTGTCCTCCTCCTGTCTCTTTGCACCCCACTTCATGCCGAAGACCCCGCCGACCCCTGGGTCGCCCGGTTGGCCGACCCCGCCTCCATCGAACAGGCCCGCGACCAGCTGCGCGAACTCGGGGACCGGGCCGTCCCCGCACTCCTCCGGGGACTCAAAAGCCCCGACAGCGACATCCGCGCCGAAGCCGCCTTCGTCCTCGGACGCATCGGCTCCACCAGGGCCGTCAAGCCGCTCATCCAGATCCTCTCCGACGACGTCGTCGCCGTCCGCCAGAAAGCCGCCTATGCCCTCGGCGAATTGGCCGACGCCCGCGCCACCGACGCTCTCGTCAAAACCCTCCAGGATCCCGAAGCCTCCGTGCGGGCCAATGTCGCCTTCGCCCTCGGTCACATCGGTTCCACCAAGGCCGTCCAGCCCCTCATCCTCACCCTCCTGGACCCGGACACCCAGGTCCGGAACCACGCCGCCAGTTCCCTCGGCTTCATTGGCGACGCACGGGCCCTCGGACCCCTCATCTGGATCGTCCACAACGAATCCGAAGCCGAAGTCCGCGCACTGGCCGCCAGTGCATTGGCCAACATCCGCGACACGCGTGCCGTCCCCACGCTCATCGACCTCCTCGACGACCCCGAAATGCTCGTCCGCGCACGCGCCATCGACGGACTCTATCAGCTCACGAGCCTGCGCTTCGATTTCGACCCCCGCCAGCCCAACGCCGCACGTTCACCCGCCGTCGCACGCTGGAAAGCCTGGCTCGCTCGCAACCGGGCCAAAATCGGGGTCATCCAGCCCGTACACCCCGAAACCTTCAAACCCGAACCCCCGAAGCCCGAGCCGCCAAAGCCCGAACCCCCGAAACCCGCGCGCGTGCT
>CAZVTD010000192.1:0-4781 GCA_964629945.1 uncultured Planctomycetota bacterium | reverse complement strand
GTTCTCCCCAAACGCCGGGTTGTTGTCTTCGCGGTACAGGGCGAGCATATGACCGTCGTAGTGGTTGAACGACCCGCCTCGCGCGCCACGATCGCCCAGACAGAGTGCCTCATTATACTCCCAGACGTTCCCACCCTGGTCAAACGTGCCGTACGGGCTGCAGGAATTCTCGTGCTCCCCGACCTCCGTGCGGTTGTACGGGCTGCCAAGGGTATAGCCGCCAGCATAGAACGTCGCGTTGTTCCCCGGGTCAGGATTGAGCAACTCGTTGCTCGGCGTGATGTTGCTCCCGGTGGGATAATCGTAGTAGCTCTCGGAAAGAGGGTTGTAATAGGCGGCCTTGTACCATTCGTCCTCGGTAGAAATCGCCCACTTCCAATCGGAGTTCCGCGTCACCGTCAGAAACTCCACGGTCGTGACCGCACCGTTGAGCGTATACGCCCCGTCTTCGGTGGTCCCAGACCCTGGCTCCCCCACCGGCTGACCGTTATGCAGCCAGTTCGCGAACCGCGCCGCGTCACCCCACGAGACGTAGTTCACTGGACGGTTGGCCCAATCAGCGGCCACACTATACGTATAGTGCCCTGACGTGCCGCTTCGCTGAATCTTGCAGCCCCCCTCGTTGTAGCCGGGCGTATCGTCCAGATACATGTCCGTGTTGTACAGACCGTAGGGATCCGTGGCGGCCACGGCATTCAGGAACGCCGTATACTGTCCGGCGGTCACCTCATACTTCCCTATGTTGAAGCTGTAGGCCACCGAGCCGTAACCCGCGGCATCGTACCGCGTGTCCGGTGCATTGCCCGGGTTGCCCACCGGGACCGTTTCCAGACTGGCAAGACCCGTCCAGGTGCCATCGGCGTTGCGCGTGCCGCCTAGGTTCAACACATCCGCACACGCGGCTGACGTGAACAGTCCGCACAGCGCAACCACGCAGATTGCCAGGCGCATCGAGTCATTCTCGGTCTTCATCGTTTGACCTCCGTGTCTTATCCATCGAGGGGCCAGGCTCCAACCTTGAAAACTGGGCTCTAAGGGCGCATGGGTTGGGTTGTACCTCGTCAACTCCACACCGATCTCTTGTTCCCCGAACTGTTCCTCGTGACGCATGAGCGGGATCTCAGGCACAGCGGCGACGGTGCATCAGCCCCAGCGTGCCCAACACCAGCAGCGACAGCGTGGCTGGCTCAGGCACCTCTCCCCCGCTCCCGATCGGGTCGTAGTTCTGCTGCCACAGGGCCAGGTCCGCCCCATCCACCCGCCCGTCGCAGTTCCAGTCCCCCATCGTGAACAGGTTCTCGTTCAACCTCAGCGGGTCGTAATGCTGCTGCCACGTCGCCAGGTCCACCCCATCCACCCGTCCGTCGAAGTCCGCGTCCCCCGCCACCGGAATCAGTCCCGCCATCATCGCCGCTGCCAGCTCGATGATCGCCAGCGTGCTTGCGTCCTCCGGGTCATACACCGAATACAATCCCTGGGGCTCCTGGGGCGGATCCACCTGGTACGTCCAGAAGTTGCTCCCCGCGCCTGCGCCGCCCTCCATTGCCGACTCATACAGCATCTCGAAATACGCCTGGAACAATTCATCCCGATCCGTCGTCGCGCTGCCGGGCCCCGCTGCGCCGGTCCCCGTCGGGTCGCCGTCGCGCAGCAATCCGAACTCTTCCAGCACCAGGGGCTTATTCAGGTCCTCTTCCGCCGACGTGATGTGGTCCGCCAGGAACTCCGTCGCCAGCTCGAACGCCGTTTTCGAGGTGCCGTTCGGGTCCGGATACCACCCCCAGTTGAAGGGCCAGATGTGTACCGTCGCGTAGTCGATGTTCGACGACTGATGGTTCGCCACGAAGTCCGTCCCCGTGTAATACGGGTTGTCCCACCAGTTGCCGGTATAGGTCCGGTTGAAGAACCCCTCCGACCCCGCGCACACCATGTGGTTCCCATCCAGCGACTTGATGTACGCTGCGGTCCCGTCGATCCAGTTGTTCAGCACCGTCTGGTTCGTGCTCTTGTACCGAGGCTCATTCGCCAGCTCCCACGCGAAAATCGTCGGGTCGTCCTTGTACGTCACCTCGCTCCCTTCGCCGTACGCCGTGTTGACCCGCCCCACGATCGTCTCGATGAAGTACCGGTAATCCGCCTGGCAGGTCGCGTCCGTGTAGAACTGATTGTGATAAGCCCCCTGACCCCACTGATCTTGATAGAGCGTCTTGTTTGTCGTCGGACTCCACTCGATGTACTGGTTCATCCCGCCCGACCATTCCCAGTTGTTGTTGAGCACCAGCACGCATCTTAAGTTGTTGTCATTAGCCACCTTCAGCGCGTAATCGAGCCCCTCGAACATCGTCTCGTCAAACGTCCGCGCCGTTGGCTGCAGCGTTGGCGTCAGTCGGTCCGTCGTGATTGTCCCCTCGGAACTCGCCCAGATCCGAACGTTCGTAACACCCAGTGCCGCAAGCGCTTCGAAGTCGCTCACCAGCTGCGCGCGTTCGGAGGTGCTGCCCGCGCCGTAGTTCATCGCGTTGAAGTACGACGCCCCCGTGTAGTAATAAGGCCGGCCGTTGATCTCGAACCCCACCCCGCTGGCCGACACGAACCCCTGGTTCTCCGCAAGCGCTGGCCCCGCAATCACTACCAGCAGCACGCACACCCACGCACGCCGTCCCGCTCGCATAAGCGACCCTCCCCGCCGAAGCGATAGAATCCTCCGATAGGAATGTACGCAAACGCCGTTCCGGGCAAGCCCCCGCATCGACGGTTTTCTCTCGGGGCCGACGCAACACCTTGCGCATGACCGCCTTAGCGACGGGATGAAAATGTTGTACGCCGCGCGGGCCCGCGTGCAACCGACGAAAAACGTGGGGAAAGCCCCACATGGGCACGAAAGACTGTCCATATTTCGAAACACGTTTTTGCTGTTCAGAGGCGTCCCGGCGGGGTATAAATGTCTTAAGCGCAGGACTGTCTTGACTTTGGGAGCGAACGTTGGACGAGCCGCGCTACTACCTTCGGACGGCTGCGGGCGAATCGGGACCGCTGACGCGCGGCGAAGTGGCCACGTGGGCCGAGCGCGGACTCTTCACGCCCACCGACCAGGTGTGGTACTGCCGGCTGGGGAAATGGGAGTGGGTGGCGGCGGAGCACATCGCGGAACTCCAGGGCCTGTTTCGAGATATGGCCGCCGAAGAGAAGCGAATCGACGAGGCCGAGACCGAAGCCCAACGCATCAAAGCCGATGCCAAGGCCCAGGGCAAGACCGGGACGCAGTTGATCGCCGTCGGCGGGGGAAAAGGCGGCACCGGCAAGACCTCGGTGTCCACGTCGATCGCCATAACCCTCGCGACACTCGATAGATCGGTCGTCCTGGTGGATGGGGACCTCGGCGGGGCGAACATCCACACCTGCCTGGGCATGACCCTGACCGAGACCAACGTCGGCCGGTTCTTCCTGGAGAAAGAGGTCGAGCTGGTCGATCTCCTTATCCCCACGCCTGTCAAGAACTTACAGATTGTCTCGGGGGCCGGGGGAATCCTGGGACTGGCCAACCCGAAATACTCCCAGAAGCTCAAGTTCATCAACCGGCTGCGCAAGCTCCAGGCGGATTACGTTATCCTAGACCTCGGCGCAGGAACGACTTACGACATTCTCGATCTGTTCCTGGCCGCCGACCTGGGCCTTGTGGTGAGCGCGCCGGATCCGTTTTCGCTCCAGAACGGGTTCAACTTCCTGAAGGCGAGCACCTACCGGATGCTCGAACGGAAACTCCGTAAGGATAAGTCAGCCCTGGAGTTACTGGAAAGGCTGAAAGGGGAGGCCTACCGGAGGGCCCTGCCGGAGGTGCTGAAGGACGAGGCGTGGAAGGACGCACAACTGGTTGCCAGGATTGAGGATGCGCTCAGGACGTTCCGCCCGGGATTCATCGCGAACATGGTGATGAAGCGTGGGGAGGCGAGGGAAGCGCTCGTCGTAAAGACTGCCGCCGCTGAGCTTTTGGGCATCGAGGTGGAGTATCTGGGGTTCATCTACTATGATGCGGAGGTGAGGGCGGCGCTGCGGAAGATGCTGCCTTTCGTGGTGGCCAACCCGAAGAGCCCGGCGGCCCGGTGCGTGCTGGATATCGTTGTGAGGAAAGTACTTGGGCAAAACGGGATAGGGGGATTCTGGGAGAAACGCAGTCTGCGTCGCCGACTGCGGGAGTCGGCCCACCCGGTGAAGAACGCGGACGCCGCCAACGAGGCGGCGATCTATGAAGAACCCATCTGATGCCCTCGCGGCACCCCTCTGAATCGCCGAATGCCAGGCGAATTCGCGTAGAAGAGCGGATCAGTCCTGTCTGTGAAACCCCGTAAACTCACGCCATTGTGGAATCTGTACCGAGAATCGCTGTACAGGCGGTCTTGAATCGCTAAATAGAGGCCGACTTCAAAGATCAGACATAGACTGAGACTTGTCCGGAACCGCATTTTTGAGCGAAAAACGGGGGTGGGTCCGTACAAAACCCCTCGAATTCGGTCGAATTTGGATCGAATTTGGTCAAAAAGTGATCGAATTTGCGCTGTTTTTGAAAGCGTTTTGCCACAGAGGCACAGAGAGCACAGAGAACGGCCGGACTTTGTTAAACGGCGGAAGAAACTGCCACCACGGAGAGAACACAGATTCGGAGCGGGGGTGGTTCGGTGATGAAACTATTGAGAGCATGAAGTATCTGGGCTGCGGCACGCCGCACACCGCTGCGCGTCAACTGCTTGAAGTAAACGACTATTGAGGCGGTGAAGTAACTTGGC
>CAZVTD010000191.1:2625-4829 GCA_964629945.1 uncultured Planctomycetota bacterium | reverse complement strand
CACGCAGTCCGACAACTCAAAACTCCGCATCCTGATGGCCGCCGGGCCCATCTCTCATGGCCCCCGTTCCCTCTACACCCTCGAGCTTGCCCGCGGACTCACCGAGCTCGGGCACGACCTCCTCATCCTCACCCCGCGTCTCGAAATCCCCATCTCCCGACGTTACCAGTGGATCCCGCTCCAGGCCGAGCCCGCACTCGCCCGCCCCATCCTCCACTCCCTGCGCCTCGGTTCGCTCTTCCGCCGACTCCAGGACTGGAAGCCCGACATCCTCCACGTCCAGTCCCTCCGGGCACTCTCCGTCGGAAGCCGCCTCGCCTCACACCTCGACCTCCCCACGCTCGTCTCCGCACACGCCTCGGGCGAGCGCGTCGGCGCCCTTCGTCCCCTCGTCCGCCATGGCGCCCAGGTCATCGCACTCACCGAAGCCGTCCGACAGGACCTCGTCAATCGCGGACGCATCCCGAAGGAATCCATCCGCGTCATCCCCATCGGCGTCGCCGACCGTGCCGCCGGGCCTCCCGTCTCCTGGCTCGACCATCCCGTCCGTCGCGTCCCCGTCGTCGCCACCATCGGAGAGCTCGTACCCGCCGGCGGCGTCCATTTCTTCCTCGAAGCCGCACGGCGCATCCTCGACACCGGCGCCGACGCCGAATTCCTCGTCATCGGTTCAGGGACCCAAAAACGTGCCCTCCGACGCCTCACCACCCTCAACGACACCCGAAACCGCGTCTCCTTCTGCGAACCCCTCCCCGACGTCGTCCAGCAGTTGTCCGCCGTCGATATCCTCGTCGTCACCTCCTTCGACGAAGCCCACCGCGCCGTCACCTTCGAAGCCATGATGCAGGGAAAACCCGTCGTCGCCTTCGGCATCGGCTCCATCTTCGAAGCCATCGAGGAGGAGCACGCCGGCCTCCTCGTCCAGAAGGGCGACAGCGCCGCCCTCGCCCAGGCCGTCCTTCGTCTCCTCTCCAAGCCCGATTTCGCCATGCGACTCGCTCGTCATGCCCAGGAGGTCGTCCGAACACGCTTCAACCTCAACACCACCCTCGAAAGAACCCTCGACGTCTACCACGCACTCCTCCAGCCCCTCCCCGCATGACCCCGCATAGACCCGTTGTTGTCGCTGCTTTTGCCGTTCTTCGCGTGCCCTTCGCGGTTCTTCTTTGGCTGCTTCTGCCGTTTCCCTTGCTGTCTTCGCATGCCATTCGCATGAAACATGAACCTTCCGTGTCTCGTCGGACCCTTCCTCCTCGGCGCCACCTTCACATCCTCTTCGCATGAACGATTTCTCCTGTTGCCGTGATCCCGCCGTCCTGTATACTATATCTATCTCTTGTCCGGAGACCTTCATGCGCACCGTCGTCGTCATACCGGCCCGTTTCGCCTCCACCCGCCTCCCGGGCAAGCCACTCCTCCAGATCGCCGGAAAGCCGCTCCTCCACTACGTCTGCGAAAACGCCCGCCGCGCGCGGACCGTTTCCAACCTCCTTGTCGCCACCGACGACCCCAGAATCCTCGAAGCCGCCCGCGCCATCGACGTCCCCGCGGTCCTCACCTCGCCCGACTGCCACTCCGGCTCCGACCGTGTTGCCGAGGTCCTCTCCCGCGGGCTCATCTCTGCCGATGTCGTCATCAACCTCCAGGGCGACGAACCCGAACTCCTCCCCGAGCAGCTCGACGCCCTCGCCCTCGCCATGAACGACCCCGACGTCAAGATGGCCACCCTCGCCTGTCCTCTCTCCGACCCCGAAGCCCTCCACGATCCCTCCCAGGTCAAGGTCGTCACCAACCTCAAGGGCGACGCCCTCTATTTCTCCCGTGCCCCCATCCCCTGTGATCGTGACCGTTCAGGAAGGGCAGGGCGCCTCCTCCGCCACGTCGGCATCTACGCCTATCGTCCCGACTTCCTCCTCGCCGTCGCCCGCCTCAAGCCGACCCCTCTGGAGGAGACCGAGAAGCTCGAGCAGCTCCGCGTCCTCGAGCATGGCTATCCCATCCGCGTCGTCCTCACCGACTTCTGCCCCGCGGGCATCGACACCCCCGACGACCTCGCCCGTTTCCGACGCAAAATAGAAAACCCGTGAAGCACAGTGGTGATTGCCGCTTCTGCGGTTGACTTTCGAGTTTGAAGTTTAGAGTTTCGACTTGTTTTTCAAGGAGATATCCGATGTCCGACCCGCAGTCCGGACCCGACGAGCAGC
>CAZVTD010000191.1:0-2615 GCA_964629945.1 uncultured Planctomycetota bacterium | reverse complement strand
ATGCCCCACCCCCACCCCGCCCCCGACGCTCCCCCCCAGACTCCCCCCGCCAAAAAAGTCGACGAATCCTGGAAGCAGGAAGCCCGACGCGACAAGGAGACCGCCCGAAAAACCGCCTCCGATCGGCCCGCCCACGGATCGCTTCCCAAACCCGACTTCTCTTTCCTCGTCAATTCCCTCGCCATGCAGGCCCTTTTCAGTCTCGGACAGATTCCCCATCCCGCCACCGGAAAGCCCGTCTTCGACCTCGACCACGCCAAACACGGCATCGACCTCCTCGACATGCTGTCCGCAAAAACGAAGGGCAACCTTTCCGACGACGAAGCCAAGCTCCTCAGTTCCACCCTCTATGATCTCCGGACCCGCTACATCGCCGCCTCCGACCCGGGCTTATCCGCGCGATAAGCGCAGGCTGTTCCTGCCCACAAGGATCTCCCATGAAGCGCAGTTTCATCAATCTCAAGCTTTGCCAGGCCCTCGATTTCTGCCGCGCCCGGAACGTCCACCTTCCCTCCTGGGCGACCTGGTCCCCCGAGCGTTGGCGTCGCGCCGGACACGAGACCGACGAAATCCGCCGCGCCCTGCTCGGCTGGGACATCACCGACTTCGGCTCCGGACGCTACCCCCAGGTCGGCCTCCTCCTCTTCACCCTGCGCAATGGCCCCCGCACGCAGACCCAACCCGATGCCCGGACCAAGGACTACTGCGAAAAGCTCCTCCTGATCGACGTCGATCAGGTCACTCCCTGCCACTTCCACTGGACCAAGATGGAGGACATCATCAATCGTGCAGGCGGGCAGCTCGAAATGCGTCTCTGGAACGCCGATCCGCGCACCGAGCAGCTCGACCGCGAATCTCCCGTCCTCGTCAGCGTCGACGGCGTCAGTTGCCGCCTCTCCCCGGGCGAATCCGTGATCCTCGAACCCGGACAATCCATCACGCTTCCGCCGTTCCTCTATCACACCTTCTGGGCCCGCCAAGGCGGCGGAATGGTCCTGGGCGGCGAAGTCTCCCGCGTCAACGACGACGCACGCGACAACCGTTTCCTCGAGCCCTTGCCCCGCTTCCCCGAAATCGACGAGGACACCCCGCCCCTCCACCTCCTCTGCACCGAATACCCCCCTGTGCAGACGTAAGAGCCTGACGTCCTCTCACGCTTGACGCCCTCCACCTCGCCCCATGACTCGGCCCCCTGGAAGGGCAGGGCGGTCGCCCGCCGACAGGCTGTGTTGTTGCTTCTCTTGACCGAGTGCTGTGTGCTGTTTCTTCTTGCTGTTCCTGAGGGCTGTGTGCTGCCGAGTCCCGCCTGTCCCGATGGTTATCGGGGATTCATCGGTGCCCCCCCGTTGAGAATCCCCAACGCGCATGTTCAGAAATCCGGACAACATCGCCCTCCGCTCGCCCAGCCCTCGAACGCATCCACATTTTCCTTTCCAACGTAACCTGTTTCCACCAAACCGGATGAAGCCGGGAGCTGTCCTTCCTCTCCCTCATAAGGTACGTATTTTGCATGCTTCCACAATGGTCTGTGCGCCGTCTTGGCGGCTTTGTTCACGGGGAGGTCCGACATGAACCCTCGATTCGCGGTGTTTCCTCTTCTTCTTGCCCTCTCCCTCCCCCTCTCCGCCGAAACCATCCTTGACGACCACTTCACCGGCACTACCCTCGACACCGACGTCTGGGAATACCATCCCTGGTCCACCGGCACGGTCTCCCTCCATGACAGTCGTATTGACTTCGAGCCTGGCGCCATCATCGAGGCCTACAACACCGGCTCCCTCAATTACGTCAACATTGATGTCTATGGTGTCCAAGGCACCGGTTTCTCATTCGGTTTCAGTGCCGCCCTTGGCGGATGGATTGACTTGTCAATCGGCCTCGACCATGATAGTTGGCTTTCCGTCGGCCCGTTCGAGGACGATCAGATACCTCTGGGTCTCACCTCAAATGGTGACTTCGAAATCATCTGGACACCGACCCTGCTCCAGGTCGTCAACAATGGCGAACTCCTCTTCTCCACCCACGACCCAGCACAGATCCCTTACTACGAGCAGATGCGCGCGTTCATCTTCTACACGGCCGACGACGGCTCCCTCTCCCTCGACCATGTCGTCCTCACCATCCCCGAACCCGCTACGCTATCCATGCTTTCGCTCAGTTTGTTCTTGCTCCGTTTCTCTTTTAGAAGGAGGAAGCCATAATTGGGCAGTCTCTACAACGCTTTCCAGAGCGCTGGATTTCCCCTCTTTCCCTTCTTCAAGGGCTTCTCCCTCGCCGCTCCCGGTATCACCCCCAAAACCACCCTCATCGTCTACAACGCCAACTCCCAACTCTCCGAAGACACCGCCGAATACTATCGCAAACTTCGCTTCATTCCGAACACGAAGTTCGTCTCATAGGTACGGGGAGGACTGAGCCATGATTGCCACAATGCGATGCGCCGTGAATCTCGCCACCGCGCTCCTGCTGATCTCGTTGCCCATCTCTGCCGAAGTCATTCTCGATGACGATTTCACCGGCGATACCCTCGACACCGATATCTGGGAATACTCGTCTGATTCCCCTGGCACCGCCTCCATCTCCGGCAGTCGCCTCATTCTCGATTCTTGGGCCCG
>CAZVTD010000190.1:0-4881 GCA_964629945.1 uncultured Planctomycetota bacterium | reverse complement strand
GGCCGCCCGTGTCCCGACAGGGATGCCCTCACGCACACCTGCGGGAAGGGCTTCGAGGACATGAACAAGATCAAGGACGCGCGATATCTCGACATCCTCGACCTCGCTGAAGGCGACGTCCTCCCCGCACGACAGCTCTACGCCCTCGTGGCTGATCGCATCACCCTCGACCACATGAAAGCCGTCTGCCCGGATTGTCGTCCCGAACGCTGCGCCCTCGCCGCCAAAGACGCCCTGACCCACATCTTCGGATCAACGGACTGAGACAGCACCCTTTCCGATGAAGGAGTCCTCACGATGTCGGAAGACCAGAAACCCCTCGCCGTCCGCACCCATCACCTCATGTGCGTCTCCCGCGGCGCACTCACAGGAAGCAAGCACCCCACCCTTTCGCCGCTTCTGGAACTCATCCGAAGGGAGCCCGATCGTGCGATCCGCGTGGTCGTGGGACCCGACGACATCTGCATCCCCTGTCCGCACTGGAACGGAACGGAATGCGTCCGCTCGGAAGGCATGGAACCGAAGAACCGCCGGAAGGACGCGCGCTTCCTGGAAGTCCTCGGACTGACCGAAGGACAGACGATGACCGCACGCGAAATCTACGACCTCATCGCCGAACGGATCACGATCGAAGACCTGCGTGACATCTGTCCCACGTGCCAGCCCGACCAGTGCTACGGGGCCGCCAAAGATCCGTCCGTGATCTTCGGCTAGATGCGCCGCGGACACGCGAACGCACCTCGCTTGCGCAGCCGTTCAGCGTGACGTGGCAGTGGGCGAATGGTAGTCCTGAAGTGCGCGCACCCGCAGTTGCGACCGCGACAGTTCCTCGATGCCTCCGACCAGCGCGTTCGCGCCGCTGATCGTCGTCACCAGAGGCACGTTCCGAATCACCGCCTGGGCGCGGATCGAAATCTCGTCCGGACGGCTCACCCGTCCGCTTGGCGTGTTGATGATGAACGCCAGTTCGTTGTTCTTCATCAGGTCCAGCACGTTCGGACGTCTCCCCTCCTGGACCTTCGGCAGCGCCTCGGCCTCGATGCTGTTCCGTCTCAGCACCGCCGCCGTCCCTTCCGTGCTCACGATCGAAAATCCCAGCCCCCGCAGACGCTTCGCCACCGAGATGATGTCCCGCTTGTCCCGGTTCGACACCGACACGAACACCTTCCCGCGACGGGCCAGGTTCAGCCCCGTGGCCAGCTGACTCTTGGCGAACGCCATCGCGAACGTCTCGTCGATCCCCATGACCTCCCCGGTGGACCGCATCTCCGGTCCCAGGATCGGGTCCACGTTCGGAAATCGTGAAAACGGAAACACCGGGGCCTTCACCGACGAATACGGATATTCCGGATCGCTCGTGAAGCCCTGCTCCTTCAGCGTCTTGCCCACCATGACCTTCGTCGCCACCTTCGCCCACGGGATACCCGACGCCTTGCTGACGAAGGGAACCGTCCGCGAAGCACGCGGGTTGACCTCCAGCACGTAGACCATGTCGTCCCGCACGGCGTACTGGATGTTGATCAACCCCTTGACCTTCAGTTCCGCCGCCAGGCGTCGCGTCGCGTCCTTCACCTCTTCGATGGTGCTCTGTCCCAGCGTGAACGCCGGCAGTGCGCAACACGAATCCCCCGAGTGGATGCCCGCCTCTTCGATGTGCTCCATGATGCCCGCCACGATCGTGTCGGTCCCGTCACTCACCGCGTCCACGTCGATCTCGATGGCGTCCTGCAGAAACTTGTCGATCAGAACCGGGTGCTCCGGGTTCACCTGAACCGCTCGCTCGATGAACCCCTGAAGCTCTCCTTCGGTGTACACCGTCTCCATCGCACGACCACCCAGAACGTAGCTCGGACGCACCAGGATCGGATAACCGATCCGTCGGGCCACGCGCGCGGCTTCCTCCACCGACCGGGCCGTCCCGTTGGCCGGCTGACGCAGCCCCAGCTTCTTCAGCACCGCCTGGAACCGTTTCCGGTCTTCCGCCCGGTCGATCGCGTCCGCACTGGTCCCCAGCAGCGTCACCCCTTCACGGTTCAGCGGCACCGCCAGGTTCAGCGGGGTCTGTCCGCCGAATTGGATGATCACCCCCATCGGCTTCTCGGCCTCGATGATGCTCAGCACGTCTTCCATGGTCAGCGGCTCGAAGTACAGCTTGTCCGAGGTGTCGTAGTCCGTGCTCCCCGTCTCGGGGTTGCAGGTCACCATGATGCTCTCGAAACACGCTTCGCGCAGTGCGAACGAGGCGTGACAGCAGCAGTAGTCGAACTCGATCCCCTGGCCGATGCGGTTCGGCCCACCCCCAAGGATGATCACGCTCCGACGCTCGCTCGCCCGACGCTCGTCCTCGAGATCATACGTCGAGTAGTAATACGGCGTGAACGCCTCGAACTCCCCGCCACAGGTGTCCACCAGCTTGTATGAGGCACGGATTCCCGCTCGCTTCCTCGCCCGGCGGATGTCCGCCTCGCTGCGCCCGCGCAGAATCCCGATCTGCTTGTCGCTCAAGCCCAACTGCTTCGCCGCACGGATTTGACGTCCCCGCAGCGCTCCCTCGTTCGCCCGCAGCGCCTCCTGAGACCTCACGATCTCGGCCAGGTTCTCCAGGAACCACGGATCGATCATCGTCAGCTTCGACAGTGCCTCGACCGTCATCCCCTCCATGATCGCCTGGCGCAGCGCGAAGATCCGTTCCGGGTTCGGCGTCGACAGCCGCCTCTGAAGTTCCCGGGCATCATACGTGCGCTCGCGACCGTCTACCCCGAAGCCCGACCGCCCCGTCTCCAGCGACCGCAGTCCCTTCTGGAGCGCTTCCTTGAACGTCCGGCCGATGGCCATCGCCTCGCCCACCGATTTCATCGACGTCGTCAGCGTCTCCGAGGCCTTGGCGAACTTCTCGAACGTGAACCGCGGAATCTTCACCACGCAGTAATCGATCGTCGGTTCGAAACACGCTGGCGTCTTGCGCGTGATGTCGTTCGGAATCTCGTCCAGCGTCATCCCCACCGCAAGCTTCGCCGCGATCTTCGCGATCGGAAAACCCGTCGCCTTGCTGGCCAGCGCCGACGAACGCGATACACGCGGGTTGATCTCGATGGCCACCATCCGGCCGTCGACCGGGTTCACCGCGAACTGGATGTTGCACCCCCCGCAATCCAGTCCCGTCGCCCGCATGATCCGGATCGACGCGTCCCGCATCGCCTGGTACTCCCGGTCCGTCAGCGTCTGCGCCGGCGCCACCGTGATCGAGTCCCCCGTGTGCACGCCCATCGGGTCGAAGTTCTCGATCGTGCACACGATCACCACGTTGTCCGCACGATCCCGCATCACCTCCAGTGCGAACTCTTTCCATCCCAGCACCGACTCTTCCAGCAGCACCGACTTCGCCGGGCTCTGTTCCAGACCCGACTTCACCATGCTTTCCAGGTCCTCGACGTTGTACGCCACCCCGCCCCCTGTGCCGCCCAGCGTAAAGGAGGGCCTCAGCACCAGCGGGCAGCCCACCTCTTCCGTGAACCGCAGCGCCTCTTCCATCGAGTGCACCAGCACGCTGCGCAGCACCTCGACCCCGGCTTCCGCCGCCACCTCTTTGAACAGTCCCCGGTCTTCCGCTTTCCGGATCGTCACCGGGTCCGCACCGATGCATTCCACACCCAGCCGCTCCAGAGTTCCCGCGTCCGCCAGCGCCGTCACCACGTTCAGCGCGGTCTGACCGCCCACCGTCGTCAGGATCGCGTCGGGTTTCTCCGCCAGGATGATCTTCTCCACCACCTCGGGGTTGATCGGCTCGACGTAGACCCGCTCGGCGCTCTCCGGGTCCGTCATGATCGTCGCCGGGTTCGAGTTCAGAAGGACCACCGAGTAGCCCTCTTCCCGAAGCGACTTGCACGCCTGCGAGCCCGAATAGTCGAACTCGCAGGCCTGTCCGATCACGATCGGTCCCGAACCGATGATGAACACCTTCTTTATGTCTGTCCGCTTGGGCATCGAACCTCACACTCCCTGCCAGGACCCCTTGTCCATCAGCTGCACAAACCGGTCGAACAGGTGTCGCGCGTCGTGCGGCCCGGGTCCGGCTTCCGGATGATACTGCACCGCAAAACAGGCCAGTTCCTTGTGTCGAAATCCTTCCAGCGTCTGGTCATTCAGGTTGATATGGGTGATTTCGACCGCCGAACGGTCCAAAGAATCGATATCCACGCAGAATCCGTGGTTCTGACTGGTGATCTGCACCTTTCCGGAGGCGACGTCTTGGACAGGATGATTGCAGCCATGGTGTCCGAAACGCAGCTTGAACGTCTTCCCCCCCCACGCCTGCCCCACAATCTGGGGTCCCATGCAGATCCCGACCACCGGCACCTTGCCCAACAGCGCCTGCGTCTGTCGGATCACCCCGGACAGCGGCTCCGGATCCCCCGGTCCATTCGAGATCATCACCCCGTCCGGGGCGTCGGCGAGGATGGTTTCGGCGGAACTGCCGTAAGGGACGACCCGGACACGACATCCGGCGGAAACCAGGCAGCGCAGGATGTTCCGTTTGACCCCCAAATCAAGCACGGAAACGTTGAATTTCGGCTTGATTTGCGTCGAATTCGGCAGTGATTCGGTCCATTCGTAAGCCTCCGTACAGGACACGCCGGAGGCCAGATCCCGCCCCACCAATCCCGGGGATTTCTGCGCGATCTCCACAAGGGCTTTTTCGGAAAGGACTTCCGTCGAGAGCGCCGCCTTCATCGCCCCGGCCAGCCGAATATGCCTCACCAGGGCACGGGTGTCGAGGCCTGCCATGCCGATGACGCCCTGGGCGTTCAGGACCTCCCCCAGATCCTGTTGGCTGCGCCAGTTGGAGGATCGACGGCTCAGTTCCCGAACCAGAAAGCCGGA
>CAZVTD010000189.1:0-5011 GCA_964629945.1 uncultured Planctomycetota bacterium | reverse complement strand
ACCCCCGCCTCGATCCAGACCTCCCCACCCTCATCCTCGGCGACTTCAACGAGAACGACAACGACCCCGCCGTCGCCTGGCTGACCCGGAAAGGCTTCACCGACGTCCTCTCATACCTCGACGCCTCCACCGAAACCTGGCGCTGGAACACCTCCACCGCCCACGTCGTCACCCTCCGCCAGCGTTACGACCACGTCCTCTACTCCACCCACCTCCGCCTCATCGACGTCCGCGTCATCCAGCAGGGCGCCTCCGACCACTTTCCCGTCCTCGCCGCCTTCCAGCTCAACCGTCCCGATGCACCTTGATCCCTTCTCGCCTGCCATTCATCGACCCTCCACAAACATCCTCCTCATTTCTCAGACTTGACAACCCCTTTTTCCCATGCTAGACAAAAGGGAAAGACAACCTTTTGGCAGTGGACCTTTCGAATTGAATCCCTCCCTCGGCCCCAGGTCCGGTTCGGGCAGGTGAAGCCTCCCCGCCCCAAGGGGCGGGGCTTCGAACAGCAGAAGAGGCGGAACCCGCCGAAGCATTGGGTTCTCTCCAGTTCGGGGGAAGACAACACGCCCTTCCTCCCCGTCCCAAGGGACGGTCCTTCCGGGCGAAGGCGGGTGAATTCACGGGAACGGCAGCGGTGACCACCGACGGCAAAGAGGACGATCAACCCCAGAAGAAAACCAGTTCCTTCCGAATGATCGGCAGGCTCCTGGCCTTCGTACGTCCCTACTGGGCCTGGATGTCGGTCGCCGTCTTCCTCCATCTCGTCGTCACCGCCCTCACCTTCGTCGCCTCTTTCCTCACAGGATACGTCGCCGACGACCTCAACAATGCCCGCTACGACCGTCTCGCCGGGTATGGCACCCTCGCCATCCTCGCCGCACTCCTCGGCGCCGTCCTCTCCCTCCTGCGTGCCTGGACCCAGACACGCGCCACCGGCCACGCCATGTGGGACATGCGCGCCTTCATCTTCGACACCCTCCAGCGGCTCTCCATCGGATACCACGAGCGCGAATCCTCCGGACAGATCATCTCCCGCGCCATCGAGGACATCAACCAGGTCGAAGGTTTCTACCGCATGGTCGCCTTCATGCTCGTCGAGATCACCGTCGTCTACGTCGCCGCTCTCTCCATCATGTTCGCCCTCTCCTGGCAGCTCGCCCTTTGGTCCATCTCCACACTCCCGCTGGCCGCCGCACTCACCGGAATCCTCGCCGGACGCGTCCGAAAAAGCTATTTCGACGTCCAGCAGCAGGAAGGCCAGATGACCACCGTCCTCCAGGAGAACATCTCGGGCGTCCGGGTCGTCCGAGGCTTCGCACAGGAAGCACCCCAGACCGACAAGTTCCAGGACAAATCCCAGGGCATCATCTCACGCGTCATGGTCGCCGTCAAACAGTGGACCACACACGGCTCCTTCATCCGTTTCCTCATCAGCATCGCCATGGCCCTCACCTTCGTCGCCGGCGCACGCCTCATCCATCAGCGCGACCTCGCCATCGCCGCCGGCGTGCCTCCCGAAGCCGCACCGGGCGTCACCGTCGGCACCGTCATCATCTTCTTCATGGTCCAGGGACAGATCGCCTTCCGACTCCACGGACTCGGCCGTCTCGTCTCCCATCTCCAGCGTGCCGTCGCCGCGGGCGACCGCGTCTTCGAAGTCCTCGACCTCGTCCCCGAAGTCGTCGAAAAACCCGACGCCCCCGATCTGCCCCCCGGACCCGGACACGTCGAATTCCGTAACGTCTCCTTCGGCTACACCCCCGACAAAACCGTCCTCCACGACATCAACCTCACCGCCCGACCCGGGCAGATGATCGCACTCGTCGGCCCCCCCGGCCCCGGAACATCCTCCCTCGCCTCGCGCCTCCCGCGTTTCTACGCCGCCGCCTCCGGCCAGATCCTCATCGACGGCACCGATCTCCGCGACGTCACCCTCCGCTCCCTCCGTCAGAACATCGGCCTCGTCTTCCAGGAATCCTTCCTCTTCTCCGCGCCCGTCTTCGACAACATCGCCTACGGAGACCCCGACGCCGACATCGAAGCCGTCAAGCTCGCTGCCGGGCTCGCACGCGCCGACGAATTCATCGAACAGCTCCCCGAACAATACCGCACCATCATCGGTGAACGGGGCGTCACCCTCTCAGGCGGCCAGCGTCAGCGCCTCACCATCGCACGCGCCGTCCTCCCCAACCCGCGAATCCTCATCCTCGACGACTCCACCTCCTCCGTCGATCCCAGGACCGAGCGTGAAATCCACCAGACCATGATGCAGGCCGCCCACAACCGCACCACCTTCGTCATCGCCCACCGTCTCTCCACCGTCCGCCGCGCCGACCTCATCGCCGTCCTCGACCACGGACGCATCGCCGAGCTTGGCACCCATGACCAGCTCCTCGCCAAAGGCGGACTCTACCGCGAAATCTACGACATGCAGTTCCGCGACGACGAAATCCGTCTCGCCGCCGACGGACACATCGACGCCCCGCCCCCCATCACCGACGGAGGTGCCTCATGAAAGCCCGAATCCTCCGCTTCTCACGGCGTCCCAAGCCCCGTGCGGGCGAAGTCGATCTCCCATACCAGGACCGCTTCGACTCCGAAGAGGAAGTCCACCAGAAGCCCATGCGCGCAAAGCTCGTCTGGCGCATCCTCTCCTATCTCAAACCCTACCGGCCCCAGCTCACTCTCATCATCCTCCTCATCGTCGGCTCCACGCTCCTCTCCTCCACCGCCGGCGTCCTCCTCCTCCGCATGACCACCAAATACGCACGTCTCGGCGACGTCCCGCACACCTTCTGGTTCGCCCTCGCCATGGTCGCCTTCGGCGGCGGATTCTGTCTCCTCGAAGCCATCTCCGACCGACTCTCCAGCCGTCTCGGTCAGACCGTCGTACACGACCTCCGAATGGCCATCTTCAATCACCTCCAGCGCCTCTCCATCTCCTTCTTCGACCGCACCAAGCAGGGCTACCTCATCTCCCGCATGACCTCCGACATCGGAACCATGGAGCAGATCTACGCATGGGCCATCCCTGCCGTCGTCTGGTCCGTCCTCCAGGTCTTCATCGTCATGATCTACATGCTCTGGCTCAATTGGCGCCTCTTCCTCATCGTCTCCTTCGTCGCCCCCGCACTCGCGCTGACCACCTGGATCTTCGAGCCCTGGGTCATCCAGGCCTGGCGCGAGCTCCGACTGCGCGTCTCGCGTCTCACCGCAAACCTCGCCGAAAACATCCAGGGCATCCGCGTCGTACAGGCCTTCACTCGCGAAGCTGACAACCTCCGAACCTTCGACGAACTCGGCCGTCGTCACTACGCCGCTCGCATGCGCGCCATCGTCCGCTTCAACCTCTACTTCGGCATCGTCGGGCTCATCGGCGCACTCGGCTCCGCCGCCGTCTACTTCTACGCCGGCGTCCATGGACCCGCCTCCGCCGCCAACGTCGCCCTTGCAGACAGTTTCACCATCCTCTCCTTCGTCATGCCTTCGTTGCGCTCCGTCGCCGATTATTACCGCCAGCTCCCTGCCCCCATGACCCCCGAGGACATCCTCGCCTTCATCGCCGCGCTCGGCATGTTCTTCGGTCCCATCCGTCAGCTCGGTGACCTCTACAACCAGGCCCTCTCCGCCATGGCAGGCGGCGAACGAATCTTCGGACTCCTCGACACGCAGCCCGACGTCCAGGACCGCCCCGACGCACAGCCCATCCCCCCCATCCGGGGCGACGTCGTCTTCGACCACGTCGATTTCGCCTACAATCCCGACAAGCTCATTCTCCACGACATCAACATCTCCGCACGTCCCGGCGAAACCGTCGCACTCGTCGGACCCACAGGCGCCGGAAAATCCTCCACCATCAATCTCCTCTGCCGTTTCTACGACGCCACCGCCGGACGCGTCCTCATCGACGGCCGCGATGTCCGCGACGTCACCCTCCACTCCCTCCACGCACAGATGGGCATCGTCCTTCAGGACGCCTTCCTCTTCTCCGGAACCGTCATGGACAACATCCGCTTCGCACGACCCGACGCCACCGACGACGAGGTCATCAACGCCGCAAAAATCATCGGCGCACACGACGTCATCGCCAATCTCCGCAATGGCTACCAGACCGAAGTCTCCGAGCGGGGCGAATCCCTTTCCGCGGGCGAACGACAGCTCGTCTGTTTCACCCGCGCCATGGTCGCCAATCCCCGCATCCTCGTCCTTGACGAGGCCACATCGTCCGTGGACTCCGCCACCGAGCACCGCATCCAGGTGGCCCTCGAGCGCCTCATCGAACGCCGGACCACCTTCGTCGTCGCTCACCGACTCTCCACCGTCCGTCATGCCAACCAGGTCCTCGTCATCGAGGATGGCCGCGTCGTCGAACGAGGCACACACGACGAACTCCTCACCAAAGGCGGAACCTACACCCGGATGTACAAAGAATTCCTCCGCGCCGAATAACCTCATAACAGGGCTTCTTCCTCCCCGTACAAAACCCGGGCGGACCTCCCGTCCGCCCGTTTTACCTCCCCTCTCAATCTTGTTAGTAGGACTTTTCCCCGAAGTCTTTCCGCCCCGACTTCGCTTTTCCCTCCTGGATCCCTTTCACGTGCTCCACGTGGGCAAAATGGGTTCTCAGCCCAGGCGTCAATCGCTTCGTCTCGATGGTCTTCAGAACTCTTCCAACCTCTTCCTCGCTCAACACCTCGTCATGATATGACTTGATGTAACGGATCAATCCGCCCACCATGACGTTCTTAGGCATGACCGTCTTTAACTTCGCATCCCCGATGAACAGCACAATCGACTGCATCTTGTCCGCTTCAACCCCAAGCACCTCGGCCAGCGTCGCCGTATGCTTGTAGTTCTGTCTTAACGGGTTCTGAAACCGGTGGGAACGCCTTGGAAACTTCTGCGTCCATTCCGCGTCATGCGCCTTCCCGTAAATCCAGCCGCTCATGTTCTTTGTTTCAATCACGAAGATCCCATACCGCGAAACAATGATGTGATCGATCTGGGT
>CAZVTD010000188.1:0-5058 GCA_964629945.1 uncultured Planctomycetota bacterium | reverse complement strand
CCGTCCAGTGCCGCCTCCTGAATCGCCTCGCTCATCGTCGGGTGGGGGTAGATCAGTTCCGCCAGGTCCGTCAGGGTCGCGCCCATCCGCAGTGCCAGCGTCCCCTCCTGGATCAGGTTTTCCGCGTGCGCACCCACCACGTGCAGTCCCACAACCCGATCCGTCTTCCCGTCCGCGATGATCTTCGCGAACCCGTCCGTCTCGCCCGAAGCCACCGCCTTGCCCAGGTGTGCGAACTCATAGCGTCCCACCTTCACCTCGCCCAGCGTCTCGCGCGCCTGTGCCTCCGTCAGTCCCACGCTTGCCGCGTCGGGGTTCGTGAACGCGCACCCCGGCACCTCTCCCAGGTTCGTCTCGCGGTCCAGCCCCGCCATGGTCTCCACCGCAACGATCCCCTGGTGCGACGCGTAGTGTGCCAGCAGAATCTGTCCCGTCACGTCTCCCGCCGCGTACACCCCCTCCACGTTCGTTCGGCAGTGCGTATCCACCGGTACCACCCCCTTGTCCACCCTCACCCCGATCTCCGCCAGTCCCGCCACGTTCCCGTTCGATCGGCGTCCCACCGCCACCAACGCCGCCTCCGCCTCCACCGCGTCTCCGCTGCTCAGTTCCGCCCGAACCCCCGCGTCGCAGGGCGTCAGCTTCTCGATCTTCGTCTCCAGCAGAATCTTCGTCCCGCGTCGTTTCAGCGACTTCCACAGCACCTTCGACACGTCCTCGTCGAACGACGTCATCAGCATCGGCAGCATCTCCACCACCGTCACCTTCACCTTCAGGTCCGTCCACAGGCTCGCGAACTCGCACCCGATGTATCCCCCTCCCACCACCAGCACGCTCGACGGGATTTTCCCCATCCGAAGCGCCTCATCGCTCGTCATCACCCCCGCAAAGGGAGGCGTCCCGTCCTCTCCGAACCCCAGCCATTTCGGGCGTGCCGATTCGCTGCCCGTTGCCACCAGCACCGCGTCCCCGCTCACTTCGACCGCCTCGCCCTCCGTTGGCTTCACCCGAAGCGTGTGCGCGTCCACAAACGAGGCCTCCCCTCGCACCACCTCCACCTTCCGTGCCGCGAAGAGCGCCTCGATCCCCTTCACCAGCCGCCCCACCACGCGCTGCTGGTGCATCTGCATCGCCGCCCAATCCGGGGCTCCCGCCTCCAGTTTCACCCCCATTCGTTTGCCCCGCTCCACCCCTTCGTACAGGGCCGACGCCGCCAGCAGCGCCTTCGTCGGAATACATCCCCGGTTCAGACACACCCCGCCCAGCCGGTCTTTTTCCACCACCGTCACCTTCATCCCGAGTTGTGCCGCACGGATTGCCGCCACGTACCCGGCCGGACCGCTTCCCAGAATCACCACATGCTTCGCGCTGCTCATGACGTCCCTCTTTTCTCAAGGTTGGACCCAACGGACGCCCATAGCTTAGAGCATAAACCGCCCGATGAGAACTCCAAAATCCCGCTCGGACGTCGCTTCCCGACCCTTTTTCCCCGCAAAATCTGCCGTTCCGCTTTTCGCACGAGCTTTCTCTATGCCATAACGCCCTTCAATGCTATAATCCCTCCCCGAAAGACTCCCGAACGTGTCCAGCAGCGGAGAGCGTTATGCAGCCCAGAATTCAGGATTTCGCCCGTCTCAGCGTCGTCACCTACACCACCTACCCCGCACTCCTCACCGGCGGCATCACCATGGCCCAGGTCATCGACGAGATCGGTGCCGACGGATACTTTGACGCCGTCGATGTCACCTGGATCTCCGACCCAACGGCCCGGGCCCAGGCCGTCGAAGCCGCGCGCAGCTCCAACCTCTCCGTCCTTTTTGCCGTCCAGCCTTACCAGCGCGCACGAAAGCTCAATCTCGCCGCCTTGGACAACGCCGTCCGTGTCCATGCCCTCAAAATCTGCAAGCAGGCCATCGATCAGGCCCTCGAATGGGATGCCTGTGCCTTCTCTCTTCTCTCCGGACCCGACCCCGGACCCGACCAGCGCCCCGCTGCGCTCCAGCAGTTCCTCCGTTCTCTGGACGAACTCTGTGCCTACGTCGCCGCCAAAGCCGCCATGCCCATCCTCTTGGAAACCTGGGACCGTAAGCCCTTTGCCGCCAACCAACTCCTCGGACCCACCTCCGAAGCCGTCGAGCTCGCCCGCCAGCTCCGGAGCCGCCATCCCGACTTCGGACTCGTCCTCAACCTCGCCCACCTCCCGCTCCTGGAGGAAACCCCTGCCTCCGCCCTCGAAACCGCCAAAGACTGCCTCTCCGCCGTACGGATCGGCAATTGCGTCCTCAAAAACCCCGCACACCCGGCCTATGGCAACCAGCATCCTCCCCTCGCCATCCCCGACGGCGAAATCGGATACGAACAGCTTCAGCAATTTCTCTCCGATCTCTTCCGCATCGGCTTCCTCAGTGAGGGCAGGGTACGCCTCGGCCAGATGAGCTTCGACGTCGCCCCTCTGGAAGGCCAGCACCCCGCCGAGGTCGTCAGCCAGACCAAGGAAATGCTCGATTCCGCCCTCCTGGTCGTCCGTCCACCCGAAACAAAGCCGCCCCAGGAGCCGACGCAACCCGTTATACAGCAATAGGTTGAGAAAAACGTGCGCAGTCGCCCCTTTTTCCCCCGGTTTTTCCCGGAACCGTTTTTGAAACCCGGTGTCTAATCCTCTGAGCGGAGAACTGCCCCGTGCATGAGGGTGCTTCTCAGGACCTCGAACTGCTCAAACGGTGTCGGGCCGGAGACCGACAGGCCTTCACCGACGTCGTCCGCAGGTACCAGGACAGGGCCTTCAACCTGGCCTATCGCCTGCTGGGCAACTTTGACGAGGCCCGGGACACCACCCAGACCGCCTTCATCAGGGCCTTCGAGTCGCTGGACAGTTTCCGCGGGACGTCGGCCTTTTACACGTGGTTGTACCGGATTGTGGTCAACGCGGCCCTCGATGCTCGAAAGGCCAGGTCGCGACGACCCGAAACCAGCATGGAGGATTTGCAGGAAGCGTCCGGACAGACGCGACGGGAACTCCTGGACAATTCCCTTCGCAACGACCCCACGGCGCGACTCATCCGACACGAACAGCACCAGCGCATCGTCGAGGCCATCAACACCCTCGATGCGGAGCACCGGGTGGTCGTGATCCTGCGGGATGTCGAAGGGCTGGACTATGGCGAGATCGCACAGGTCACCGGCATTCCCGCCGGGACCGTGAAGTCCCGTCTCCATCGGGCTCGTCTGTTGTTGCGTGAAAAACTTAAGGACCTCGTATCATGAAGTGCGAAACCGTTTGCGAACATCTCTCCGCCTACCTCGATG
This sequence comes from uncultured Planctomycetota bacterium, assembly GCA_964629945.1. Classification (GTDB taxonomy): domain Bacteria; phylum Planctomycetota; class DG-23; order DATKVD01; family CAZVTD01; genus CAZVTD01. Next base: position 1,752 of record CAZVTD010000188.1, on the reverse strand, counting down.
GCGAGCTCTCCCCTGAGCTTCGTACCGTCGTCGAGGATCACCTGGCTGACTGCCCGGCCTGTGCCCGACAGTGCGAAGAGCTTCGTCAGACCGCCGCACTCCTCGGCACACTCCCAAGGGTCAATGCCCCCGCGGATCTCCTCGCCGAGATCAACGAATACATGGCACGTCAGTCGCTTCTCGACCACGCCGCGCCCGCCCCGCCCCGGCCCAGAAGGTTCCGCTTCATCACCGCCGCCTGAAGTCTCGCCGCCGCCGCACTCATCCTCGCCGTCGCCTGGGTCACCTTCTACAATCCCGAAATGCCCGCACCCACCACCAATTCCTCGCCCCGCTCCGACGAGATAGCCGGAAGTGCACAACACTACGAAAAACGCGCCTCCGGCATGCTGGCTCTATCGGACAGGGACAGACTCGAAAACGACGAGACGAACCAGCCCGGAAAACTCGCGGAAGGCAAAACCTCGGAACGGGCTTACCTCGACGCCGCGACCAACGCCACCCTGACCGGTGCCCCCGAAATCCGCATCGTCCTCACCTCGGCGGACCCCGATCTCACACGACAGACCGTCGAAAAAACCCTCGCTCGACTCGACATTCGTGACCGGGCACTGGCCGACGCCAGGGTCCGCGGACTCGCCCAGACCGATCTTGGCACGCCCGAGATCGCCAAAAAGGCGGGCGAGCAATACAGAATGACCGAGTCCCCGATCGTCGCACGCAGCGAAGTCAACAAGGACGTGGCCGAAAGCCCCGCGACTCAACCCAAACAACACGCCGCCGAGGAAGCCGTCTCCCCGAAGACCGAGCTCAAGGCGGCATCCACCGACCCGGCGTCCCGCACGGAAGCGGAACGCACGATCGACCAGAAAGAAGCCCTTCAGCAGAATGTGGCCTCCCGGCCGACCCCGACCGATCAGACCGCCATGCAGCAGAAGAACGACTCCCCCGAATGCCTCGTCATCCAGCAGAACGTGTTGGGCTCCCCAGGGACACAGACCGGACCCCAGGAGATCGTCCTCACCATGTCCCTCCGCGAACTCTGCGTCCTCCTGGCGGACATCGACGACCTGAAGACCGGCGAACAATCCTCCGGCTACGACACCACACGCCGAAAGACCCTCCTGGGTGGACAAGCCCGGGGCGTTTCCTTCTCCGAAGGTCAGGCGCCTGCCCCCAAGCCTGCCGAGAATGAAGCCGAAAGCTCTTCCCTCGACCGGCTCGTCCGCGTCGTCATCACCGTCCAGCCGCTCCCGGCGGCCGACCGGAACGCGGCACCCACCCGTTGACCTTCGCCCCCTGAACTCACTGGACAGACGCCCTCGCCCTCGCTACAATACCCCCTTCTTCCCCTGACAGGAGAGACCCATGCGAGGAAAAGTCCACAAATACGGCGACAACGTCAACACCGACGAAATCATTCCCGCCCGCTACCTCAACACCTCCGACCCGGCGGAGCTTGCCTCCCACTGCATGGAGGACATTGACGCCGGCTTCATCAAGAACGCCCGTCCCGGGGACTTCATCGTCGCCGGAACCAACTTCGGCTGCGGCTCCTCCCGAGAGCACGCCCCCCTGGCCATCAAGACCGCGGGCGTCTCTGCTGTCATCGCCCACACCTTTGCCCGCATCTTCTTCCGCAACGCCATCAACATCGGACTCCCCATCTTCGAATCCCCCGACGCCGCCCGCGACGCCCAACCCGGTGACGACATCGAAATCGACATGGACCGCTCACTCATCATCAACCAC
>CAZVTD010000187.1:0-5069 GCA_964629945.1 uncultured Planctomycetota bacterium | reverse complement strand
TGTCCTCAGACCATCCTCGGACATCATCAGGTCCGACACCATGCCGAAATCCGGCCCCCGTTTCCCGTCCTTCACCACAAACCGTTTCTCCCCCTGCTCTGCCGAGTAGAATACATGCTGCCAGTCTTCCGAGAACCACACCATCGACATCCTGTCGTACGCCTCGCTCTCCTTCCCGTCCAGCCAGAATGTCCTCTTCTCTCCGCGCATGACGATGCACGCCATGTGCTTCCCATCCGGACTCACCTGCAGCCCATCCCCTCCCTCGGGAATTCGTCCCAGAAGTTTCACACGCTTCTCCACCAGCCTCACATCCGACAACACTTGCTCGCAGGCTTTCTTCACCTCCGGGTCCACTGTCCTTTCCAGCTCCGCCCTCACCATCCCTGCCACGTCCGGCCCCATCTCGATCAGCTTCTTCGTCGCGGCTTCCCTTGTCTCCTCCCCTTTGGCCCCAAGCTGCTTGACAAGTTGCTCCGCCTCCGACTTCTGTTCAGGCGTCATCGCGCCGTACACCAATCCACCCCCCAACATCAACAACACCGCACTCGCAACCGCCCAATTGCTCTTCATCTCCATTCCCTTGATATCTGAAACTTCACTCCCTGTCCGGACGGGCCGCCCCGTCCTCTGGTTCGTAGAGTTACCTCGGCCTGGTCCCGATCCGGTCTATCGGGACTACGCCGGGGCCTGCATCAACGCCTGCACCCCCGATGAAGATCGGATCCGACCCAGGGTTTCCCAGGTCCCCCATCCATAGTACACCACCACATACACCCCCTGGTGATACCAGCCCGGACCGATCGAATACCGGGAATCGGCGAGCATAACCCCCGGAAAAATCGGCACGCACCACTTCACCTCGCAATCAGGCCCATCTTCATGCACACGCACCGGCTTGAACCCCTCGATCCCTTCCTTGGCCATCTCCGCCGCCATCTCGCGATTATTCCGCGCTACACGATCATACAACTCCTGCGCGTACGCCTTGACGTCCTGCGAATACCGCGCGGGCCCTCCGACCCACGTCAACCCATACAGCACGACAGCCGTCGCACCGATGACGATCCAGCGGGTCTTCCTGTCGATCTTCATCTCGAATCCCCTTCGCCTCAAAGGGCTTCCGTTGCTCCCGATTATTGTATCCTCAATTTTCCGCACATCTACAGGTCCTTGCCGCCGCTCGCATCGGTTTAACAATTGATTTTTGCGCCCGGACAGGTTACAAGGGAAACCTCGCAGGCAGGCCATTCCGATAAGCCCTTGAAGGGGAACAAGATGCACCGAATCCTGAACGACCGTCCCATCTACATCGCCGCGGCGTCTCGCACGCCCGTCGGCGCCTTCGACGGCATCCTTGCCAACGTGTCGGCCACCGCGCTGGGGGCACACGCCATCCGAGGCGCACTCGCAAAGGCCCACATCGACCCGAACGGCATCGACGAGGTTTTCATGGGCAATGTCGTCACGGGCGGACTCGGACAGGCCCCCGCCAAGCAGGCCTCCGTGGGCGCCGGGATTCCGCAACATGTTCCGGCCACACTGGTTAACACGGTCTGCTCCTCCGGGGTCAGCGCCATCATGATGGGCGTCAACTCCATCCTTTCCGGGACAGCCCACGCGGTGGTGGCCGGGGGGATGGAATCGCGCTCCATGTCGCCCTATCTGCTGGGGCCGAAGCTGCCGGACGCCAAGCGCCTCGTGGGCAAGGTCCGGGGACATGAGTTCTTCCTGAAGCCGCCGAAGTCGCTGGATGGTTTCATGGAACTCTTTATGCAGCTTCAGGATGCGAAAATCAAAGAGGCGAACATCTACGACGGGCTGGTCTGCCCGTTCGACCCGGGCAAGCTCATGAAGGACTACGCGGAGGAATACGCCGCCCGGCGGGGCTGGCTGCCCAAGATGGTCGATGAGGTGGCCGCCGAGAGCCACCGGAAGGCCCGCGAGGCTCAACGTAAAGGCTTTCTGGACGAAGAGATAACGCCGATCGGCCGCGAGACCAAAGACGAGTTCGCCAGCGACGAGGAGCTGGATCGGCTGCGGGACTGGTCCGATGGCGTGTGCACGCCCTACAACTGCCCGGGCCTGGCGGATAACGCGGCGGCGGTGGTGCTGGCGGATGCGCAAGGCCTTGAGAAACTTGGTGTTACGCCGATGGCCAGGCTGACGGGATACGCGCGGATCGACTGCGGCCCCGGCGAGTTCGTGGAGGTGCCGGTCAAGGTGGTCGAGGAACTGCGGGGCGCCTTGAACGCCGCCGGGATGAAGGCCGAGTGGCCGATGATGGAGATGAATGAGTCGTTCGGGATGCAGCTTCTGCTGTATGCCGAGAAGTGGCCTGGAGTTACGTTGAACGTGCACGGGGGCGCGGTGGCGTTCCGGCACCCGCTGGGCTCGGCGGGCGTACGCATCCTGGTGACGTTACTCTATGCCATGAAACGCTATAAGACGACCCACGCGGTGACGGCGGTGTGCTTCGGGGGCGGGGGTGCGGTGGCCCTGGCCGTCGAGCACGTCTAGCCCGAAATCGATTCCGCCAATCGCCCAATAACGCCGTTATACGCATAGAAGAGCCGTCCAATCCGCTTTCTGAAACCCCGTAAACCCACGCCGTTGGACAATCTCTACCGGAACTTGCGGTACAGACGTGCTTGAATCGACGAATAGAACCTCAGTTCAAAGATCAGACATAGACTTAGACTTGTCCGGAACTGCGTTTTTGAGCTAAAAACGGGGGTGGGCTTGCGGCGAACTCGCCAAAACCGGTCGAATTCGGTGCGAATTTGATCAAAAAGTGGGCGAATTTGCGATGTTTTTGAAAGCGTTTTGCCACGGAGGCACAGAGGACACGGAGAACAACCAGACTTTGTTAAACGGCAGAAGAAACTTCAATCCGATGCGTCGGGAAGAGATCGCGGACTCGGAGCAGGGATGCTTCAGCGGAACGAATATTGGGTGCGTGAAGCTTTCGGGCGGCAGTTGGTGGAACAATTCTTCCTTTTTCGCCTTAGTTTGGTTGACAGTGTGCTGGTGGGAGGGTAGAGTAAGGGTAATCCGGAATTCCGGAGGTGGATGGCGAAGGCCATCGGGAGCCCGCAAGGGCTCCTTTTTCATAGGAACTTCCTGCCGAAAACGCGACCTCCCTGACAATCGTACTTGCGCTGTAGAATGGCGATCACCTGTTGGGCAAATGGGGCCAACGGTTTAGTGAGTAATCCATTTTCGCGGAGGATCTCATTCCGGCTTGGATGCGCCAAGAGGTCGGCCAATTGCAGCCCAGCAATATTATTAGCTTTGGGCTTGACCTTCAATTCGCGACTTGTGAAAACGGACTGGAAAAGTTTGAATGACACGTAGTCAGTTCCTTTCTCCCACAATCTTCTGAAGGATAATTTCAGGCGTCGGTCTTCCTTTCCACCACGCGACTCCGCCATGACATCGCCTTGTGTTTCCGTGCGCCTAAGGAACAGGGCAAACCGTTCGAGCAGAATAGCAAGGCAGTAGTGGTAGGGGTCGTAGCACCATGTGGCGTAGGTTTCGCGATGCTTCCTCTTGTCAAGACAAACGGAAATGACGGTGTAGTCCCAGGTGTCAAGAAGGCCCAAGAGTTCACCATCGAACCTCTGGCGGGTATCAGGATCGCGAAGAACGGAAAACGGGGCGAGGGCATTCAGCATTTCTTTTCGGTGGAAGATAACGGGATCATCAGGGTGTGAGGCGAAGTACTTCTTCTTGATGCAATCCATCTGAGGGGATACGACGGAAGCTACATGTTCAAGTTCCAGAACAACCGCCGTCAGGCTAAGGAAGCGGTGGTTTGGGTTGTCGGAACTCTTAAGGTCGGGGTTGCCGACCTCGTCTATGTAAGCCCGGAATTTCATTTGGCATCAATCCTCACACATGTGGCGTGCAGAGCAAGATCGGAATAGAGTATGGCACTATCATCTGCTTGGCACAACATCAATTTCAGCGGGGGACGGGAGGAGGCGAAACGCGGTGCATTGGAGCTGCTTCGTCGTGGGCTGATGTCTCGGTGGGAAACGGCGCGGTCCGGGAAGGAGAGTGGGGGGGGGCGCCTGGTTTGTTCGACGAAGTCGATGATCTCGCTGACGTGAATTCTGAAGACGCCGGTTTTGCCGGCGTCGTGGGCTTTGCGCCATTCGGCGCAGCCCTCTTCGAAGTCACCCAGGTCGTTTGTTTCGTCGATGAGAGTGTACAAGAGACGAGTCCCGGGAACGCCGGGACTCGTCTTTGCTCTTGTGAGGCCAGGGGCAAGAATCACTTGGCGTCAGCACCGCCTGCACCCGCGCCGCCTCGACGTCCACCGCCACCCGCGTCACCCGCGCCACCCGGGCCACCGGCACCGCCACTGCGTCGCTGCATGACGTTGACCAGGAGGGCCTTGGGGTTGCCGTCGGCTTCCTTGAAGAAGACGGTGGCGAAGGCTCCCTCGGTGAGGTCTCCGAGGGCCTTCTTTTCGCGGTTGATTCTGACGGTGGTGTCCTTATCGACGAGGAAGGTGGTGTCCTTGGCTTCGGCATCACGTCCCTGACGGACGGAGATGACGAGCTTTCCGCCTGCGGCGTCGATACTCTTGATCTGACCGGTGACCGAATCGTAATCGGCAAAGAGCGATCCGGCGGCCAGACACACCATGAGGGCTGCGAAAGCCCCGACTGCGTACCTGCTCACGAGTTTCTCCTTCATTTCAAGATCAGCAGATCCCGGACGACGCGCGTCGGCGGGCACACAGGGAGCCCACGAGGCTGCCTGCGAAATCGTTCATTTATGTGTGCGACACGGGGCGGGCTTATATCCGTCAAAGGCCCAGAAAAAGCGCGGGACACCCCCTGAAGAAATGAAACCCGGGTTGGGGGTGGTGGTATTGAGAAAAAGCGGCGGAAGCGCGGCGGGAGGGGGCGGAATCTCCACAAGGCTATTTCAGGGAACGGGTTACGGCGGGACGGGGAGCGCGGAAAATCAGGTTTTGAGGCGGTCGAGGGTCCAGCGGAACTCGCGGACGAGGTGGGTGGGGATGTCGGGGGCGCGCAGCGCGGCGGGGGGCGCCG
>CAZVTD010000186.1:0-5070 GCA_964629945.1 uncultured Planctomycetota bacterium | reverse complement strand
ACGGCGGGCAAGCTCCTTGGCGTCGGGCTTCCCAGGTCTGGCCGTCGAGTTCGCGCTACGGCGAAAGAGTTACATGTCCCCCGTTCTGCTGCAACAACGGCTACCTTGCCACGAGACGTTTCCACTCGAGAGGCTCGGGCACGTAATGCAGGCTTTCCAACCTTCGCCCTATCAGTCTGCGGGCCTTCAAGTCCTTATCCTCAATATCCACCAGGTACGTATTCCCCATGAACCACGAGGGTACCGTCGCCCGGTACATGGCCAGGTGCCGGTTTCCCACGAAGCAGAATCCCTCCACGGTGTACTTGCCGGGAAGCTGATCGTAGCGGATCGTTCGGATCACTTTCAGAGACGGGTACTCGCGAATGATGTAGCTGCGATCACTGCCCTGCACACAGAGCCTGGTTTTGTCTTCGGAAAGGGCGAACCAACCATACGAACTCGTGAGAGGGATTCTCTTCAGTTCGCCGGTCTGGACGTTCAGGATCGCCAGTCCGATGTCATACTCCCCCGGCCCTTCCGGCTTCTCGGCAACGAGCAGATGGGTGTCGTCAAGCCACTCAGGCCGCGGCGAACAGAGCCAACCGAGGTACACCTGGCGGACCCTCTTCGCCTCGCAATCAAAGGCCATGACGGTCGACGGCCCGCCCTCAGACAAACAGTAGTACAGGATCCTGCCGTCAGTGCTCGGCAACAGCCACACCATGTCCCCGTCTTGGTCCTCCGGCAATGGATATATGACCTGCGCCTTCTCTCCGCTACGCACAGACATGATGGCAGGTCCGGTGGTCCGGTTCACGTAGAAGAGCGTCTTTGAGCGCGTGTTAATAGCGGGGTAGTTGAGCACATCGGTATGTCGGCTGGGATACTCCACAAGATAGTGTGCTGCGCCCGTATCGACGGAAACCGCCAAGACGCTCCCCGAGGAAGTGCCGAGCAGGTATCCCTGCGCCTTACGTTCAGGCGGCGCGAGCCCCGTATCCTGCGCCGGGCGTCCGCCCGGCGTTTCCCCTGTTCCGGCACAAGAGGAGAGCACCAAGAGCCCGAGTGCGAAAACACAGCCGAAGCGGTTCATGCGTTCCTCCCTCAACTCAGTCCAGTATCACGGGGTGTTCACGAGTGAACTTTTCGATCTCAGACCTAAACTCACCTGGGGTCAGGTTTTTGCTCATCAGTTCCTCCACAAACTTTTTCCTCGCCTCGTCTTGAGACTTTATTAATGCTTTACCACAACTCGGGGTCGGCGGTCGGTAGCGAGGATTGCCCTTGTTCAACCCACGGTTAAGGTCGTAGGTCACGGGCCATTCATCCCCCGCTTGCTTAATTACTCCACACACCCAGTGGACACAGTTGTTTTTAACCGGATCCCAGTCGAACCCCCTCCCCTTAACCTCCGCCTCGCAGATATCTTTATATTCTTCGTCCTTATCGTGGCCTTCAACAACCTTGAAGGTCTTCTTCTTCAGGTCCTCCGGCCTATACTCGCCAGTACTTTTCTCCACCCTCGCCCAAGGTTTCAGCAGAAGCAAGCCAAACAAGTACGGCACGGTCTCGTAGTTGAAGATGCGCCCATCATCAAAGCGGATCGATATGGCAGCATGCGTTCCTATGCCGCCACTTCCCCAGGCTTCTGTGAGGTGCACTTCAACGTCCGTTCCCGCAGGATCAACCGCACACAGCGGATTGGAGATAACTGTCTCATACAAATTCATCCCATCCACATATCCCAGCGGATCGCGTTGGAGGAAGCGGCCGAGGTCGGGTCTCTGGTCCCGGTTCTTGAAGTAGTAGATCCCCGTCTCGGAGCAGAAGCGCTGGCCCTGGAAGAGCCAGGGATTGGCGAAGTGCGACGCGGTCGTCACATCACTGTCGCTCGTCCGCGTGCAGATAGGCTGACCATACGGGTCATACTTCACTCGCTCCACCACCGCCCCGTTGGCGTCGGTCAGCGCCATCACGTTGAAGTTGTTGTTCGTGCAGTACATGTACCACGTTGAGCCAGCACGTTCATATTGCGTACAACCCATCACCTTCTATGTTCGCAACCTAATCCTATGACCCTGGAACCTGATAAAAATTTAGCGAGTCATCGATTTTTCGGAATTCGGCTCGCCATATCAGCGGGAAATGGTTCCAAAAGCGGTCCGTAGAATTTCACCATACCGGAATCTTTCCTCGTAAAAATCCACATTCTGCTCAAGTTGACCGCGCCTGGATAAGACGCCACCTGGGTTACATCCCGCACAAATATCCCCCACATAAGGAGTTCGTCAAGTGTCAGAAGCCTGTTCAACCGATCGATACGCAATACGAGCAGGCCAGCAGCACCGTCGGCCTGGCCCCCAAATCGATACAGGTCATAAGACCCTTTTTCGTTTGTGAGCCCATATGCTTTCGGGAAAACATCACTGGTCTCGGGCGTGGTCCCGCCGGATGTAGTATCGCCCCCATACCCATAATCCACCAAGTAAGGCACCCCTTCAAGAAAACGCCCCACATCTTTCGTGACCACCTGCCCTCCGCACACCTCCTGTCCTTCAAGAACTTGCAATCCCTTAACATCAGGGAAGAAATATGCCCGCCGAAACACCTCATCTCCATTGAGCCTTTCCCCTGCTTTCGCAGAAAGCAAGATCCCGGAAGTCGAACGCGATGATGTCCGAAATCCCGCCACAACCCAAACCCACTCAGGCTTGTCGGAACCGTCCCCATTCGAGGGCGCGTTGTGCGTAGACGTCTTTGCTTCTCCCGAACATGAGAGCAAGGCCATGCTGATCACTCCCAATAAGGCACAGCACCCCGCAAGATCAAGAAAACGCATTATAGCCTCTCTCCTTCACGCCTTCAGGGTATTCTTTTGTTGAACGGCCAACACAGATAACCGACAAACTCATAGTTAACCGTTATAGTGACAGAACGACCATATCGATCAGTAGCTGTAAAAGTGCGGTGCATATTTGCCGTAGCGGGATCAGTTATAGGTTTGCCAGAAGCATCACGATTGGTTACTGCCTCATAACCGCCCTTGCCCTCCCAGCTATCCCCATCCTGACGTAGAAAGTGATAATCATTAACGTTTCCAGGACCCTCCGGAGAAACAAATACCGCAATTTTATATGTGCATTCTGGGCAAGAACCATCTGCATTTTTCGTCACCGCACCACTGGCGACCATCCGAGCCATTACATTTTCTCCCGTCCAAGCGTCAGGGCGAGGAGCAGACCCGGGCATTGCCTGATGTTTAGCTCTCTCACTGTCAGCAGGAACGGGACTGCATGTGGCAAACCGGAGACAATTCCCACGGGAAGATTCCCCCGATGACCAATAAGGATCACGAAGTTCATCCCGGCGCGGATCTTTGTTGTATCCGTTCTCCGGCTCCCAATGCCCTTGTCGCGAATCCGAATCGTCCTCAACCCAAGTATACTTATCCTTCACCTCGGTGGAGTGCGCCGGCATGTCGGGAGACAACCCATATGTATCCAACCGGTGTGGCGACCCACCTTCCTGCCCATAGAGGTTGAGCCCATCTACATACCCCAGCGGATCGCGTTGGAGGAAGCGGCCGAGGTCGGGCCTCATGTCCCGGTTTTTGAAGTAGTAGACCCCCGTCTCGGAGCAATACCGCTGGCCCTGGAAGAGCCAGGGATTGGCGAAGTGCGACGCGGTCGTCACATCCGAATCGCTCGTGCGCGTGCAGGTCGGCTGACCGTACGGGTCATACTTCACCCTTTCGACCACTGCCCCATTGGCGTCGGTCAGCGCCATCACGTTGAAGTTGTTGTTGCTGCAATACAGGTGCCGTGTCGAGCCCGCGCCTTCCCCTTCCGTGCAATCCCCATCATCATCCGTGTCGGTGTCAAAGATCAGGACTTCATCGAGGTACTGCCCCCCGAAGACGTATTGTCTTCGGGCTTCCCAGCCGTTGTCGTCCTGGCGTTCCTCGATGCAGCGCCAACCATCATACAGGAATATAACATCGATTCCCTCGCCGGGCAAGTCCTTTTCATGGTGATCGTCACGGACGTAACCATAGACGCCATAATAGGTTACGAATTAAATGCGGTGTCCCCGGAACTGTCGAACTCTCGGAACTCCGGAACTCGGAACTGAACTTGCCGGAACTTCGGAACTCTGCTTTTAGTCCTGTTTATCGATCGGGCTTCTCGGCATGGACAACATGGAACCATTTGTGTAAGAGACGCTTGCGAAACTTTACGTCAGCCAAGTAGGTCGTCCACACAAATAGAACAAGCGCTGATATTGCCGTATCTATATGAATTCCGCGGAGCAAGACAAACACTGCTGCTAACACAATCCATATTAAGAATACGGGGTAAATGCTCACCCACAACATCCTCTCAATCTCCTTTGATGTCATCCGCGGAACGGACAACGGCTTTGCTTGCCCCAGGCCGCCTCCGGCCTCATCTCTCGGGCACTCACTCATGTTTCTCCCCCTTCGAACAAGCAGCTTTGCAGGCATCGTATATAGCCTGCGCTTTGTCACTAAGTTCTGCAGCTTCCTTGACCACTTTGTCAAACTCGGCTTGTTTCTTTTCAATTTCATCGTCAAGTTTGCGTATTTCCCGCGCGGCCTGATCGATTCGCTTCATTTCAGTGTTCATGTCTTCTATTATCTTTTCCAACAGCTCACGGCGCGCATCTATCTGCGTATTCGTGATCTCTTCACCAAACAGACCGCAAGCACCCACCCAAGTGCCAAGGGCGGTGTTCATCAAACCCAACCTAGCCCCCGTGATCGCCTCTATTCTGTAGGCAGCCTTCATACCTACCGCATTATGATACATATGCATCATTTGTTTAAACCTGCGTTCAAGCCTAGTCATCTCTTTTAAGGCAGCATTCATAGACTCTCCTAGCACACCCTTGACGGCCAGCGAAGCTTTTATCGCCTGATTTATAGCAGTAGCAACCTCTAGCTTCAATATTACCAAGTCAATATAATCATAATACCCATTATCTGTGAGGCAGTCTTCGAGCGTTGCATAAGCAAGTCCGTAAGGATCAAGCCTCGCTGTGGGGCATGTGCCAGCAAATGCATACGAA